>NZ_KK211190.1:2584913-2912638 GCF_000620865.1 Exiguobacterium sibiricum 7-3
ACTCACGCGGCGTTGCTCCATCAGACTTTCGTCCATTGTGGAAGATTCCCTACTGCTGCCTCCCGTAGGAGTCTGGGCCGTGTCTCAGTCCCAGTGTGGCCGATCACCCTCTCAGGTCGGCTATGCATCGTCGCCTTGGTGGGCCATTACCCCACCAACTAGCTAATGCACCGCAAGGCCATCCCAAGGTGACGCCGGAGCGCCTTTCATCATCAGACCATGCGGTCTGAAGAACTATTCGGTATTAGCTCCGATTTCTCGGAGTTATCCCAATCCTTGGGGCAGGTTCCTTACGTGTTACTCACCCGTCCGCCGCTCATTCCCCTCACTTCCCTCCGAAGAGTTCCGTGAGCTTCCTGCGCTCGACTTGCATGTATTAGGCACGCCGCCAGCGTTCGTCCTGAGCCAGGATCAAACTCTCCATAAAGTGTTTGACTTGCTCGTTTTTGTGACCGAAGTCACGTTGACGAAGCTTGCGCTTCATTCATTGTTTGTATCCGAAGATACGTTTTTTGCCTCATCGTTCAGTTTTCAAAGTTCGTCATTTCTTTTGCGTCGTGTTAGCGACTTCAATAGATTAACAGGTTCTTTCGATTATGTCAACCATGTTTTAGAAAAGATTTTTCAGCCCCAACAAACCGTTTATAAAAGGCGTCTCGCTGGAACATTTATTAATATACCAACAAAATTCGACAAACACAAGCATTATTTCAAAAAAACTTTACAAAGGATTTAAAAACCCTTTGTAAAGCCTTTAGAGTCTTAACATACTGATTGCGGTAAAGACGATGTTTGCCGGCCGTTCCGCCAAACGTTTCATCAAATACGTATACCAATCAACGCCATGCGGGACATAGATCACGACACGGTATCCCTCATCTACTAATTCCTTTTGCCGGTTCGGCCGCATCCCTTGAAGCATCTGAAATTCAAATTGTTCGGGTCCGATTCCCTGTCGATGCACGAAACGGATGATTTCTTGAATCATGTCTTCGTCATGTGTCGCCACCTGCGTATAACACCCTTGCAACAGGTTTTGTTTGACCAGCTGTAAATATGTCATATCAACGGTTTCTTTTCGTTCAATATAAATATCTTTTGGACCGGTATACGCCCCCTTGACGACACGAACGGTGGATTGCAAGCGTTCGAGATCAAAACGCGTTCGGTATAAATTGGCTTGCAACGCGATTCCGACATTTGAGAACCGCTGCCGCAACTGTTCAAAAACTTGGATGATCGTCTCACAAACGGCCTCTTCTTCCATATTAACCGTCACACGCATATCAAAACGTTCTGCCGTTTCTAAAATTCGGGTCATTTGTGTTACCGCGATTCGTGGATCGAGTCGTAAGCCGACTGATGTGAGTTTCAGTGAGACTTGAGCATTCAGTCCCTCCTCTGAAATCCGATGGATGACTTTAATGCATTCATTGGCGATTGCTGCCGCATCATGTTCCGATTCAATGAATTCACCTAGACAGTCAATTGTCACTGCCCGCCCGTCTCGATTTAATGTTTGAACGGTTTCAACTGTTTCGTCCAATGTCTGCCCGCCAACAAAAAATGTTCCACCTAAAGGCAAACCGACTTTTCGCGCCACCTGAATCAACCGTTTGTCTTCCGCCAAGTATTCAAAGACGGGACCTGTAATCTTTTCAATCATCGAAACACCTCCTCTTACTCCTCTTTCCCTCCCCCACAAAAAAAACGCCTTTCTTCTATATAGAAGAAAGACGTCATTACAACACGAAAACTTAGTGTAACCAGATGAAGTAAGCAAGGAATCCGAGTGACATCGCGTACATGATCGGATGGACTTCCTTCGCACGACCTTTTGCGATCATCGTGATTGGATAGAACAAGAATCCAAAGGCAATACCGGTTGCGATTGAGTACGTGAGCGGCATCATGATGACCGTCAAGAAGGCCGGAACCGCATATTCGAACTTCTTCCAATCAATCTGGAGAAGAGATGAAGCCATCAATACACCAACGATGATTAATGCCGGTGCTGTTACCGGTGCTGTAATAATCGCGAGGAGTGGCGAGAAGAACAATGCAAGTCCGAAGAATAAACCGGTTACGATCGCCGTCATTCCTGAACGACCGCCTGCTGCGACACCCGCACTTGATTCAATGTAAGAGACCGTAGTCGACGTTCCGAGAATTGAACCGGCGACCGTTGCTGTTGAATCTGCAATCAAGGCGCGACCGGCACGCGGGACTTTATTTTCTTTAATCAATCCTGCCTGGTTTGCGACCGCAACAAGTGTTCCGGCTGTGTCGAAGAAATCAACGAAGAAGAATGTCAGGATGACGACTGCCATCTGGACTGTGAAGATTTCATTAAAGTGTAAGAATGCTTGACCGAATGTCGGTGCGATGCTTGGTGGTGCTGAGACGATTTCACCGAGACTTGATGGGACCGGAATTAAACCAAAGATCATACCGGCAATGGCTGTGATAATCATTCCGAAGAAGATGGCCCCTTTAATTCCGCGTGTCATTAAGATGGCTGAGATGACTAAACCGAAGACAGCAAGTAATGTCGTTCCCTGCCCTAAGTTACCGAGCGACACGAGTGTTGCTTCGTTGGCGACAACGATACCGCCTGTTTTCAAACCGATGAAAGCAATGAATAAACCGATTCCGGCAGCTACTGCCATTTTAAGCGGTTCCGGAATCGCATTGATGATTGTTTCCCGAATACCAGACGCTGTTAACACCATGAAGACCAGACCGGATACTAAAACACCGGATAAAGCCGTTTGCCACGGGATACCCATTCCGATGACGACGCTGTAAGCGAAGAACGCATTCAGTCCCATGCCGGGTGCCAAAGCGATTGGGTAATTGGCGAGTAATCCCATCGTGACCGAACCGATGATGGCAACGAGTGCCGTGGCACCGAAGACCGCTCCCGCATCCATTCCCGCTTCTGCGAGTGTGTTCGGATTGACGAACAAGATGTAGGCCATCGCGAAGAACGTCGTCATACCGGCGATGAACTCTGTCCGCATATTCGTACCGAGTCCATTAAAATCGAAGTAACGCGCAATCGCATTCTCCTTTTGTTTCGATTGTTGCGGTTTCATCTGTGTGCTCATGATTGCCCTCTTTCCAAATAAGCCGTCTCAAGAAACGAAAAAAACGGCAGTTACCTAAGCGGTAAAAGCCGTTTCTTTAAGCGCACACCAGAATCAGTGCACGCCGTAGTAGGAACCTTTAAGGTGTTCCTGTAGAGACTTCCGGGCCATATCCCCAGAATTATACGGCATTATTTTTTGTTTTTTTAGTGGATGATTAAAATAAGAACAGACACATCGTAGCACGCTCTAAATCACCGGTCAACCATAAAAGCGAAATTTAGTCGTTCAAATAATCCGAACGTTCGGTTTTGGAAGCGTTTTTTCGATCAACTGACTTTCCCTAAGCTTTTCTGATTACGCTTATCGTTCTTTAAAATGAGCGGCGATAGCTGAAAGCGTACCGGTACTCTTCCTAAGACTATTACAAGAACTATCGCCAAAATCGGAAGGAGCAGTACTTTCCCTACGGTAAGCTCATTGAAATACGCAACGGCAACGAGTCCTTTGACGATGAATCCGTGAAGAATATAGATGGTCAACGTCTTTGTTCCAAGATGAGAAAATAAGGACGGCTTTCGCGGCAATAGTGTAAAGAACGCTACAATCATAACGCACTGTAACATATACAGAACAAGTCGTACGATTGGTCCTGTATCGGTTAATCCAATCTTGGAATACGAATTCGCTCCACTCAGCAAACCAAACTGAAAAAGGTTCGACCAAATCCACATCATCAGAGCAACGATCATCATGACACTTACAGCCACTTTACGATTCGGGAATGCTTGATAGATCGTCCAACTTTGACTCTTGAAATAATAACCGAGCACAAAAAACGGAAAGAAGACCAAAATCCGTGACAAACTGAACATCCAGCCGATCTGTTCAACGTAACCGGCAATTAAAGCAATCAGAACACTGATGACCACGATGTGTCCAACCCCAAATTTAGTGAATCGCGCCAACTGAAGAACTGCCGGCAACATTAAACTCCAAGCGAACATCGCAAACAAATACCAATAAATATAAGCTGGTTGGAAGGTCAAAAATTGATATTGATCCATTCCGATTCCTTTCATGACTGCCACAAATACGAGTTGAATGAGTACGAACAGCACGAGGTAATCCCCCAAAAGTTTTAGTCCGGTTCTGACAGTCAATTCCGCTTTTGAAAAATAACCGGAAATGAAGATGAAGGCCGGCATATGAAACAAGTAAATAAAATTAAAAACACCTTCTAGCATTCGGCTTTTCACAATAAAAGGTTCAATCAAGTGACCTAGAACCACCAAAAAAATTAATACTAATTTGGCGTGATCATAAACCGGATTTCGTCCGTTCATCGTCCTCTTCCAACTCCTCTTCTCATCTGTCCGTCTTCGGATCCTTTTTTACGTTACTAAAGTTTCCATCTAAAAACACAGGTTTCGAAAAAAAGAAATAAGAACGTTATATACACATCAAAAACGTTATATACACATTAAAGAAGAGAATAGCTGATCAGCTATTTAGTTCCATGTTTTGTTGAAAATTAACATGATCGTTAACCGAATACTTCTTTAAAATATTCCGATAACAGACCTTCGCCTTTAAATCGATCTTCTAAAACAGGTTGTATCTGCTTTAATTCATCCTTAAGTGTTCCATAGGTATTCGAGAAAGATCCTAAGTAAGAATATTTATATACAGGTTCCTCAGGATACAATTCATAAGCACGTTTTAACATAGAAATCCCCTTTTCTTCGCACTGTTCATAGTCTCCAAAGTAATACGGAAACATGGAAATCATATAACCAAAACACCAGAGAAAATCTTCCTCCGTCATAAAATGAGCCAAACCGAAAGTTGTCACTTCAGTCAACACAGACTCTAATTCATCCGTATCTATATCTGCATCTGTAATTCCCAGTGGCCCTTGTTCGACTACGACATACCAACAAAAAAAGCCAAGTCGTACAGTCTTTTTTAAGTCCATCGGATTTTGTTGCCATGCTTTTAAAAGATATTCTTTTGCTTCATTCCAATTCTCTTGATGCTCTAATCGATCAACTTCAGGCCATATCCAATCAATCATAGTGGTTCGCCACCTATTCCATTTCATTACTCACTTCATATTATATCAAGTGTCCGACACACAGCTCGATGTGTCTTATTTTCCTTCTTAGAATTTGTTGATTCAGTTTAACGTCACTCAACAGTCCCATGATTTTGGTCACGAAAAAAGCCCACCTTCATTCACAAATCATGCGAACAAAAGAGAGCTTCATTTTGAAATAACCTAATTATTACGTTCCCTCTACTATCAAATCATTCGATTCCTCAGGTTCTTTGTCTATAGATTTTTCATTCCTAATGTTCATTTGAATAGCATTAAGTATAAATAGACAAATTGTTGAAAGTAACGAGAAACCTGCTAATACAAAATAAGCTGTTGCTTGAGAAGCATTAATCATGTAATTGTAAGCATCGCCACCAACATATGCATTAACTGAGTCTTCTTCATCTGTAAATACGTATTCGTCATCCGAAGACGGATTTTCGTAAACAGTAAGTTTATGAAATCCAATTCCTAAAAAGATAATAAATGCTAATAAAAGCATAGAAATAGTAAAAACTAAATAATTTTTCATTTATACCTCCAAATATTTTTAAATTTAACTTATTATACTAAAATAAAAAATTAAATTCTACCACTTTCTGTTATTCATATCATTTTCTTTGACTAAATAAAAATACTCCCTTTTATTTGCGAAATAACACAAATAAAAGAGAGTATTTTTAGAAGTCAATAGTCGTAGGTGATAAGAAGTAAAATCAGCTCACAGCATCTAAACCATTGGTATATAAGGGTCTATAGCTACTTCCTAATTTTAAATTCCAATTTCACTCCCACTCAATCGTTGACGGTGGTTTCGACGTCACATCGTACAGGACGCGGTTGACGTTCTGAACTTCGTTGACGATCCGGACCGAAATCTTCTCGAGCACGTCCCACGGGATGCGTGCCCAGTCCGATGTCATACCGTCAATCGACGTAACGGCACGAATTCCGACTGCATAGTCGTATGTCCGCTCGTCACCCATGACACCAACTGAACGAAGTGGCGGCAAGACCGTGAAGTACTGCCAAATCTCGCGTTCAAGACCGGCTTTTTTAATCTCATCGCGGAGGATGAAATCGGATTCGCGGACGATTTCGAGCTTCTCGTCTGTGATTTCACCAAGAACACGGATTCCGAGACCCGGTCCCGGGAAAGGTTGACGCCAAACGATTTCGTCAGACAAACCAAGTTCTTTTCCGAGTGCACGGACTTCATCCTTGAACAACGTGTTGATTGGTTCAATCAACTTGAACTGCATGTCTTCCGGCAATCCACCGACATTGTGGTGTGATTTAATCGTTTGTGCTGTATCCGTTCCACTTTCGATGATATCCGTGTAGAGCGTTCCTTGCGCAAGGAAGTCCATATCCGTCAATTTCGACGCTTCTTCGTCGAAGACGTAAACGAATTCGTTTCCGATGATTTTACGTTTTTGCTCCGGATCCGAGATCCCTTTTAACTTGTTCAAGAAGCGGTCTTGCGCGTCAATCTTGATGACGTTCATGTGGAAGTGATCCGCAAATGTCTTCATGACACTTTCGGCTTCCCCTTTACGCAAGAGACCGTGGTCGACGAACATACATGTCAACTGGTCACCGATTGCCGCGTGAATGAGTGCTGCGACGACTGACGAGTCGACGCCTCCTGAAAGCGCACAAAGGACCTTTTTATCGCCGACTTCTTCTTTAATTTTTGCGATTTCGACTTCGATGAAGTTCCCCATCGACCAGTCGCCTGTACACTGACAGACTTCAAACAGGAAGTTCTTCAAGAGTTCTTTGCCGAACATCGTGTGGTTAACTTCCGGGTGATACTGGACGCCGTACATCTTCAGTTCTTCGTTTTTGATTGAAGCAATTGGGCACGAGACGTTTGTTCCATCGACGACGAAACCGTTTGGTACCGATGTGACGAGGTCACTGTGGCTCATCCAAACCGTTTGTTCGAGTGGGAGGTTCGCATACATAGGTGATGGATCATTGAGTGTCAATGTCGCTTTTCCGTACTCACGGTGTCCGGCACGTTCAACCGTTCCACCAAAGTGTTGCGACATCAATTGCATACCGTAACAAATTCCGAAAATCGGAATGCCGAGGTCAAAGATTTCCGGGTCACAGCGGTACGCGTCTTCTGCATAGACACTACGTGGTCCACCAGAGAAGATAATACCGGCTGGTGCGATGTCTTTTACTTCCGCTGCAGTGATCTTATGCGAATGCAGTTCACTGTAAACTCCGAGATCACGAATACGGCGTGTGATCAATTGATTGTACTGACCTCCAAAGTCGAGGACGAGGATCATTTCTTGGTCCAAATGTGCTTCCAAATCTATTCCCGCCTTTCCAATTTCATGCGTAACCCGATGAAAAAAGCCCACTCTTCCCCCATAGATAAATGGAAAAAGAGCAGGCCGCTTCACAAAAAAGTGTATACGAAGGGTCTGCTCCTTCATAGTCAGGTCGTTTAAGGTGACCCGGTAGAGACTCTCACGCCATATTCGCGAGTATATACAAAGGAGATGCATGTATGATTTACGTTGTTCCTATTGTAACTGTATCAATTCGAAAATATCAACCCTCTATCCGTCGAATGATATTTTCGAAATATTCACGTTTTTTATCAGCGGATAACGATTCGCCTCCGTAGACCATCCGTTCGTAGGCATCGGTCAACGGACGCATCGCATACGTTTCGTAATATCCGTCGACCTCATGCGCAAGTTCCGTCAGTGTGCGGCCGTCCTTGTAGTGGAATCCTTGTTTATCAAGGCGGCGCAATAAGAAACGGTACATCCGCTTGAATCCTTCCGGACGATGAAGCTGGTTGCGGAAGAATAAAACCGCTGCCGTCCGGATCAATGGTTTCCGGAAGAGATAGAGGAACAGCACTCCAACAATCAGACCGACAACCGGCCAAATCGGGAACGACTGTTGCTCGGTTTGCGCCGCTGTCGTCGTTTGTTCTTCATCGAGCAGATTTTCCTGCGGACGGTTCGGTGTTGCCGTTTCGGTATCCGTCTCCGTATCCCGCTGCGGATTGGCTTGTTCGGTTTCATTGTTCGTTTCCTGATCGATTGTATATTGCCCGGCTCCGTCAAAACTGACGGTCGGCTCAAGCGGTACCCAACCCGGTCCTTCGATATACACTTCGACCCACGAGTGAGCATTTTTATTGCGGACCGTATAACTCGTCACGGCTGCCCCGATGACATCGGAGTCGCCGCCCGTAAATCCTTTTACCCAACGGGCCGGCAGACCGGCAGCACGTAACAACACGGTTGCGGATGTCGAGAAATTATCACAGTAACCGAGTTTCGTCTCAAATAAAAATTGATCGACATAATCTTGATTTTCTTCCGGTACAGCGACTTCTTCCGTATTGTATTCAAAGTTTTCCTGTTCAAAATAACTTTCGATTGCCTTCGCTTTATCCCACGGACTGTCTTCATCCGCGACAATCTCTTCCGCGAGATCACGGACACGGTTCGGTAACGTATCCGGTAACTGTAAATACCGGTCCTGCTCCATCTCGGACAATGTGATCGGCTCATCCGTCTGAAGCAATTCTTCCGTAAACAACGGATACGTATATTGAATCTGATAATTTTGCTGACGCTCCGCGTCATCCAGGTACGAGACCTTTTGATTTTCCGGATCAATCAACAGATTTTGCCGTTGCTTGTCTACACTCAAACGGACGTTGTCCCCGTTATACGGCACAAACGGCAGCTCCCGTGACAGTTCAAATGTCGCCCGTTCTTCCCGTGTCTTGACATCATCTCCGAAGTGCGAGAAAAATCCCCGCGAATCGATTTCGGGTTCTGATTTCGACAGGACCCAGCCTTTGCCGGTATAGACGTCTTTTGTCTCGACACGCCAGTAACGGCTGCCTTCACTTTCGACCTGAAAGACTTCCCGATCGTCCATCTGGAACGGACCGCCCAACTGTTCGTCGTTGTTGCCGTAGCCGACTTTTTGAATCCGGCTCGACGATGTGCCCTCACTCTCGAAACCATCGGTCCAGTCATACCAGCTGTCCTGCCATGTCGCCGTGATGACCGGACTCTGAAATGCGGCAACCACTGTCGCTCCGATAATCAGCAACGCACTGAGTGGACGGACATAGGATGCTGTCGGCCGTTCACTGACTTCTGTCGCATATAACAAAAACAGCGCCAGGACGATCGGATAGATGATGAACTGTTCCCCTGAGTAATCCGTCCACGTGTCGCAGTAGGCAATGAAGCCGATGACACCGAGGGCCAGACCGAAGACAAAGCCGCGGTTTGGAAACGTCCGCCGTGCCAAATAGCCGATCAAGAAACTGATCAGTCCAATCGAGAAGGCAAATGCCGGACGTCCCGGTAATTCCCCGTTGATGACACGGTTGATGTCGCCCGCGATTTCACGGAACAGATTCCACGGTGCTTCTCCGGGAATCAAAATAAAGTAAAACGACACGAGCAGGGCGAGCAGGCTGCCGAGTAAAAACCAGCTGCGCCGCAGATGCGACAGCAGTAATGGTGTCAACAGGAGCGGCAAAAACGGAATGACACTCTCAAACGTCGTCAGTTCGAGTAACGGCGGCATGAAGCTCGCAAACAGCAATCCGGCGAGCAGATTCCAAATCAATCGTCGCATCATCCGGTCGTCCTCCTCTCTGGTGTATAGACATGAACGCTTGCTTCCTGCCGGACTTTCGAAATCCACATCTCATTGTTGGATTCGAGATCCGGTGTGATGAACAGGACGTTTCCGTTCAGCCGTAACGCTTTGGAAGAGTATTCCCACGATTCGATGAATGACCGGGTCCGGCTCGGTTGCGCCGTCATCAAGTAGTGGGTCAATTTTGCGCCTTCGAGCGGCAACGACAAGGACTGGACCCCGTGCCCGACAAGGTGAATCCGGTAGTTCAGATGGCGTTTATTCAGTTGATCCGTCGCGGCGGCCAGCATGGAAATACTTTTCTCGAAGTTCTCATCACTGACCGTTCCTTCGTCAAATACGATCGTCGTCTCGCGCTCCTGTTCCCGTTCAAACGTTTTCGTCATCAATCCTTGCCGTTTCGCGGTCGCTTTCCAGTCGATCTGGTTCATCCGGTCCCCACTGACGTATTCACGGACACCGACGACCGTAAAGGACGATTGCCGGAGATCAAGGGAGACGGGAGAAATCCCGCCGTCGCCACGGTCATCCTCGTGTGGCAGTTGAACCGCTAACCGGGCCGGTTCAACGGCGAGATATGTTTCGACCGGATAAAGTTTTTTCCGCATGAACAAGCCGAACGGATCGCGTATTTCCAGCACACATCCGGGAATTTGATACAGTCCACGGCGGATCGAAGGAATCAAATAGTCGATGTGTTCGACTTTGCGGTAATGCGCCCGCAGCGGATGCCGGATGTTCAGCGGTTCTTCGCTAAGTGCTGCCGGAACGGCTTCCGTCACGTCAACGGCACCGACGAGGAACGGATATTTCCGTCGTACTTGAAGCGACACCGGAATGTCGGTTCCGGCAATCAGCATTTTATTGGAGACTTCCCGCGTCGCAATCGCTTGTGTGACAGGCCAGATCAAAAACAGTGTCCAGTACACGGTCAATCCTGCCATGACATAAACCAGCAGCGATGCGACGTTCCCGCCGTCAATCCGGGCATATACCCATAAAGCTGTGAGTGTGATCAGCAAGACGGCGTAACGCCAACCGATTTGCCATCTTGTCATAAGGACTCCACGTCTTGCTGAATCGGTACGGCGACTTCTTTTTTCACTTGTTCGAGAACTCGTTCTGCCGTCTGTCCATGATAGCGCGCGTCCGCTGTTAAGATTAGCCGGTGCGAGAGCACGGGTGTCAACAGTTCTTTGACGTCATCCGGTAAGACGAATGACCGCCCTTCCATGTACGCCCAGGCTTGCGCCACTTTCATCAGGGCAATCGAAGACCGCGGACTGGCTCCGAGATAAAGTGATGCATGTGTCCGTGTCGCCTGGACCAGATGGACGATATATTTTTTCACCGGTTGCGAGACATGAACGTCTTTCACCGCCTCTTTCATCCGTAACAATTCGTCACGTGTGATGACGGACTCGAGCGTCTCAATCGGTTCATCCCGTTCGAACCGCGTCAATAGCTTCATTTCTTGTTGAAAGTCGGGATATCCCATCTTGACCTTAATCAAAAACCGGTCGAGTTGGGCTTCCGGAAGCGGATACGTTCCTTCGTGTTCAATCGGATTTTGAGTTGCCATGACAAAAAAGGGATTAGGAAGCGTGTGAATTTCTCCATCCACCGTTACATTCGCTTCCGCCATCCCTTCGAGTAATGCTGATTGTGTTTTCGGTGAGGTCCGGTTGATTTCATCTGCCAGGACGATGTTTCCCATCAAAGGACCCGGCCGGTATTCAAACTGACCCGTCTTTTGGTTATACATCGAAACCCCCGTCAAATCGGACGGCAGCAGATCAGGTGTGAATTGTACACGTTTAAATGTCAAACCAATCGAACGGCTGAAAGCCCGAACGAGCATCGTCTTCCCGACACCCGGTACGTCTTCGAGTAACACGTGACCTCCGGCAAGTAATGCTGCTAAAGATTGTGTAATCACATTTTCTTTTCCGATGATTACTTTTTCTACGTTGTCGATGATCGCTTGAATCTCCTTCGTATATGTTCGCATCGTCTGGCCCCTTGCTGTTTAGTAGTTGAATTTTCTGACTCTTTATATCTTCTCATATCTGTCGATGCTTTTAAAGGCATAGGGATAGTTGAATACGCACAAAAGGGGGCGCCGCTGTTCGCGACTCCCCCTTCCTGCTTTCAGGAACGATCACATATCGTAAACCGTTCTTGAGCCGTGCAATCTGCACGTAAAACACGAATCACTTCGTGTCTATTGTCATGTTGCGTCCGTCAAGTCCGGTGATCCTCTTCTTCTCGAAGCGACATGCGATCGTTCCCTATACATTGATAATCATTCATGTGCATCACCATCCTTTCATATACTGAATATTACCGATTCTATTCGAAGTTAAACCTCTTTTTTTAATTATTTTTTGAAACGGTAATAGGTCGAAGCCAAGGCAAGCGCCAAAACGGCACCTTTGATGATGTTCAGTGAATAATACGGTACCGATAACATGACGAGCCCGTTCTCAAGAATTCCGACGAGACAAGCACCAACCAGTGTCCCGAGCGCATTCGGCTTGCCTTGTCCGGCAAATGAAGAACCGATGAAGGCCGCTGCGACGGCCGGCATCAAATAACCGGATCCGGCATTGATTTGGGAGGAGCCGACTTGCGACGCCAGCAAGATTCCGCCGACAGCCGCCAGTAATCCGGCAATCAAATAAGCAACTGCCCGGTACCGGTTAACCCGAATCCCGGTCAGATGAGCCGCTTCCGGATTTCCGCCGATGATGTATAGAAAACGTCCATGCCGTGTGTGGTTCAAAAAGACATGCGTCACGGCGACGACGACGAGCATGATCAGAATAATCCACGGTGCTTGACTGATGGTTAGAAACGATTCCGGAATCATGCCGACCGTCGGTGTACCGTCGAGACGGGGCATCCCGGCACTGATTGACCCGCCACCGGTATAGGTCATCGCGACGCCTTCAAAAATGAACATCGTCGCAAGTGTGGCGAACAGATCCGGAATCTTGAACTGGACGATCAACAAAATATTAACGAGTGCGACCGCCAAGGCAATCAAGAGGGCCAGACCAATCGAGACGCCAAGCGGCAGACTGTACCACACAAAAAAAGATACGACGAGTGAACTGGCGAAGGTCGCAGTCGAGCCGACGGACAAGTCAAACCCGTTGACAGTCAACGAAACCGTTAACCCGATGGCGATGATCGTGACAATCGAGATACTTCGTAAAATGTTGACGAGGTTCGTCCCTTGTAAAAAATTCGGTGCCGTCATGGCAAAGAATAGAATAAGTGCGAGAATCGCGAGGACGATGCCCCAGTCATTCAAGAAACGCAACACCGGTTTTCCCGGTGCGGTTCGTGGTGTGTCCGGCTTTGCCGTCGGTTCGTGCAATACGTCATTCATTCTGTCGTCCTCCTGTTGCATACCACAATAATTGTTCTTCGGTCGTTTCCGCAGTGGTCGTCTCAAACACGATTTCCCCGTCATACATGACATAAATCCGGTCGGTTACAGCCAGCAGTTCATCCAGTTCACTCGACGCATAAATGACGGCTTTTTGTTCTGCAGCCAACCGGTCAATCACTTGGAAGATTTCCGCTTTCGCTCCGACATCGACACCTTTTGTCGGTTCATCCAACACTAAAACGGACGCGTCTGCCAGCAACCATTTTCCGATGGCGACTTTTTGTTGGTTGCCGCCCGATAAGTCGGCGGCACGTTGCTCGGTACTGCTGACTTTAATCGACAGTTGCTGAACGATTTTTTTTGTTGCGGTCCGCTCTTTCGTCTTTTGTACGAACCCGAACCGGTTGACGAATTGTTTGAGACTGGCTGCCGTCATGTTCTGATCAATCGGATCCGAAACTAAAATCCCTTCTTTCCGCCGTTCTTCCGGCACAAGTCCAATACCAAGCCGGACCGCATCATACGGCGAACGGACGCGGCGTGTTTCTCCGTGCAGACGAATCGATCCCGAAGTGACAGGAAGCGACCCGAAAATCGTTTTACACAATTCCGTCTTGCCAGCACCAACGAGTCCGGCAATGCCGATTACTTCTCCGGCACGGACCGTTAAGGAGACCTGGTTGAGGTGCCCGGTGACCGTGATCCGGTCGAGCTCAAGTGAGGCTACGCCTGCCGGACGCGTCTGTCGTTTCGATTGCCGCAGACGCCGGCCAAGCATCTGTTCGACGACGGTTTCTTTTGTTTGTCCGGCAAGAAGCTGCCGTGAGACCAGTTTCCCGTCACGCATGACGGAAATGGATTCACAAATCTCAAATAGTTCCTGCAGGCGGTGGGAAATGAAGATGACGCCCAGTTGTTCCGTCTCTGCCAGCTCACGAATGATGCGAAACAGTTGCTCCGTTTCCCGTCCGCTGAGCGGGGCAGTCGGCTCATCTAAAATCAGGAACCGACTCTCCTGCACCAGGGCGCGGGCAATCAAAACCAGTTGTTTTTCGGCCAGTCGCAGCTCACTGACCCGCTGCCTGACATCGATCGACGCCTTCAATTTCCGTAAAGCACGCTCGGCTATTTCTTCGTATCGCTGCCGTCTGATGAACCCTTTCAGCTGTCCGCTCGTCAGAACATCGAGACAGATATTCTCGGCGACGGTCAAATAACCGACCAGTGCCGTATCGACTTCCTGATAGACGATTTCAATCCCGGCCCGTTTCGCGGCACCCGGTGAATCAATCGTCAGCGGCAGACCGTCAAACCAAATCGTTCCGTCATATGAATCGTACGCCCCGGCCAACACTTTCATCAGCGTGGATTTACCGGCTCCGTTCGCTCCGACAAGCGCATGGATTTCCCCGCGGCGCACGGAAAAATCAACATCATCCAGCGCCTTGACGCCGGGAAATTCGATTGAAATCCCCTGCATCTCCAGTCGTTGTTCATTCACCGGACGGGTCATTTCCCGTCATTCGCTTTCCGCAGTTTTTCCATCCACGGTTCGTTGAATTTTTCGGATGTACTCCAGCCTTTGATGATCGTATCGAGATTGTACATCGTCGTGTCGGCTTTCAACGCTTTTTGCTCGACCAGTTTGGCGTCCAGGTCAAAACTGTCCGGTGTTGTTTCGCCGGCGAGCTTTTTCGCAAGCAGACGCATGTCCGTCTGCCCGATCAAATGCGGATCGACGGCACTCGTCGACACCCAATTACTGCCCTTCTCACGCATCAGATTGATGTCCTGATTCGAGACATCGATTGAAATAAGCGGAATTTCCTGTCGTTTGTTGTCTTTTAAGGATTTATACGCCCCTTTGGCGACTTCATCCCAGGCACCCCAGACGGCATCAATGCTTCCTTTCGGATACTTGGCGAGAATTGCGTTCATCTTCGTCGCGATATCGCCTTGGACATCCTGGAAGTTCGTCGGTCCGACTGTCTCGAGCGTCTTGATTTTCCCATCTGCTTCATACGTCTTGTAGATTTCCTGACGGCGGTCAAGCGGTGCAAAACCCGGACCGAACCACAGTTTGATGACTCGGACCGGCTTGTCGTCCTTCACTTTCGTCACTTCATCCAGCGAAAGCTGTGCCAGCTTGTGATCATCCTGGAATGTTTCCGTGATGCCTTTTAACGTCTGGTCTTTTTTCTTCGTCACCGTATCGAATGTGACGACCTTAATTCCTTTGTCAATCGCCGGCTTGATCATGTCGTAGGCATAATCCTCTTTTCCGTGCGAGATGATCAATCCGTCATAATCCTGCTGAACGGCTTGCGCGACGAGTTCCTTGAATTTAACGTCATTGCCTTCCGAAATGAACGTGTTGACCTGAAAACCAAGTGCTTCCCCTTCCGACCGGGCTCCGTCCAAAAACTGTTTCGTATGATCGTCGGATGCCAAATTGCGGATGACGGCAATCTTGACGTCACCCTGGACGCCTTCCGGTACACCACTGATTTTTTTCGCCGGTGTCGCTTCGCTATTGGCGCAAGCAGCCAGCAAGACCGCTGGTGCAAGTACCGCAAATGCTAATTTTTTCATCTCGATCTCCCCTGTCTGTTTAACGTATCTGTTGTCCGATTGTCTGCTCGATCGTCTCGACGGATGGATGTTCGATGACCCCGAGTTCCGTAATGATTGCCGTGATTAATTCGTGCGGTGTCACGTCAAACGCCGGATTAAAAACCGCTACTCCGGCTGGCGCCGTCACTTTTCCGGCCAGTTGCGTCACTTCACGGGCATCGCGTTCTTCAATCTCAATTTCGTCTCCCGATAAGCTCGTAAAATCAAAGGTCGAAAGTGGTGCGGCGACATAAAACGGAATCCCGAAAGCACGGGCCAGTAACGCCAGTTGGAACGTGCCGATTTTGTTCGCCGTATCGCCGTTTCGGGTAATCCGATCAGCACCAACGATGATGGCAGTTATGTTCTTTTCCTTGATCGTATGCGCGACCATGTTGTCCGTAATCAACGTCACGTCAATTCCGGCCCGTTGCAGTTCCCATGTCGTCAAACGTGCTCCCTGAAGTAACGGACGGGTTTCCGATGCATAAACGGAGAGTGGAATTCCCTGTTCTTTCGCGAGATAAAACGGAGCGAGTGCCGTCCCGTAAGCCGCTGTCGCAATCGATCCGGCATTACAAATCGTCAGAATCCGGTCACCGGACTGGAACAATTCCAGCGCATGAATACCGATTTGCCGGGATGTCTTGGCATCCGCCTCATAAAGCGCCAGTGCTTTTTGTTCCAACCGTTTTGGCAACTCGGCAAGCGTCGTGCTCGAGACGATCAGCTGATTCAGCTCATCTAGCACATTCCGCAGATTGACGGCGGTCGGTCGGGTCGAGAGTAGTTGTGCCGATACCGTCAACAAGTCTTGTTTCGCTTCAGGAAGCGACCCTGTCGTCCGAAATGCTTCCTGTACAAGGATGAAGCCGCCGAACAGGCTGATCGCCGGTGCACCACGGACTCGCAATTGTTTGATTGCGTCAATCGCTTGCGCTAAATCATGAATGATTTCATACCGTTCTTCTTCCGGGAGCCGGGTCTGATCCAAGATCGTCACCGTCCCATTTTCATAGATGATGCTTTGGACGAATTGGCTCATCGGCTGAGTTCCTCCGTCAAATCAAAGTTCCGTAAATCAGTGAACGTCTTGCATTCAGTCCGGCGTTTAATCAATGCCACTCCAAGACGTAACGCATGGCGTTTCCGCTCGAGTCGTTCCCCCGCGTCCGTGATGTTCTCAAGGTCGGCGACCGGTGCTAGTCCAATCGTCCGGCGGATCAATTCACATCCGGCAAAGCCAAGTGCGTCCTGCAAAATCGTGCTGAGGACATCGTCAACAAGCCCGTCCGCTGAACGGAACGGCTCCACCGCTTCCCGCTCCCATAATGCTTTGAACGTAGACGCAAAGGTCAGCCAAAATGTATCGATGTCTTTCACCCGTCCATTCCGTAACTCGGCATAGTTCGGATACGCGGCAAAGCAGAGATGGGCGATGAATTGTCCGACATCAAAACCAAACGGTCCGTAAAAGGCAAACTCGGGATCGATGACTTTTGTTTCATCGGCTGAAGCAAAAATACTTCCAGTATGTAAGTCCCCGTGTAATAACGCGTCGCCCTTCGTGATGAACAGAGTTTCGAGTTTCGCGACTTCGCGTTTCAGCGCTGCATCCTGCCACAACTGAGCCACTTCCGATTCCAGCCCGGCTTCAACCGCATTCGTTTCCGCGTCATAAAACGGATCCGTAAAGATTAATTTTTCCGTGATATCACAGAGATCCGGATTGTAGTAGTTCCGCGCCACTTGTTTTTTTGTGACCGGTCCAAGTGCAAAATCCGACGTGTAAAACAGTGTTCGCGCCAAGTAAGAACCGATATGTTCCGCAAGCAACGGATACTTCTCCCCTTCGAGCAAGCCGGTCCGGACAATCGTCAAGTGAGACAAATCCTCCATCACCGTAAATGCCTCTTCCTTACTTGCATGGTAGACGTGCGGGACGAACGGAACGGCGACTTTTGCAAATTCTTTTAAGGCGGACTGTTCAATCCAGGCCCGTTCAAGCGATAACGGCCAACTTTCGCCGACGACTTTCGCATACGGTAAAGCCTGTTTTAAAATCAATCGCTGATTCCCCGATTGAATCCGAAAGACAAGGTTTAAGTTCCCGTCCCCGATTTCCTCTGCCGTCACCGGTCCTTTGCCGATCAATCCGAGTGTCTGGACCCGTTCAATCGCGTCCTGTACTGTAAATGCTTGGTATCCCATTATGGTTTCCTCCTTGTTGATCACACGAAAAAACGCCTCTTTTCGTCAAAGAAAAGAGGCGCGGTAGAATACTCCGTCCTCTTATCTCTCAGACGAATGTCTGTTGGATGTAGCACCGTGCCGGATGGTCGGTTGCTGCGGCGTCTTCGGGCCAATTCCCTCTGCCAACTCACGATAAGAGTCATATGTAGTTGTCGTGTGGTTGATGTTGATTTGAATACTACGTGCGCGGTTGGTCGTCTGTCAATTCCAATTTTTAGTGAAACGGCTTAAAAAACGGAACCGTCTATAGAAGAAGTATTTTCAAAAAAATAAATTTTCAAAATATAGTTTGACAAGGGACCAATCTCGTGTAAAAATTGCAATTAGATTTCACAATTTCATCCAATTCTTATCAAGAGCAGACGGAGGGACGAGCCCTACGATGTCGCAGCAACCGACCACTTGGCACGGTGCTAATTCTTGCAGCTATTACGCTGACAGATAAGAGTCCACGCGCAATTTTTCATGGTCTCTTGTCATTGACGAGGGACCATTTTTGTATTTTTCAATAAGGGAGAGACGATTCATATGGCGTATATTACCGCAACGTACCAACTCGGGACGACCAATCAGTTGGCGAAACGAGCAGAACAAATCGCGCTCGGTCTGACGGTCGGTTCCTGGACCGATTTAAATCATTTGGAACAGCAGCAGCTGGAATCCTTCAAAGGACAGGTTGTTCATACCGAAGAACATGACGGCAAAGGTTACATCACGATCCGTTATCCGGAACACAACGTCTCACGCGACTTTTCCGCTATCTTAACGACGGTCTTCGGCAAACTGTCGCTCGACGGACAAATCAAGTTAACCGATCTACAGCTTCCCCCGTCGTTCACGAACGACTTCCCCGGTGCCAAATTCGGGATTGAAGGAATCCGTCAGTTGATTCAAGTCCATGACCGTCCCCTGTTGATGAGCATCTTTAAAGGGGTCATCGGACGAGACCTCGTCTTTTTACGGGAACAACTCGAAGCCCAGCTCGCGGGCGGCATCGATCTCGTCAAAGATGATGAGATATTGTACGACAATCCGTTGACGCCGGCACTCGACCGGGCACGGATTGGCCGGGAAGTCCTCGATGCCCATTATGAACGGACCGGCAAACGGGCGCTTTACGCGATTACGTTAAGCGGTCCCGTCTTCGGCTTGAAGGATCAAGCGAAACGTTTGATTGAAGCCGGCGCGACCGCCTTCCTGCTCAATACGTTTACATACGGACTCGACGTCCTGCGCGAGTTAGCGGCTGACCCGGACATTTCCGTTCCAATCTTCAATCATCCGGCCTTAAGCGGTGCCTTGATCGCAAGTCCCGAATACGGGATTGCGGCTCCTGTTCTGCTCGGAACGTTACCGCGACTGGCTGGTGCCGATTTGACGTTGTTCCCATCGCCGTACGGGAACGTGGCACTCGCCAAAGACTTGGCCCGCGGGATCGCCGTCGAAGCAACCCGGATCGGGGACACGAAGACAATTTTGCCGGTTCCCTCGGCCGGTATCCACCCCGGTCTCGTAGCCCAGCTCGTCCGTGATTTCGGTACCGACTCGGTCATCAATGCTGGAGGCGGCGTTCACGGTCATCCGCAAGGTGCCGCTGCCGGTGTCCTCGCATTCCGTCAGGCGCTCGACGCCGCACTGACCGGAGAATCGCTGACAAGTGCTGCGGTGCGGCAGGAAGAATTACGAATTGCCCTCGACGCTTGGGGGATCACGAAATGACAATCCGGATTTTATGTGACTTTGACGGGACCGTGACGGAACACGATAATATCATCGCCTTGATGAAGGAATTTGCCTCGCCGGCAGCGTTTGAACCGTTGAAAGAAGGTGTGCTCGACCGCTCGCTGTCGATTCAATCCGGGGTCGGACAGATGTTCCGGTTGCTCCCATCAGATCGAAAACAAGATTATGTTGATTTTTTGATTGATCGGGCTGTCATCCGTCCCGGCTTTGAGACCTTACTCGCTTTTGCTAAATTGAACGGAATCGACTTTGCCATCGTCAGCGGCGGGATCGACTTTTTTGTCGAACCGATTCTTGCCGATTTACTGACAGATGAAGCGATTTACTGTAACGGCAGTGACTTCAGTGAGGAGATAGTGCAGATTGAATGGCCGCATGCCTGTGACGCGGCCTGTACGAATCAATGCGGCTGTTGTAAAACGTCAATCGCCCGGAAGCTGAAGCAGGACGGTGACACGATCATCGCGATTGGTGACTCCGTGACGGATTTTGAACTGGCGAAACAGGCTGATCATGTCTACGCCCGTGATTATCTGATTACGCTATGCGAACAGCACGGTATTCCGTACACGCCGTTTGAAACGTTTTACGACATTGTGGATCATCTGCAGACAACGGGGGTGCATGCATGACATTTTTGAAACGATACGAAGAACTCCGAGCGATCAAGCAGGAGTTCGCTGCACGCGACTGGTTTCCCGGTACGAGCGGTAACCTCGCCATTCGGACGAACAGCAGTCCGACAGAATTTCTTGTGACGGCAAGCGGCAAAGATAAACGCCAGGACACGCCGGACGATTTCGTCCATGTTGACGCGACCGGTCAATTGATCGGCGAACAAAACGGACGTCCGTCTGCTGAGACCTTACTTCATGTCGAAGTGTTTAACCGGACGTCGGCCGGCTGCTCGCTTCACGTCCATACGGTCGACAACAATGTCATTTCGGAACTCTACGGAGACCTCGGGGAAATCCGATTTACCGGTCAGGAAATCATCAAGGCGCTTGGCCACTGGGAAGAAGATGCGGAAGTCGTCGTGCCGATTATCCCGAACCATGCGGATATCCCGACTCTTGCTGCAGTGTTTGCCAAGCATGTAAAAACGCAAAGCGGCGCCGTCCTGATTCGCAATCACGGGATTACAGTCTGGGCACCGACTGCCTTTGAAGCGAAAAAACAGTTGGAAGCCTTTGAATTTTTGTTCAGCTACACGTTAAAACTACAAACGTGCCGACAGGCGATTCATTAAAAGGAGGAATTTAAAATGGCAACAGTACTTTTCCAAAAGACAAACGAACGGTATACGGATCAAAACGAGGTGTCTTCATTCCTTGCTTCACGCGGCGTGCTATATGAACAATGGGATGTGTCGAAGCTTCCCGCAGAACTGGTCGACACCTATACGTTGACGGATGCGGACAAACAAACGATTCTCGATACGTTCCAATCGGAAATCACCGATGTCTCGGAACGTCGCGGCTATCAAACGGCCGATATCATCTCACTGTCCGATGCAACACCGAACTTGGATGAACTGCTCGTCAACTTCCAAAAGGAGCATCACCATACGGATGACGAAGTCCGGTTCATCGTCAGCGGTCACGGTGTGTTTGCGATCCAGGATGACGAAGTCGGCTATTACAACATCGAACTGAACCCCGGAGATTTGATTTCCGTTCCCGTCAATACACGTCATTACTTCACGCTCCAGGACGATCGCAAAGTCGTTGCCGTCCGGATTTTCGTGACGACGGATGGTTGGGTGCCGATTTATGAAAAAGATCCGATTGAAACAACGAACTGAGGAACATCCTGAAGACAGACGGTCCGGACCATCCGGCTGTCTGTTTTTTTCTGCTCCATTCCTATCCTACAAACATACCGCTTGTTTTCGTTTCCTCCTATATAATGAAGAAAAGACTCATTTGAATGGAGGTCACGTGTATGATGATTCGTCCTGTCCAAGAAGCTGATTTACAAGACATCCTCGCCATCTATAACGAAGGCATCGAAGACCGGATCGCGACGCTTGAAACGGATACTAAGGAATTGTCCTTTATGGAGGATTGGTATCAGGAACGAACACCCCGCTATGCCGGGTTTGTGGCGTATGAAGGAACAACGATTCTTGGTTTCATCTCACTTGACCCCTACAACCCGCGCCCCGTCTATCAATCGGTCGGTGAATTATCGGTCTACATCACCCGGACCCACCGCGGACAAGGCATCGGTCGTCAGTTGTTACAGGTCATCGAAGAACACGCGATTACGCACGGATTCCATAAGTTAATCCTGTTTACGTTTCCGTTCAATAAGATCGGTCAAAAGCTCTACATCCGGTCCGGTTTCCGGATTGTCGGAACATTTAAGGAACAGGGCATGCTCAACGGGTATTATGTCGATGTCCTGGCGATGGAAAAGTTGCTTCCGAAAACGATAGACGATCAAATATGATTAACACGGCGGCTGAATGGGAAATGAACGAACAGTGAAACATTCCCAACCCGAAAGGAAGACTGCCCGTGGATATTCAACAGATTCGTAATGCAACACTCGTCGTCACTTATGCTAACCAAGTTTTTTTAATCGATCCGTTTCTCGGTGAAAAAGGAACTTTGCCGCCGTTTGGTCAAACGCCAAACGCCGTCTCGAATCCGCTCGTCGACTTACCGGTCGATGTCTCGACATTACTTGATCCCGATGCAATTTTTGTTACCCACCTCCATGCCGATCATTTTGACGAGACGGCAAAAAAAGTCTTACCGAAACAGATTCCTCTTTATGCTCAAAATGAGTCAGATGCGGCTACGATCCGCGAAGCCGGATTCACGAACGTCTCATCGTTTGAGAACGGATTGTCACTCGGCGATATCCGCGTTTCTCATACATCGGGTCAACACGGTGTTGGCGAAATAGGCCAACGGATGGGCACCGTTTCCGGTATCGTCTTGACGCATCCCGACGAACCGACACTCTATATCACCGGTGATACGATTTGGTGTGATGATGTCGCAACTGCAATCGAGCAGCATGCACCCGACATCATCGTCGTCAACAGTGGTGCGGCACAATTCTTGACCGGAGAACCGATTACGATGTCCCAGCGCGATTTACTCGCCGTTCATCAAGCAGCTGCTGAGTCGACAATCATCGTCTCGCATCTCGAATCCGTCAATCATTGTCTTCTGCGCCGTGATATGATTGCTGATTTCTTGGCTGCCCATCATTTATCCGCTCATTTCCTCATTCCGGATGACGGCGAAACCATTTCCTTCTAAACGAAACGAAGTCCACTGTCCCGGTAGTACTCGGGATAGTGGACTTCGTTTTGTTGATCGTTAATCGTGACTTGGAATGACGAGTCCGAGTAACCGGGCAAACGTGATGGCCTGGCTTTCCGTGACGATGGCACCTGGTAAGAAGCGCGGATCAATCGTGATTCCGGATAAATCGGCTTGCCGCAGATCCAGTCCTTTTAATGCCGTCTCGACCCATTGACTTTCCGACAAATCGACTTCATGCAGCCGGAAATCGGTTGGCTTCATTTCAAAGAAATGACTTTCCCGCATCGTCGTCTGCTCCACTGCGACGTGACGTAACGCCGTCCGAATCAGTTGGGCATAATTGGCCTGACAGTTTTTGATCGTTACATGATCAACCGTATTCGATTCAAAGTGAATTCCGGTCAGGCGACAATCCTCAAAGACGACCCGGTGAAAACGACTGTCCTGGAACTGACAGCCCGTCAAGTCACATTGTTCAAACCGGACGTTCTCAAACGAGGCACGTTCAAAAACGAGACCAGCGAACGAGATGTTCCGAAAACAGACTTGATTGACATCCAGCCGTTCTGTCAACTCGATTGGGAGTGTCTCTTTTTCGTAAAGTGTTTGATACAGATACGGGTCATCGATTTCGACATCCGCAAAGGTTTCCGGTGTCAATTGGTGCGGTAACTCGGGTAATTGAATGATTTGTTTTTTCACGTACTTCCCCTTCTTTCCTTCTACGTCACTTTTCTCTTTTTTAGTGTAGCAAAGATTGACTCTTTTTTTGGTTTTTTGATTTGAGACCGACTGAGACCATGATATAGTCAAATCAAAAATAAGAACAAACGTTCTTTTATGTATCAAGGAGTGTTTCCGATGAACCCGACTATCTCTTTTCCCGATCGACGGATCTTTTGTGTCGACAGTGTTTCTTTTTATGCCAGTTGCGAATGTTGTTACCGAAACCTTCCTCCTTTGACGACGAAACTTGCTGTCGTATCAGACCTTCATCGGTCCGGATCCGTTGTTCTTGCTGCCAGTCCCGCCTTAAAACAACTTGGTATTAAGACAGCTAGTCGTCTTTATCAAATTGAACAGTTGCCTTATCGTGAACGGAAACAGATTGTGCTCGTCGAACCGCGGATGCTCGCATATATGAAAACATCAATCGAAGTACTGGATGTCTTGCATCAGTTTGCACCTCCCGACGCGATCCGGATCTATTCGATTGACGAAAACTTTATCGATATGACCGGAACGGAACGACTTTTCGGATCGGACACTGAAACGGCCCGGAAAATCCAGACGGCGATTTGGCATCAGACCGGCATTCCGGTCCGGATCGGGATTGGTCCGAACAATGTCATCGCAAAACTTGTCCTCGATTTACGGGGAAAACGCGAAGGCATTGCCCGATGCGGCTACGCCGATATTTCTCGGTTGCTGCACGATTTTCCGATTCGCAAAATGTGGGGCGTCGGACGGATGATGGAACAACACTTGTCAGTAATCGGCATCAACACCATTGGCGACCTTGCCGCAGCCCGGGTCGAAGATCTGCATGAACGGTTCGGAGTCCTTGGGGCAGAACTTTGGCACCATGCCTGGGGAATCGACAGTTCTCCGACCATCATCGATCCGATGACCTTATTTCAGACTGCACCGGATGCCAAAAGAACGATCGGACATGGCGTTACTTTAATGCGCGATTATTACCAGTACGAACAGATTCGTTTAGTTTTGGCCGAATTAGCAGGTGATGTCGCGGCACGAGTCCGGTTTTCTAATCAAGTCGGTTGGACGGTGCATCTCGGCGTTCGCTACTCCCGCCATGTCACCCGGGACGGCTTTTCGAAACAGCTCCGTCTGCCTTATCCGACAGCTGATGAACGGCTGTTGTTGCGTTACGTCCTGCAATTGTTCGAACCGAATTGGCTCGACGGTGAACCGGTCCGCTTTCTATCGGTCGCCCTCGGACAACTCACCCCGGATCAGGGAACACTTCAATTGTCCTTGTTTGAAGACAATACAAAGGTCTGGCGCAGAAAACGGTTATTAAAAGCCATCGACCATGTCAATTTACGTTACGGAAAAGGAACAATCCGGCTCGCTGTTTCCTTCCTCGATACAAGTGTCGCCAAACGCCGGCTCCGGTTCGTCGGCGGCCATCCCGGAGGTGAGCAGCATGACACGTTATCGTGACCGTGGAAACCTCAAATGGCTTCCCTTTTTGATGCCGGAACACATTCAACTGCTCAAAGCCTATTATCTCGAAAAACATCAAATCGACCTTCCTGCAATCGATGAACAATTGCAATATCCCTGGCAGTTCTTACTCGAACAAGCATTAATAGAAGGAACAGAGCTTGAAATCAAGTATTATAGTGAAAGAGGCTATGTCACGACATCCGGTTTCATCGAGCAGGTTCATCGTGAACGCGCCTATCTCGTGCTACGCGGATCATCATTGATTGAAATTCCATTCGGGCGAATCATTCGGATTGAAAACGGGTAGAAGAGACAGAAGCTGTTATGCCTCACGCACTTATCTTACGAATTGGGATTGAAAGAAGGAATGATCTGTATGATGGAATGGTTTACCGGACTTCCGGTCGTCGTGCAAGCGCTGCTTGCCGGCATGATGACTTGGGGATTAACGGCACTCGGAGCCGCACTTGTCTTCGTCTTTACAACGATTGAAAAACGGGTCATGAATATGATGCTCGGCTTTGCAGCCGGTGTTATGATTGCGGCTTCGTTTTGGTCATTGCTTGCTCCGGCAATTGAATTTACGGAAAAAGACGGCGGGATTGCCTGGTTGCCGGCCGCAATCGGCTTCCTGGCAGGCGGTTTCTTTGTCCGCCTTCTCGATTTTGTGACCCCTCACCTGCACTTATCCGCTCCACTCGAAACAGCCGAAGGTCCTTCGACCGGTCTGAAAAAGACGACATTGCTGTTTCTCGCGATTACGCTCCACAATATTCCGGAAGGACTCGCAATCGGGGTCGCTTTCGGTGCAGCCGCCTTGAACATGGACGGTGCGACCGTTGCCGGTGCCTTGACACTCGCACTTGGGATCGGGATTCAAAACATGCCGGAAGGGGCTGCCTTGTCGATTCCGCTCCGTGGAGAAGGCATGTCACGCCGGCGTGCCTTTAACTACGGACAATTGTCTGCAATCGTTGAACCGATTGCTGCCATGGTCGGTGCTGCTGCCGTCTTCTTCATTCAGCCGCTCTTGCCGTATGCCTTGGCGTTTGCTGCCGGCGCGATGATTTTCGTCGTCGTCGAAGAATTGATTCCCGAATCGCAGGCTGAAAACGGCTCAGACTTGGCAACACTTGGTCTGATGGTCGGTTTCACGGTCATGATGATTCTCGATGTGGCACTCGGATAATCCAGTATAGAATGGGACGACTCTAAAGTCAGTCTCTACAAAGAAAAGGGTGACAGATTATAATTCTGCCATCCTTTTCTCGTTTGAATTTAAATAAAAATCACTCTCTTCATGCTACTCCTACAGGAAAAAGCGCATTTTTACGCTGTCAGAGACAAACAAAACCCGCTTTCCTGCCTGAATGAGGCGGGAAAACGGGTTTGTGTCTCGCCTGAGGAACGGGCATGAAAAGATGAGTGACTCCTATCTGAGTCAGCCCCATCCATTCTTATTTCCGTAAAATCCGCATTGCATTTAAGACCGCGAGGACCGTCACACCGACATCGGCAAAAACGGCTTCCCACATCGTCGCAACACCAAAGGCACCAAGCAATAAGAAGATTCCTTTGACACCCAGTGCAAACGTGATGTTCTGATAGACGATCCGGCGTGTCGCCCGGGCAATCCGAATCGCTTCGACCAGTTGTTTCGGTTCATCCGTCATCAGGACGACATCCGCTGCTTCAATCGCGACATCACTTCCAAGTCCACCCATCGCAATCCCGACATCCGCCCGCGTCAATACCGGAGCGTCATTGATTCCGTCACCGACAAAAGCGACACGTCCTTTTGCTTGATCTAAGATCGCTTCGAGTTGTTCCACTTTTTGATCCGGCAACAGTTCTGCCTTTACTTGCGTTATCCCGATTTGCTGTCCGATCCGTTCCGCCGTTTCCCGACGGTCCCCGGTCAACATGATTGTTTGGCGAATCCCGAGTGTTTTTAGTTCGCGTAAGGCTTCTATCGTCGTATTTTTAATACGGTCGGCAATCCGGATATATCCAAGGTAGCTGTCGTTTCGGGCAACATGCACATAAGTCCCGTCTTCGGTCTGATCGAGTGGCGTCAAGCCGATTTCTTTGAACCACCGGGCATTTCCCGCCTGAATCTGATCCGTGCCGAACCGTCCGACGACGCCGGAACCGGCTACTTCCTGATAGTCTTGAACAGCGGTCGAAACAGAACCGCGCAGAGCGTACATCCGCTGAATCGATTTGGCAATCGGATGATTGGAATGTTGCTCAACGGTCGCTGCGACACGAAGCAATTCGTCTTCTGATCCATGCACGGCCTTCAGCTCGACGACTTCAAAAACACCTTCCGTCAATGTTCCCGTTTTATCGAAGACGACCGTATCCAGTTGTTGTAACGCTTCGAGATGATTTCCGCCTTTGACAAGAATACCGCGTTTGGAAGCGGCACCGATCCCGCTAAAGAAGCCCAGCGGAATCGAAATGACGAGCGCACAGGGACAACTGATGACAAGAAATACCAGTGCCCGGTAAATCCAGTCGTTCCACGTTGCTCCGTTCATGACAAGCGGAGGAACTATGGCAAGAAGTGTTGCAACCACGACGACAATCGGGGTGTAGACCCGTGCAAATCGTGTGATGAATTTTTCCGTCGGCGCTTTATGACGTGACGCATTTTCGACTAAATCGAGAATTTTAGCGACGGTCGACTCACTGTACCGTCGATCGACCTGGATCAACAGATGACCATCCGTATTGATCGTCCCGGCTAAAATCGGTTCGGTCGGACGGACACGCCGCGGGACTGATTCTCCGGTCAATGCAGTTGTATCGATGAATGCTTCTCCTTTCAGAACGGTTCCATCCAGTGGAACCTTCTCCCCTGCCCGGACAAGAATCCGTTGACCGATGTTCACCTGTTCCGGATTCACACGTCGTCCATCCTCAAGCGTCGCGACATCTGGCCGGATATCCATCAACGCAGCAATCGATTTTCGGGATTGGTCGACGGCACGATGCTGGAAAAACTCTCCGACTTGATAAAACAACATCACGGCGACTGCTTCCGGATACTCTCCGATCAAAAAGGCACCGGCTGTCGCAATGACCATCAGGAAGTTTTCATCAAACACTTGTCCGTGCCGGATATTCCGGACGGCGGTTCGAAGAACATCCCAACCGATTAGAAAGTAGGCAATTGCGAAAAATAGAAGGTCAATTGATCCCGGAACGAAAAAAGCACTGATGAACGATATCATCCCGATACTGTACTGTAATTTTTTCGTCCGGTTCAAAAATGGACCGTGGTCGTGCGAATGGCTGTGGTCATGGTCTTCCTGTTGATGCGGATCAACTGCTTCTGCGGATGCTGTCCGGACCAGACGGACATCCGGTTCAAGTTGCTGAATCCGTTCGACGACCGCTTGATACGTATCGTCGGATACAGCGTCCTTTTCATACGTCAGATAGAGTTTCTGACCGGCAAAATCCAAATCAGCCTGTTCGACGCCGGTTACGTTCGCGACACCCCGCTCTACCTTCGCCGCGCAGTTGGCACAATCAATTCCTGTAATTTGCAGACGTTCTGTTTTTGCTTCCATTCTCTCACCTCATTCAAACGATAGTTTGATTATAAGGATAGTTTACGCTCTTTTTGATTTTTCAACAAGTCACTTTTGTCTCAGACTTGCGCCCGATATTTTGATTAGTTCTATCTCAGAAGAATAAAACATGATATGTTTTTAATTAGAAAAATATAGAAGGAGAATAACATGACTATCATTGAATTACTTAAAGCACTTTTACTCGGTTTCGTCGAAGGCATGACGGAATTCGCTCCTGTATCTTCGACCGGACATATGATCATCGTCGATGATATGTGGCTCCAAACGACAGATTTTTTAGGTAAGTATTCAGCCAATACCTTTAAAATCGTCATCCAGCTCGGTTCGATTTTAGCCGTCATCGTCGTCTTTTGGAAACGGCTGTTCAGCTTAATCGGTCTTTACAAAATTGAAGGCGAACACGATGCGTCGGGTACACACAAATTAAAGTTACGCCACGTCCTGATCGGTTTACTTCCGGCAGCCGTTCTCGGTCTGTTGTTCGAAGACTTCATCGATGAAAACCTCTTCTCGATCGATACCGTCATCATCGGTCTTGCAGCCGGCGCTATCTTGATGATTGCGGCTGATAAATTAGGACCAAAAGAACCGAAAACAACGACGCTTGATCAAATTTCGTACCGCCAAGCAGCCCTTGTCGGTCTGTTCCAGTGCATCTCGCTTTGGCCGGGATTCTCACGGTCCGGTTCGACGATTTCCGGAGGGGTCTTCCTCGGGATGAATCACCGGACGGCAGCAGACTTTACGTTCATCATGGCTGTTCCAATCATGTTTGGTGCAAGTGCACTGTCGCTCGTCAAGAACTGGGAGTATATCAATGTCGGAGACCTTGGTTTTTATGCAGTCGGCTTCATCGCTTCGTTCGGTTTTGCGCTACTGTCGATTCGTTTCTTCCTGAAACTGATCAACAAAATCAAACTCGTTCCGTTTGCAATTTACCGCCTTGTTTTAGCAGCCATTCTTGCAGTCGTCGTTTACATGTAACCTTAAAATCATCAGCCATTCGCTGATGGTTTTTTTATTTCTTGAAACTTATTGCGACAGATTAGGGTATAGATAGTTGAGATACAGAAAAAAGGAGTGGTCATCGGTATGGCTCGTAGAAATCGTGGAGGTTCCAAGTTACCTCTCATCATCGGGATTGCAGTCGTCGTCCTGATTGCCTTTTTAGCAATCGGACAATACAACAGTCTCGTCAATGTGGAAGAAGATGTTTCAAATAAGTGGTCGCAAGTCGATAACCAAATCAAACGCCGGGCGGATTTAATTCCGAATCTCGTCGAAACCGTCAAAGGTGTCGCCGGTCAGGAACAAAAAGTCTACGGTGATATCGCTGAGGCGCAAGCAGGTCTTGCCCGTGCCGCGTCAACCGAACAACGGATTGAAGCCGATCAACAGGTCACGTCTTCGCTTCGCGGATTGATTGCCTTGCAAACGACGTATCCGGAACTGAAATCAAGTGAACGCTTCCAATCGTTGATGGATACACTTGAAGGAACGGAAAATCGTCTCGGTATTGCCCGTAAAGATTATAACGATGCCGTGACAGTCTACAATAAAAAACGTCGCAGTTTCCCAACTTCGCTTTATGCTTCGGCGTTTGGTTTCGAGAAAAAACCATATTATGAAATCTCAGAAAGTGACCGTGAAAATCCAACGGTCGACTTCAATAGTGACTCGAAATGATTTGGCGACGAACGCGCCTGCTTTTTACCGCGTTCCTCGTCTTCTTCCTTCTGACTCCGACTGCCGAAGCCGTGTCAGAACGCACGGGCGCAGCGTTCTTCATCCAAGATGATGCACAGCTGCTGACCGCGTCGGAAGAAGCGGAACTCGCTCGTCTCGGGCAAGAACTCGAACAATATACGACGGCACAGGTTGTGCTCAAGACTGTCCCTGATTTAAAAGGACAAGATTTAAGCACGTATGCCAATGAAACGTTCCGTGCTCAAGGTATCGGGCAGGCCGGAAAAGATAACGGAATTCTCGTCGTCGTAGCTCCAAACGAAAAAGACCGGAATTTCCGAATTGAAGTCGGCTATAAGCTCGAAGGCATTCTGACCGATATCACAGCCGGACGAATTCTCGACAAGTACGCTGTCCCCTACCGTGATCAAGGTGATTATGGGAAGGCAGCGTCAGAAACCTATAAAGCGGTCGTCAGTGTCGTTTCAAAAGAACAGTCGCTTGAATCGCAGGATCCGGTTAAGAAAAGTGCGGACGGCGGTTTGAGTACATGGGCAAAAGTCCTGATTGGTGCCGGTCTCGTTCTCTTATTATTCCTCGACATGAAGTTCACTGGCGGCATGTTCTTCTTTGCCATCATCAACATCTTTTCTGCCATCATGCGTGGTGGAGGCGGTGGCGGTGGGAGCCGGGGTGGCGGTGGAAGTTCCGGCGGCGGCGGCGCGGAAAGGTAAGGACTGACATGACTATTTTTTCAACTATCGTCGTATTTTACGGCATCATGACCGTCATTGGATTTGTTTCGATGTGGCGGGATAAACGTCAGGCGAAACAACGGGCCTGGCGGACACCGGAAGCGACCTTATTAACGATTGCTTTCCTTGGTGGGGCACTTGGTACACTGCTAGCGATGCAACTTGTCCGCCATAAAACCAGGACTGCTAAATTCCAACTTTTTGTCCCACTCGCGATTTTACTCCATGCGACGATCTGGATAGTATCGCTACGGTCGTAATGCTTTAGAATATGTAACAAACAGCCGATAAAAGAGACAGACTGATTCGTTATTAAACGAATTTGCCTGCCTCTTTTTTTACTTTGGTCAATGGAGAGGTAAATGGTTGATATCAGGTTTATAGATAGATTATCTTTGGGTAAAGATTTTAACTAATTTAATAAATACATCTTTTTCCCGTGTATTTGAAATAAGAGAGGTGGACACCTATTCATGTGGCATCCTTGCGCCGAATGTACAACAACAATCCGTTTTATCGAGACTGGTTCTCTACATATCCAGTCACCTGCATCCGAAGTGTTTTCCTACGCTTCTTTTGAAGAACTGGAACAATTACTGACAGCAACTTTACGAATCGCTGACTTCCCGGTAACATGTCGGCCAGTTGGATCACGTCTTACCACACCGGTTCTCGCTGCTTCTGCTTTACTGGAACAGTTACAGAACCGGCAAACGATCGATTTCATTCAAAATGGAATCATGACGAGTCATCTGCAACCGATTTTTAACATTCAGGACAACACCCTGTTTGCCAACGAAGCTCTGCTTCGGGCGGCGGATGAAAATGTCTCGATGTCACCCGGTCTGCTTTTTTCGACCGCTTCGAAGATGGGACTTCACTCGAGACTCGATCAACGGGCGCGCGAGGAAGCCATCCGCGCTACTCATTTGGTCGGCGGAACGGAAAAGACATTTATTAATTTCCTCCCCTCAACGATCTACAATCCGGAATATTGTCTGCGCCATACGTTCGAAATCGTCGAACGATACAATGTCGACCCTAGCCGACTGGTGTTCGAAGTTGTTGAGACGGAAAAAATCGAAGACGTCAATCACTTGAAACACGTTTTCGAACAGTATAAAAAACAAGGTATTCAAGTTGCACTTGACGATGTCGGTGCCGGATTCTCGACGCTTGATATGTTATCGTTGCTTCAACCGGATTACATTAAAATTGACCGTGCTTTCATCTCCCACTGTGATACGGTGGCGGAAAATGAAGCCTTCTTACGAAAAGCACGTCATCTGACAAAAGAGATGGGCATTCAAATTCTTGCAGAAGGCATCGAGCGCCAGGAGGAACTGGATCTCTGCCGTGAACTTGGATTTGACTTAGGACAAGGTTATCTTCTTGGTCGCCCTGCCCCGTATCAACAACTTGCTAAAGCACAATAACAAATCCTGCCCCGACAATCCGGGTGCAGGATTTTTTTAGCGTTTACTCAACGCGAGCAGACAGCTTGTTGATCATTTTTCATTAAAGTTTCCAAAATCGTACGGGGAGACAGGTCGGTCTCAATCAATTGACAGAGGGGTTCTTGACCAATTCGTTCCGCCAAGCTTTCTCGCTCCAACTCCGTCAAGCCGAGCTCTGTACTCGTCGTCGGTTGCTGATTGTCTCCTAAATATTGCTGTAACTCTTCGTAAGACTGCGTTTCACCAAGCAATAGTTCCTGTACCAGCAAGCCATATCCGACTTTGCTTCCATGCAGAATTGTTTTGGTTGAAGGAAACGGTGACAATGCGTTGTGGACACCATGCCCAATCGCTCCGCGTGTCGCTGCGTCACCGAATCCACCGACACTTCCGGCAAGGGGAATGACCGTCTCCACCAGATATTGAATCGATGACGGATAGTCCTTAAATTGTTCCGGACTGATCGGCGTCCGCAAAATCAGCTCTTTACAGTGTTCGGCCATCCGCAGTGCGGACTCGACAACCGGGTCATCTGCCGATGTGCCACTGAGAGCGCGTGCCTCATACCACTTGGCTAACGTATCAACGAGTCCGGCAACAAAATAATCATATGGACTGGCTGCTAAAATCCGGTGATCGAGCAATAATGCTTCGATGACGACAGGAATCGTATCGAAACGAAGATACTGCCCCCGTTCGTCGTACATGACACTAAGGGGTGTCCATGGGGCACAGTTCGAGACGATCGTCGGAATGACAATCAACGGACAATTTCGTTTAACAGCAACTTGTTTTGCCGTATCAATGACGGAACCGCCACCGAGAGCAATGATGATTTCATATGCTGCACATCGTTCTGTCAGCTCTGCTACCTGCTGATCGGTACAGTGTCCCGAAAACAACAGCTTCGGCAGTTCCGGCAAATACTGTTCGGACGACTTTAATGCCTGTTCGCCGTGAATCAGCACAGCTTTTCTTCCCCGTAACAATTCCGAAAGTCGATCGACGGCTTGTTCTTCGTGTATGTATTGTAAAACGGCTTGACGAATCATCCTGATCCCTCCCATTATTTGTTAACGCTCAGTATACGGATTTCCATGTACCAATTCAACCCCTCCTGTGATTCGATTTTCGAAAGGGAAAAGCGTAAACTGGGTAAGACAGGACTATCATTTTAAGGGGGAGTTCAAATGGAGTTTGTTACATTGAACAACGGACTGGTCATGCCGCAACTCGGGTATGGTGTGTTTAAAGTCCCGGAACAGGAAGTGTATGAAGCAGTACGGGAGGCTTTACGGGTCGGCTACCGTTCCATTGATACGGCGATGATTTATGAAAACGAAGCCGGTGTCGGACGTGCCTTAAAAGATTCGGGGATTCCACGGGAAGACATCTTTTTGACGACGAAGGTCTGGAACAAGGATCAGGGCTACGACCAGACACTTGCCGCATTTGAAACCAGTCTCCAAAAGCTCGGTGTCGATTATGTCGATTTGTACTTGATTCATTGGCCGATGCCGGACGAGGATTTGTATATCGAGACGTGGCGTGCTTTAGAACAGCTGTATCGAGACGGCAAAACGAAAGCCATCGGTGTATCGAATTTCCACATTCCGCATTTACAACGAGTACTGGAAGAGGGAACAATTGTCCCTGCCGTCAATCAAATCGAGTTGCATCCGTTTTTGAGTCAGGAAGCCATCCGCGAATTTTGTCAAACGAACGGGATTGTCGTCGAAGCGTGGAGTCCGTTGATGAAGGGACGCGATGCCTTAACGGAACCGGTCATCACGGACATCGCAGCACATCACGGCAAGACGCCGGCTCAAGTCGTTCTCCGCTGGCATCTGCAGCATGACATCATTGCGATTCCAAAATCCGTCACACCAAACCGGATTCAGGAAAACTTGGACATCTTTGATTTTGCCTTATCATCGGATGAGATGCGACAAATCGATCAGCTCAATCGGAATGAACGGACCGGATCGAATCCGGACGAAATGCATAAAAAATAAGACGAGGCTCACGTCAACGTGAACATCGTCTCATGTAAAGGGCTGACAATCATGTCAGCCTTTTTTTGTTGATTAACGATCCAAATCATTTCCATGATCTTGTTTCGCTAAATCATCGGAATAGTCCGCTGAACGGTTCGGACGGTGGATTTCGTCTTTTTTCTCGTTATTCTGTTCCTCGTGACGCGCCTTTTGTTCTTCCCACTCCGGACGTTTAAAATCATCATCCCGGCGCATCGCAATATCGGGTTCACGGTTACCGTCCAGTTTGGCGTGATTGATTGCTTTCTCGTCTTGCGGCATCTTGTCAGTGCCAGCACGGTGCAAATCAATCTCCGCGTGTTCTTCTTTAGAGTCTTTATCCACATCGAGCGGGTTGCCCGATCCAAGTTGCGCATTTGAATTGGCATCATCTGATGTATGCGTCTCTTCATAGCTGCCGTAACGTACTTTGACGTCCGGATGTGTATTGTCTGTATTTAGATGGGGATCAAACTGGATGTCCTGAACTTCCAGTAACAGAACGAATCTGCCGCCTTCCACTTCCGTTTTATGGACTTCGACTTGATCCGCTGGTAAATCGAGCGAACCAAACAAATCATTCACTTCTTGATCGCGTCCTTGATTCCCACGAATCCGGTCGATCCATGAAGGTTTTGTCGTCGCAATTTCCGCATCCATTTGACTGCGGACAAGTTGAAGGTTCGATTTCTCTTTAACGATGATATAAAAATCTTCTTCGCGATGACCTTGCTGATGCAACTCATCCATTTTCGAAATCAGCTCTTCTTCTTTATAAAACGTTCCGATATACTGTTTTGTCTTCATACCGATCCATCCCCTTATGCACGATTTTTATGACGTACTTGTCTTATAAGGAGTATTTCCTTTTTTCGGATAAAGTATGCCAACAAGTCGGCTCCGACAGGAAAAGTAATCTAAATGATATGTTTATTCTCCCGTCAGCTTTAAACCGATCGTCGCACTGAGAATTAAACCAATACAGACAATCCGCTTCCAGTCCTTTGCCTCGTTGTAAAAAATCATGCTGAGAATCGTACCGCCGGCTGCTCCAATTCCTGTCCAAACCGCATAGGCTGTTCCCATCGGTAGCCCATTCATCGCCAAGGTCAGGAATAAAAAACTGAGACCAAAACCGGCGAACATTAACAGCAGATTTTTAGCGTTTTTTTGCTGGTTAAACGTATTGATCAAGACGACACCCAGCATTTCAAACAGTCCTGCCAGAATTAAATACAACCAACTCATTGTTTTTCACCCTCCCCACTGACTAACTTCAGACCGATCACACCGATCAGCAGCACTGCAATCAACATCAACTTGATGATCGACGCGGATTGACCAAACAACAGGATGTCGGTCAACACCGTACCGGCTGTCCCCAGTCCGACGAAAACGGCATAGACGGTCCCAACCGGCAGATGATTACTGACCTTGATCAAAACAGTGAAACTGACGATGATGCTGATAATCGTCGCTCCCCACTCGAGTGGCGTCGCGGCATGTTTTAAACCGATGACCCAACCGACCTCAAAAAATGATGCCAAGATGATACTTAACCAATATTTTGTCATGTCACTTCCTCCTCACAGATGCTGGTTCAAACAAAAAAGCCCGGGAGTAAGCGTTAAAAACGCTTTACTCCCGGGCTTTTATCCCTCCGTTGCATGAGGTTCCCCTCATGTTCCTCCCTTGGTCCAGCCGAACGGAACCCTAGAGGATTACTCTTCTTTTCATTCGATACCCCGACTTTAGCACGCTTGATTTTACCTGTCAAACAGGAAAATCGCCAAAAGTAGCTAATAGGTATAGAGAGTCAACCATAGAGGAGGAGTCCATCATGCGCTATAAAATCAATGAGCAACTACGGATCCGTCGTTTCACTCCAGAAGATTTAGAAGCTGTCCATGCCTATGCCTCAAAACCCATCGTCAGTCAGTATCAATCGTGGGGACCCAACTCCGAAAGTGACAGTAAACAATTTATTCATGATGCACTTGAAAGCGAACTTGAAAATCCGCGCCGCCGGTATGTCTTCGCTGTCACCTTCCCAGATGATCGTGTCATCGGAGCCGGTGAACTGGTCATTACCGATACGGAACACAAAACGGCGGAGATCGGCTATATCCTGTCGCCGGATGAATGGGGAAACGGTTATGCGACATCCGTTGCCGCGTTTTTACTTGAATTCGGATTCGAGAAACTGGAGTTACACCGGATTACAGCAACGTGTGATCCGCGAAACGTCGCTTCCGAACGTGTCCTGCAGAAAGTCGGAATGACAAAAGAAGGACAACTTCGGGAAACGGTGTATCTCGAAGATCATTGGCGTGATTCCCTCATTTACGGCATGCTCGATTGGGAATGGCAAGTTGACCATGAAGATAATCCAAATTGAACTACTTCCATCTACGTTTCGCTTAGAGATGGGAGTATTCAGATAAACCAGACCGGTGCCTCTCACAAAGGAGGGACCGGTTTTTGCGTTTCCACGCTTCTTGTATCATTTGGGTGATGATTGACTTTTTTTGATATCTTTTTACACCATTAAAAATGAACATGGTAAACTTAGTTTTAATTGGATCAAAAATTAATTTTCTATAGAAATGGAGTTTTATATACGATGCCTCTTTCAAAAAAATGGTTCACGACACTTGCCGCTTCCGTCATGCTGTTCAGTTCTTTCCCGATCAATACGCTTGCAGAGGGTAATGTTTCGCAAACAGTCGCCGATGAGCAAACGGAAGTTGCGACCGGCAAACAGTTTACCCAAACCGATACTCCGGTCTTCGAAACGACTGAAAGTACAGAAGCGGTCGCTACCCTGCCCGCAGCAACTGAAGTCGAGACGTTTGGAGTCGAAGGTCTCTTCACGCGGATTTTGCTGGATGGAGTCTATCGCTTTGTGAAGACAGACCAATTGGCGGATACCCCTACCTATCCGAAAATCGACAGTCAGTATACGAATAAGGTTACAGTCCTTTATTCAACGGCGGATTCATCAACAGCGACAGCTCAGACATTCGCTCAAAATAAAAAGATTGATACATATGGTCAGGTCGGGCTCTTCACCCGCATCAAACAGGATACCGGCTATCTGTTCATCCTGACGGCGGATTTGAGTCCAACTCCTGTTTATTCGGCGACAGGAGAACGGTTCGTCCAACAAAAAACATCTGTTTATCCAACCGCTGATGCAATCGGAACACCGCTTACCACGTTGAAACAAAATGATTCCATCAAGACGTTCGGGACGTCAGGTGACTTCACCCGGATCGAGTTGAACGGCTCATATGCTTTCGTCTTAACGGCTCACCTTGGAACGAAACCAGTCGTCGCGTATGCAGCAACCGGCAAAAAGTATATTCAACAGCTTGCGACTGTCTACCCAACCGCTGCGACGACCGGGAAACCGCTTGGAACATTGTCACAAAATCAATTAGTCGATATCTACGGCGTATCCGGTGCCTATACACGCGTCCGGTTAAATGACGTCTACGGATTCGTCTTGACAACCCAGTTAGGAGATGTGGAGTTTTTTGCGCAAACAGCCCGGCTGTATGTCCAGTCCCCTACTCCGATCCGCCAAGCGCCAAACATGTCCAGTCCCGTCTTAAAAGAGCACCAGACGAATACCTTACTGACCGTATACGGAACGAGCGGCGCGTACAGCCGGATTTTATTCCGTGGACAATACGCGTACGTCTTGACGAGTACGCTCGCTCCTTTAAAGGTCTATCCACAGACGGCCCGTTTATATGTGCAGACACCGACGGCGATCCGTTCAGCACCTGACACTTCAAGCTCCGTCTTAACACAGCACCAGACGAACACCCTGCTGACGGTCTATGGAACGAGCGGTGCGTACAGCCGGATTTTGTTCCGCGGACAATATGCGTACGTCTTAACGAATACGCTCGCCACAACAAAAGTTTATGCAAAGACAGGCCTCCGGTATGCGAGTAAACCGACATCGATTTTTAAAGACACGACGGCAAAAACGATTGTCCGCACTATGAAACGAGCAGAACAGATTGACATCTATGGAACAAGCGGCTCGTACACACGGGTCAAAACCGGATCGGTATATGGCTACGTCAAGACAACGGATCTCGTGACGAAAAAGCCGGATTTGTATGATATCACCGGAATCCGTTATGTGCTCGATGATAAAGTGGTCGTTCATCCAAAGGCCAGTCTGACGGGAAAAATCGGTACACTCAAAAAGAATACCCAGCTGTCGGTTTACGGCAAAAGCGGCTACTACACCCGGGTCAAGATCGGGACGACGTTTGGCTTTGTCGACTCGAGCAGACTCGGCTTAAACAAACCGGTCGCACCGTCTAAAGTCGGAACGGTCTTTTATGTTCATTTTGATCAGACCCCGCTGTTTTCAGCTGATGTCGCGTACAGCCGTCCTGCCGGCTACTTAAGCAAAGGAACAAAGTTGATTGGTCTGAAGGCGATTGACGATGATTTCTGGCACGTCCGCCTGCCGAACGGGACGACAGGTTATGTCATCAATCCCTACATCGGAACGACAAAACCGGATATGCGCTACACCCAACAAACAATTAACCGTCAAAAAATCTACACAGTCAAAACAACGACGTCTTATTTTGCGACACCGGTCAGTCCGAAAAGTTCCGGGTTGATCGAGCAGGGAAAACGGGTCTATCCCCGGTACCGGGTCGGCAATTTTTATGTCATTCAGTCCGGCTGGTCCCCTGTCTATCTGCCGGTCAGTGCCGTCACCGTAAAAACGGATACACGGATTGCACAGAAAAACACATCGCGCGGTGAAAAGTTGATTCAAGCAGCGGCCAAACACTTAGGAACACCGTATACATGGGGTTCGCAAACAGCAGCCAACGGCGGGTTTGATTGTTCCGGACTGATTCATTACGCTACGAATGAAGCCGGGAAATACGGCGGGCGGACGAATGTCAGCGGCTACTGGTACGGTGCATTCTTTACGAATCGCCGGACGACGATCAGCAGTGGGAAACGGTCGGATATCGTCTTCTTCGAAAATACGTACACAGATGGACCATCACATATCGGTATCATGCTCGACAATGAATATTTCATTCATGCCGGCGGCTCACAGCTGCAAATCAACTCGATTTATGAACCACGCTGGCGGGAACACTTCCTCGGCTTTAAATCGATGTAAAAACGAAAAGAGGCGTATGGAATCCGAGAGGATCCCATACGCCCTTCTTTCCTTGTTTCAGAATGTCATCTCGACGTATTTCGTCACTTGACGGTCCTCAAGGTATAATTCGATTTGTTCGCGATAGGCTTTATAGTGGTCCGATGCAATGTGGGCCTCAAGTGCTGCCTCATCTTGGTAGACTTCATAGAGCATGAACTGATGTTCATTTTCAATTGATTGATGTAATGTATAACGCAAGCAACCCGGCTCGTTTTGCGCTGCTTTGTAGACCGTACTTAGAATCGGAAAGACTTGATCTGCTAACCCTGCTTTGACTGTAAGAACGGCATTGACGATGATTTCACCCATATGTTGATTCCTCCTCTAATTGATTACCTCTATCTGTACCCGTTTTTACTCAAGACATACCGAAAAGGATGATTTCGATGCAAGAAAATTTATTTACTGCTCTTGATCACTACGAATCCGAGATGATTCGTTTACGCCGTGACTTTCACCGCCATCCGGAACTATCGTTTCAAGAAGTCCGGACGCCTGCTAAAATCGCTGCTTTTTACGATGGACTCGGTATTCCTTACCGTACAAACGTCGGTGGCAACGGCATCGTCGCCACGCTGACCGGCACTCGTCCCGGAAAAACAATCGCCGTTCGGGCCGATTTTGACGCGTTGCCGTTACAGGAAGAAACAGAATTGTCGTTTCGTTCAATCCATCCCGGTGTCATGCATGCTTGCGGACACGACGGGCATACCGCCATCGTTCTTGGACTCGCCGCTGCTTTTCAGGGCATTCAAGATGAATTAACAGGAACTGTCGTCTTTATCCATCAACACGGCGAAGAAGTCTTTCCAGGTGGTGCCATTCAAATGATCGAGGACGGCTGTCTCGACGGCGTTGATGCGATTTTCGGTACTCACCTCGAAAACGAGCTGCCAGTCGGCTCAATCGGTTATCACAGCGGTCATACGTTATGTGCCATCGATGAATTTGAAATCGTCGTTCATGGTCAAGGCGGTCATGCCCAAGCCCCGCACCGGACGCAGGACGCGCTCGTCGCCGGTGCACAGCTTGTCTGTAATCTTCAGCACCTCGTCAGCCGACGTGTTGACCCGTTCGAACCGGCAATCGTTGCGATCGGTTCTTTCCATGCCGGAACAGCACCAAACATCGTGACCGGTGAAGCCCGGATTGTCGGAGAGATCCGGACGTTCAACGAACAACTCCGTCATCAGTTGCGTCAACAGGTGGATCTCGTCGCCCGGACGACCTGCGCCGGCATCGGCGCTGATTATTCGATTGATTTCACGACCGGTTATCCGTCGCTTTGGAATCATCCGGATGAAACACAGCTCGTCCGGGAAGCGGCCAGCTTTTTACCCGAAGCACAGGTTCGTGAGATGAAACCGATGATGGCAGCGGATGATTTTGCCTATTACCTCGAGCAGATCCCGGGCAGTTACTTCTTCACCGGATCTGCGAAAACAGATGGCCGAACAATCTACCCACAACACCATCCGAAGTACGAAATCGATGAGCGGGCCTTACTGATTGGGGCGAAAACATTAGGAGCCACGGTTCTTCGCGCTCTACAAACATAAGGATTGACTTTCCACTTTTATGAATGGTATTATCATCCCAATGATAACGAACTTACATCAACTTCATATAACACTTATCAAGAGTGGACCGAGAGATCTGGATCGATGACGTCCCAGCAACCTGCGCACAGCAAGGTGCTACGACCAGCAAAGCGAAAGCTTTGGTTGATAAAAAGCGGCGACTCCTTTTGCAACCAAGCAAAGGAGTCGTTTTCGTTTTCTCGCTGTCAGAAATGAGAGCACTACGGTTCAAGGAACCAAGGGAAAGGGAGAGATGACATGGAAAAAGCAACATTTGCAGGAGGATGTTTCTGGTGCATGGTGACACCATTTGAGGAATTACCGGGGATTCACAGTATCGTATCCGGTTATACAGGAGGACACGTCGACAACCCGACATATGAGCAGGTCAAAACAGGAACGACCGGACATTCCGAAGTCGTCGAGATTACATTTGATCCGGCACTGTTTTCGTACGAACGGTTACTCGAACTGTACTGGCCGCAGACGGATCCGACCGATGCCGGCGGACAATTCCAGGACCGCGGTACACAGTATGCACCGGCGATTTTTTATCATACGGAAGAACAGCGACTTGCAGCGATTGCATCACGTGATGCATTAGCCGCGACAAACCGTTTCAAACAACCAATCGTCACACGGATCGAACCGGCACATGCCTTCTATCCGGCGGAAGAGTACCATCAAAACTTCCACAAAAAAAATCCGGCGCACTACAAAAAAGACCGGAAAGCTTCCGGTCGCGACGCCTTTATTGATGTCGCCTGGAAAGAAGAAGTATCCGTCTGATTCAGCTTCAAAAAGAGGTCACCCTTTCACGCACTTTACTAGTAGAAGTGGCGTGAAAGAAATGATCTCTTTTTTTAATACCTTTTTTTCTTCAGGAAATGGCTTTAATGTCTTTCTCTTCCTCCACATCCTCCACGACTTGATACCGTTTCAAGACAAAAATGCCACTCAGCATGACGACCAGGCCGATGATCTGACCGAACGACAAATCGACTTTCGGTAAACCGAACCAGCCAAAGACGTCGACACAGAGCGCAAAACTGAGTTGCGAAATCAAGACGACGGAAATCGCAATTGACGGCCCCAGCAGTTGAATGCCGCGCATGACACAAAACACGACGCCGACGCCGACGAACCCGCCAAACAAATAAAGCGGTTTGACCTCGGTAAGTGCCGAGATCTCCCCGCCCCGAAAGAAGACCAGTGCAAGCAACGAACCGAGCAATCCTACCAAAAAGACTAACGTCGTCGTCGCCCAGGCACCAAACGCATGACTCATCCGTGCATTCAAAACCGTTTGCAAACTGATCATCATCCCTGCGACGATAGCACAAAACATACCTAATCCCATTCTATTTCCTCCTCACAAGTTCGACTCAGGCAAACGAAAAGATCAAGACGCCCGTCAACATCAAACCGATACCGATCCACTGTCCTTTATTACTGCTCTTTTTAATGACTCCAAACCAGCCGTTCAAATCAATCACAAAAGCGCACAAAATCTGTGCGACGAGCAACAGCGACATCGCCCATGTCATCCCGAGCAATTGAATCGACGTCAGTTCCGTGACGACGACTAAGACGCCGAGTAATCCGCCGCTTGCATACACAAGTGGCAACGTGCGAAACCCGCCGATTTTCCGGTCCCGAACAAATCCGTAGATCAACAAACAGCCGATTAAACCGACGAAATGGACAATGGTCACGGATAACCACGGACCTACCGCGTCACCGAGACGGGCATTAAAGATGCCTTGCAGCGCGATGAACAGTCCGCTAAATAAAGCAAAAATGATTCCTTGCATCTTCATCCTCCTTTTTCTCTAGTTATGAGTAGACCCTATTCTGCCATCTTTTTAAAGGACAAATGTCCTGAAATCAAAAAAAGCCGACCTCATCGGTCAGCTACGCTTGCATTCAAGCTACTGAAGTGCCCGGTACGTCCGTTCGATCCGTCCAAAGGCATCGTCCATCATCCGGTTAAACAGTTCCGCAACGGTCGGAACATCATCAATCAAACCGGAAATGAGACCGGCATTGACATATCCTGCTGTTTCGTCGCCTTCGAGTGCCCCTTTGATATGAAACGATTCGTTCGTCTGTTCCTGAAAGGCAACGAGTGATGTCGGCTGCAGCGCAGCGACATACGGCCCGTTCAACACCCGCCGGACTTGTCCGATTTCTCGGCCAATGATTCGTGTCTCGAGGTCATCTGCCTGCACAAGATGTCTTTTATAGTGCTCATGTACACGAGATTCTTGTGTCGCAATCAACCGGGTTCCGAGTTGCACCCCTTCTGCTCCGAGCATCCAGGCAGCCGCAAGACCACGCCCGTCGCCGATACCACCGGCGGCAAGGACGGGGATCGTGACATGATCCGTGATTTGCGGAATCAAGGTCATCGTCGTCAACTCAAGTGGTGAATTGATACCTGCGGCTTCGACTCCTTCCGCTACCAGCACATCCACTCCGGCCTGCTCGGCTTTAATCGCTTGTTTAACGGACGCGACGACACCAATCGTCTGGATTTCCGCCTCCCGTAACTTCGATAAAAAAGGAGCCGGATTACCGGCTGACAAGGACACGACCGGAATGCGTTCCTCAATTGCTAACTCAATCAACTGTTCGGTATGAGGTGAGACCCGGATGGCGATATTCAAAGCAAAAGGACGCGACGTCAACCGGCGTGTCGCTTCAATCAATCGTTTGACTTCAGCAGGCGTCATCGTCCCGCATCCAATCGTTCCGAGTCCCCCGGCATTCGAGACCGCTGCCGTCAGTTCGGCATGGCTGATGTTTCCCATACCACCCTGAATGATCGGCACATCGATCTGTAATTTGGTACATAGACGAGACATGGTCTCCCTCCGTTTCCGTTGTTAAGAATGGTATACTAAGTAAGACTGAATTTTAATTCATTTCCAGAAAAGAGGCGTTTTCATGAATATCCCGTACCGCGATATCTCCCCAAGCTTAGCAGCACATGTTTTTGTCGCCCCCGGTGCTTTTTTGATCGGTGACGTGACAGTCGGCGAAGAATCGACGATTTGGTTCAATGCCGTCCTGCGTGGTGATGAAGGTCCGATTACAATCGGCAAACGTTGCAGTATCCAGGATAATGCGACCATCCATCTCTACGAAGGTGCACCGGTCATTGTCGAAGATGAAGTGACGGTTGGTCACAATGCCATCTTGCACGGTTGTAAAATCGGTCGTCGCTCGATTGTCGGTATGGGGGCCACTGTTCTCGATCATGCTGAAATCGGGGAAGAATGTATCATCGGTGCCAACACATTAATCCCGTCCGGCAAAAAATTCCCGCCTCGTTCGCTCATCATCGGATCACCGGGCAAGGTCGTGCGTGAACTCACGGCAGCGGACCTCGAGATGATTCAAGAATCCATCGATTCATATGTCGATAAAGGATACGCTTTCCGGAAACAACTTGCCGAGAATTGATTCCCGGCATAAAAACGCTCATCTCGCTTCTTCGGGATGAGCGTTTTTGTTTATCGTTCTGCGAATAACGGATGTTCCGATGCATCATAATCAGCACTTTTTTGGGTCACATCATGTGTTTCACGGAAGATGGATTCAAAAAACCGACTCGCCGGTTCTGCGAGCAAGCGGTAGTATTGTTCAAACAATAAGGCCGCATGATGACCGCTCCACTCATCCGGTAACAACTCTTGCGGCAGACCGGGATCGGTGAATAAAAATTTCCGGTATTCATGGACAAGGGTCGTCCGTTCGACAAAACACTGCTCCTCGTCCATCTCGCCAAGCTGAATCCGGCTTTGATGGACGATATAACGCCGGCTGTATTCGGCGATGAACCGTTCATACCGTTCTTGCAGTTCGTCCAGGGGAAAAGCGCGTTCGACCAGCGATTGATCCGGTTGCGGTCCATGGTATTCGCCGACGAAAAAATCGACATACTCGGTGATACCGTAGGCGTCAATCAACCGTTCCGCTTCTTTTTCAAGAGGGTTCGGTGAAATCCAGACGCCGTTCGATAAATTACCGAAACCACTCCACGACAACTCTTTCCGTAATTCATCGCGGATTTGCCGTTTGTCTTCCGGAATTGTATACATCAAGGTCCGCCATTTTCCGTCCCAGACATGAGGCGTCGACTTGTAGATTCGTCGAGCGGCTTCTTCCATCCGCTCGACACCACGCGGGGTCAACGAATAAAAACTTTTCGTCCCTTGTTTTTGTGACGTCAACCAACCTTGTTTGACCATCCGGGAAACGGCAACCCGGACAGCCTGTTCATTATGGCCGAATTCTTTGAGCAGACGAATCAGACTGCCGACCCAGATTTGATTGCCGTAATGACGGATGTAATCTCCGTATACTGTAAAAATCATCGATTGTGTATTCGCACTCATGTCATTCACTCTCTCTTTAATATAACGTTTTTTTGTGTACCGTTAGTATACGTGTTATTTCAGAAGACGACCATCCTCATTTCCCTTGAAACTGCGGTGTCCGTTTTTCAGCGAAGGCACGTAACGCCTCCAACCGGTCTTCTGTCGGGATGACCACTTCGTAAGCCGTCGTCTCAATTTCCAATCCTTCCGCGAGCGTATGATCCAGTCCTTGATCAATCGCCATTTTCGCCTGCCGGATCGCGACCGGTCCGTTTTGTAGCATCTCGTCAGCGAAAGCCAGACAGACTTCCATCAATTCTTCCCCCGTCGAGACGACACGCGAGACGATTCCATACTGTTCAGCGGTCTCCGCATCAATTTTCTTAGCGGTGAAAATCAATTCCTTCGCCCGGGTCTCTCCAATCAACCGCGGCAACCGTTGCGTCCCGCCGGCACCGGGAATGATGCCGAAGCTCGTTTCTGTCAATCCGACCAGTGCGCCTTTGACGATCACCCGGAAATCACAGGCGAGCATCCATTCGAAGCCGCCACCGAGCGCATGACCATTGACCGCAGCAATCGTCGGTTGCGGAAGACGCGCGATATCGGTGAAGACGTCACGAATCGCTTCAACGTTTCGTCGTACTTCCGTTTCGTTTAACGTCATCCGTTCCTTCAAGTCAGCACCGGCGCTGAACGCCTTACCTGTTCCGGTAAAGACGGCAACCCGGATAGTCGGATCGTGACGGACAGTCGTGACCAGCTGTTGCAGCTCGACCAGCGTCGGATAATCAAAACAATTCATCCGTTCCGGCCGGTCAATCCGAATGATGGCGACATAGCCCACTCGTTCCAAATGAATCATGCGAGTCCCTCCCGTTCGACCACGAGAGCAATGCCTTGTCCGACCCCGACACACATCGTCGCGAGACCATATGTCTGATTCGTACGGCACATCTCGTGGATTAATGTCGTTAAAATCCGTGCCCCGCTTGCGCCCAGTGGATGACCAAACGCGATGGCTCCTCCGTTGACGTTGACTTTTTCCGGCGGTAATCCGAGTTCTTTCATACAGGCGACACTTTGTGCTGCAAAGGCTTCGTTGAGTTCAATCAAATCCAGTTGCTCCATCGTCAATTTTGCTCGTTCCAGCGCTTTCCGCGTCGCATCGACTGGTCCGATTCCCATGACAGCGGGTTCGACGCCGGCAACGGCACTGGCCCGATAATAGGCAAGCGGCGTCAATCCGAGACGTTCCGCCGTTTCTTCACTCATCAATAACAAGGCGGCTGCCCCATCGTTGACACCGGAAGCATTTCCTGCCGTGACGGTGCCATTCGGAAACAGGCTTTTGAGCGTTCCGAGTTTTTCCCGGCTGGTGTCGGGACGCGGGTGCTCATCCGTATTAACTTCGACGATTTGCCCTTTTCGTGTCGTATACTGCACCGGAATAAGTTCGGTTTGAAAACGATGTGTCTCCATCGCCTGTTTGGCCCGTTGCTGACTCAAATAGGCAAAATCATCCTGTGCTTCCCGAGAAATCCCGTAACGGACGGCGACATGTTCCGCCGTCTCCGGCATCGAGTCCGTTCCGTATTTGGCATTTAGTTTTTCATTGACGAATCGCCAGCCAATCGTTGTGTCATAGATCGTCGTGTTCCCGCGGGCGAAACCCGTTTCCGTTTTTCCCATGACGAGCGGTGCCCGGGTCATGCTTTCCGTTCCGCCGGCAATATAGATGTCCCCTTCGTTCATCGCGATTGCCCGGGCCGCCGCAATGACGGCATCAAGTCCGGAACCGCACAGCCGGTTGACCGTTGTTCCGGCGACTTCGACCGGTAGACCGGCAAGCAAGCCGGACATCCGGGCGACATTCCGGTTGTCTTCCCCTGCTTGATTGGCATTTCCAAAAATCACTTCTTCGATTTGCTTCGGATCGACATCCGGATTCCGGTCAATGAGCGCTTGAATGACACATGCCCCTAAATCATCCGGACGGACATCTTTCAAGGCTCCGTTATACCGGCCAATCGGTGTACGGACGGCATCAATGATCGCCACACGTCTCATCGTGTCTTCACCCCGCTGTCGGAATACTCATAGACACCGCGCCCAGTTTTCCGTCCGAGACGTCCTGCTTTGACATACTGTTCAAGCAGTGGTGCCGGACGATATTTTTCACCCAGTTTTTCATGAAGATAACGCAAATTGTTGAGACGGGTATCGAGCCCGACAAGATCGCCAAGTTCAAACGGTCCCATCGGATAGTTCAGTCCGAGCTTGATCGCTTTATCGATTTCTTCCGGTGTTCCGAGTCCTTCCTGTAACATATAAAAAGCCTCGTTTCCGACGAGTGCACTGATTCGTGACGTGACGAACCCGGGAAACTCCTTGATGACGACCGTCTCTTTCCCCATTTGTTGCGCAACGGTTTCGCATATCATTACCGTTTCGTCAGATGTTTCAAGACCCCGTACCAGTTCGACGAGTGGCATCCGATGCACCGGATTAAAGAAGTGCATCGCCATGACCCGTTCCGGACGCTTCGTAAAGGATGCAATCTCGGTCGGACTCATCGTCGACGTATTGGTCGCAAAAACACAATCGGCCGGCGCAGAGCGGTCCAGTGTCTCAAACACTGTCCGTTTGATCTCGAGCCGTTCCGGAACGGCCTCAATCACAAGATCCGCTCCTTTGGCAGCTTCCCCTAAATCCGTTGCATAACGTAAACGCCCGAACAGTTGCTCGACTTCTTCCGTCGTCATTTTCCCGCGGATGATGGCTTTATCGGCAATTCTTTCTAATTCCTGTTGCGCGGACGTCAGCAACTGTTGCTCGACGTCCACCAATGTCACGTCAAATCCGCTCGCCGCTGCCACGTAAGCAATTCCTCTTCCCATGACCCCCGACCCTACGACAACCATCTGTTGAACCATCATCTGATTTTCCCCCTTTAAAAAAGCGTGCGGACGAACGTCCGCACGCTTGGTTTTTACAGTCCGAACGGATTAAGTGGACGACTGCCGTAATACGACAGGATACTTTTCGTTTCCGTATATAAATCAAGTGTTTCGATACACAGTTCACGACCGAAACCAGATTGTTTGTATCCGCCAAACGGTGTTCCCGGGAAGGCCGAAAATGGACAGTTGATCATGACGATACCGGCTTTGATTTGATTGGCAATCCGTGTCGCGCGTGCCCCGTCTTTTGTCCAAATCGCTGACCCGAGCCCGAATTCCGTATCGTTCGCAAGACGGACAGCTTCTTTTTCATCCTTGAACTTCATCACGACGACGACCGGTCCGAAGATTTCTTCCTGGACAACTTTCATCTCGTGTGTGACATCGGCAATGATGGTTGGTGCATACCAGAAACCTTCTTCAAAACCGGCTACTTTCTCGACTTGACCCCCAGTCAAAATCGTTGCCCCGTCCGCTTTCGCCGACTGGACATAGCCGTCGATGACATCGAGCTGTTGTTGATCGATGATTGCCCCGACGTGTGTGCCCTTGTCAAATGGATTCCCGAGCACCAGTTGTTTCGTTTTTGCGACGAATTGTTCCATGAACGTTTCGTAAATATCTTCATGGACGTACAGGCGCGACCGCGCTTCACACGACTGACCACTGTTGTAAAAGATGCCGAACAGCGAACCGTCGACAGCTGCCGTGATATCGGCATCCTCAAACACGAGGTTCGGTGATTTGCCGCCGAGTTCCAATGTGACGCGTTTTAAGCTTTCCGATGCCCGCCCCATGATGTCTTTTCCGACTGGTGTCGAACCGGTAAAGGCGACTTTATCGACATTCGGGTGTTCCACCAAGTGGTTGCCGATTTCGCGGCCCGATCCCGGAATGACGTTGACGACACCCGCCGGTACACCGGCTTCCAGACAAATCTCGCCAAGGATAATGGCTGTCAAAGGTGTCAGGGTCGCCGGTTTAACGACGACCGAACAACCGACCGCAATCGCTGGTGCGACTTTCCAAGCCGCCATCATCAACGGATAGTTCCACGGAATGATTTGGGCGCAGACGCCGACCGGTTCTTTTTCTGTGTAGTTATGGAACTGCCCCGGCACATTATTGACGGTACCACGGTGACCGACGATCGCACCGGCATAAAATTCAAAGTCTTCAATTGCTTGCGTGATTTGCCCTTGTGCTGCGGCAAGTGATTTTCCCGTATCGAGAATCTCGAGTTCCACGAGTTCATTGAATCGTGAACGCATGATGCCGGCGATTTTGTTCAAAACTTGCGCCCGGCGACCGACCGGCCACATTTTCCATTTCCCGTGATCAAACGCTTCTCGTGCCGCCTGTACCGCACGATCGGCATCGGCTTTTGAAGCTTTCGCGACTTCCGCAATGACTTCGCCCGTTGCCGGATTATAGGTCTTGAATGTCTCCCCTGATGCCCCTTCGACTTGCTCGCCGTTGATGACCAGATGATAAACGGAACGTTTCATCTCGATTGTTTTTTCATGTACCGTTGACATAGCTCCCACTCCTTTTAGTTTCCTTTGAATGTCGGTTGACGTTTGTCTAGAAAGGCTTGCATACCTTCCGTCTGATCACTCGTGCCGAATAGTAAGTAGAAATTTCTTCGTTCATGGTCCATGCCGTCTTGCAGTGACAGATCGCCTGCCTTATCGACGGCATCTTTGATCAGTCGCACGGACATCACGGGTTGTGCCGCAATCCGTCCGGCAACCGCCAAAACGTCTGCTTCGAGTTGGTCCGCTTCCACGATCCGGTTGATGATTCCGAGATGGTGTGCTTCCGACGCCGGCATCCGGTCCCCCGTCCACAACCACTCGAGTGCCCGGGTCCGCCCGATCCGTTTCGTCAATCGTTGGGTCCCGCCAGCTCCCGGCATGACACCGAGTCCAACCTCCGGAAACGCGAACTGGGTCTCGGGTGTCGCATAGATCAAGTCGCAGGCCAGGGCCAGTTCAAATCCGCCGCCGAGTACAAATCCGTGGACAGCTGCAATCAGCGGTTTATGCAGCCGGCTGATCCGGTCCCAATCAGCAAACGGATCAAGAAGTTCCATCGAAATCGGTGTCGCGTCGACCATCTCATCGATGTCTGCTCCGGCTGAAAAGGACTTTCCTTCACCGTTCAGGACGATGACTGCGACCGCCTCATCCTGATCGAATCGTTCCATCGCTTCGACGATTTCCCGAATCATCGTCCGGTTCAGGGCATTGTAACGTTCCGGCCGATTCAGTCGAATCCGGCCGATTCGCCCCTCGATACTTGTCTTAACGTACTGTGGCGTCGGCATGGACTTCCTCACCAATCATTAACGTCACGAGATCTCCTGCAAAGCCCATCAAATCTTTACCGGATGCCTTTCCTTCAAGCGAACGCATGCCGGCTTTCATCGTTTCATGGCTTTCGTAGACCATTTCGCACATCAGATAATATTTACCGTCTCCGCCCATTGGTGAACCGACGATCTTCGTGACCGTCATCTGTTGCAGACCGGGAATCTTTGCCGTCAGTGGACCGTGGACGTTGAAGTAATGCTCGTCAAACTGTTCCTTGTTCTCCGGATGTGTATAAAGCGCGATTAGTTTTACCATGATGATTACCTTCCTTCACATGAGAGTAGAGACGGGTTTCATCGCCTCGAATGGATTTTTGCATGATTTACAATATAAAATGCTGCGACAAGCCGTCGGACCAAACAGATTTTCAATCGAGACGAACGTCGATCCACAGTACGGGCAGTCGATTTCCCAACGACCGTCGACGACTCGTGGCGGAGCGATTCCAAAGGACTTCAGACCGGCAATCCCTTGTTCCGTGATCCGGTCCGATGTCCAAGGCGGATCAAACAGGAAGACGACGTCGACCGTATTGACCCGAGGTACTTGTAACAATGCGGATTCGGTGTTTTTTTGGATGATATCAAGCGCCGGACATCCTAAAAATGTCGGGAGTAATGTAACCCGGACATCATATCCGAACGGTGTCTCTGTCCAGTCCGTCGCTTCGACCATCCCGAGATCGAGAATACTGACCGCATCGATTTCCGGATCCTTGACCGTATCAAGTGCCTGCCGAATCTCCTGTTCTAAACTTGTCGTCATCTGCCGTTCCCCCTTCACCATACCGCTGACTGATCGAGTAGATACACTTCCCCGAGAGTCGATAAGGCATCGTTCAAATCAGAAGAATGTTCTCCGTTTCGTCCGTTATATGCCATTTTCATTTCCGGCAGCGTGACGTTCAGATCGACGAGGACCGGCGTCAGCGCCTGATACCAGCGATCCAGTAAAATCCCCTGTCCTTCAATCAAGCGCATCTCATCAATCGTTTCTGACGCTTCCCCGTAATCAAACAGATCACCGAAGTCAGCCAGCACCCGTTCAAGAGCCGCATCCATTTTCTGACGGGCTGTTTCTGTCGATTGATACAACTGGGTGAACCACGTCTGCCAGTGCAACAGATGGTAATACAACTCCATGTTGACCTTGACGGCGAGTGCTGCGAGTGGCGTATAACTGCTTTTTTTCAACGAATCGACCCGTACCTTTTTCGCGAGTGTATAACAATAATTGCGCACGACGGCATACGCCCAGTCATATTCGGGATTCTCCATATAGTATCCCGGTCCGTTGACCCGTTCGACGAGGACGGAGTTTTTTCGTTCATGGGCGAGTCGTACGTGAGCCAGAGCATCGGCCTTTCCTTCACCGATTTCTTCGAGCAGCTGATAGTACATCGCTGCATGTCCCATCGAATCCTGAGCAATCGAGGACGATGCGACATCTTCTTCGATATGCGGGGCGAGTCCGAGCCACTCCGATCCCCGGTACGCGTATAAAAAGTCGTCATCCGCCAGTTGATAGAGCAGTGAGGCCAAAGCCAACCGTTCTGTTTCCGTCATTTGGAATCGCCTCCTTGCCAGGACATGATTTCTTTTTCGTCGAGCATTTGTTGCTCATAATGACGCCATTTTTTCTTCAGGTAGCCGTACCCTTTCGTCGTTCGGTAATCTTTGTTGTCGAGCCGTTGCAACATCTGCTTTTCATCGGGTGTCATCCCCCGGATATCTTCCCGCTTGACGACCCAGATGTCGACGACCGGCTCGCGGCGCATGAAGTTTTCCTGCGCCATCATTAAGGCCATCTCTTTATTCGGTGCCAGTAGACTGAACTGATGTGTAAAGGCAGCATTCGGCGTCCGTTTACTGAACACCTCGAACTCTTGATAAAACGTTTCCGTCATGGTGGTTCCTCCTTCAGCCGATCGTCTCAGCAAGTGCCTCGCGCACCCACGCATTGTTTTGATACGAAGTTTGACGTAAGGCGAGTCGTTCCTTCGAACGGGGACCGCCGCCTTGAATGATTTTCTTGAATTCCGTCCAGTCCGGCTGGGCGTAAATCCATTGTGCTGTTTCCTCATCAAACCGTAATGTCGGATCCGGAATGACGAGACCAAGCGAGCGGATCCGGGGCACGTATTTCGTAAAGAAGTTTTGACGCAGTTCTTCGTTCGTCTTCGTCCGGATTTTATAAGCGATTGTCACGTCTTGTTTGGACGTCCCTGTCGTCTCTTTTGACGCCGGTCCGAAGAACATCAACAGAGATTCCCACCACTCGTCAAGTGATTCCTGAATCATCGCTTTTTGTTCCGGTGTCCCTTCGGCTAGTGCCATGATGATGGATTCACCGTGCTGGGCATGAAACACTTCTTCCGCACAAATCCGTTGCAACGCCCGTGCATATGGTCCGTAGGAAGCCCCGAGCATGTTCGTCTGGGTAATGATTGCTGCTCCATCGACGAGCCAGCCGATCGTCCCGGCATCTGCCCAGGAACGGGTCGGCATGTGGAAGACGTTATGGAATTTGAGACGTCCCGTAAACAAGTCGTCCATTAAGTCTGCCCGCGTTTTTCCGTACGGTTTCATCAAGTCCTCGACGACCCGCAGCAGGAGTTGGCCGTGCCCCATCTCATCCTGGACTTTTGCCATGATGCCGAGCTTCCGGCGTAACGACGGTGCTTTTGGTACCCATTCTTTTTCTGGTAAAGCGCCCATGATTTCACTGATCCCGTGCATCGAAATCAACTTGATCAGCGTGTCGCGATAAAAATCAGGCATCCAGTCGTCAGCTTCGATTTTTTCCCCGTTTTCGATTCGTTCTTTAAATCGTTCCAATTTTTCTTCTTCGGTCATAACCGGTGGTTCAAAAAGATGCGTTGCATCGTACATGTCAGTTCCTCCTCTGCTTAAACAAACTTCTTCTCAGACTCTGTGCGACGGTCAATGATCCGGACGGCCTTGCCTTCAGACCGCGGAAGTCCATATGGCGGGTGACAAATCAGATCCACTGATATCAGACATTCTGTTTTCATGGCATGGCAGATGACCCGCTTAATATCTTCAGCAACTGTCCCCACTTCGAGCTCGATGTGCAATTCCAGTGCTTCAAGCCCGGCCCGTTGAATCCGGTGAATTTGATAGTGCGGTGTGACACCCGGTTGTTGCAGCAACACCCGTTCAATCTCGGACGGGAAGACATTGACGCCACGGATGATCATCATGTCATCCGTCCGCCCTTTGACCCGCGACATCCGGGTCGTCGTCCGGCCGCAGCCACATACTTTTGTTGTGACGGATGCCAAGTCTCCGGTACGATACCGAATTATTGGAAGCGCTTTCTTTTTTAAACTTGTAAAAACGAGTTCCCCGACCATTCCTTCTGGTAGCGGTTCCCCCGTTACGGGATCAATGACTTCTGTGATGAACAAATCATCCATCAGATGCAATCCGTCCTGTTCCTGACACTCCATCGCGACACCGGGCCCCATGATTTCGCTAAGACCGTAGATGTCAAACGCCCGGATCCCCCACTTGTCTTCGAGGGTTTGCCGTAATTCTTCCGACCACGGCTCGGCTCCGAAAATCCCGTACTGCAGGCTGCTCGTCTTCGGATTTAGACCCTTTTCTTCCATCCGTTCCGCGAGATGCAACATATAAGAAGGTGTTCCGCAAATTCCACGCGGCTGAAAATCTTCGATCAATGTGATCTGTCGGTCCGTATTGCCGCCGGACACGGGGACAATCGTCATGCCGAGTTGTTCGGCTCCGCTGTGCAGACCCAGTCCGCCGGTGAATAATCCGTAACCGTAAGCATTGTGCAACAAGTCGGTTTTTTGCGCGCCGATGGCGACCAGACCACGTGCGACAGCTTTCGACCAATCATCCAGATCGCTTTGTGTATAACCGACGACGGTTGGCTTTCCGCTTGTTCCGGAGGAAGCATGGATCCGGACCGCTTCCTGTGGCGGAACCGCAAACAAGCCAAATGGATACTGTTCCCGCAAATCACTTTTGTATGTGAACGGTAACTTTTGAATATCCGCCATCGTTTGTAATGCATCCGGATCGAGCCCCCGTTCCATGAAGCGGGTCTGATAAAACGGAACATGTTCCATCACATGACGAACGGTCTCACGTAAACTTGCAAGCTGTAAGCGGGATCGTTCTTCCGCTTCCATCGTTTCCAGGATTTCGTTATACAAGTGGCACCCCTTCCCGCGTCTATATAACACAATAAATAAACGTTCGTTTTAAAATGGTTATATCATTAAACTACGATACGTTCACAATGTTGTCAATCCTTCATTTTGTTAAAAGCTCCCAACTTTCTTGATACTGGTCCTTATTTCTATCAAAAGTCTGAATAAAGACCCTTCCTATAGAGAAAGTCAGAAAACGATATTTCTTTTTGGAAAATATTCCTGAAAATGTTTGCTCATTTTGTAACTGATTGATAAAATATCGTGTGACAAGTGTTATACTATTTTTGGTAAGACCAGCTGTGGTCACAGGCAAGGGGGAATTGGTGTGAAAAACGGTTTATCGCTCGGAGATTCTGCTGTCATCGAAGCGATCGTAACAGAAGAAATGTTCGCTCAGTTTGAAGGTGTGGTTGTCCATCCGGCCTATTCAACCGTATCGATGGTCTATCATATGGAATGGGCCGCTCGAAAACTCATCCTCCCCTACCTGGAAGAAGAGGAAGAAGGAGTCGGTGGTGCAGTTTCCTTGAAACATTTAGGAATGGCAACACTTGGATCAAACATCCGGATCGAAGCCACCGTCATCGAACTCACACCTGACCGCGTATTGGCAAAAGTAGAAGTCAGACACGGCGACCGTGTCATCGGTCTCGGGGAAGTCAAACAAATCATCTTAACTAAGCAGCTGATTCAGGACAAGTTAATGCCGCGTGTTTTCTAAAGATTAAAATGAAAGCGCTTACTATACGTCAGGAGGATGTTTACTATGAATATGTTGAACCCATCCACGGATCCATCACCATCAATCATGGAGAAAATTTCCGGTCACGAACAAGTCGTTTTTTGTAACGATCCGGTGTCCGGTTTGCAGGCGATCATCGCCATTCACGATACGACACTCGGACCCGCCCTAGGTGGTTGCCGAATGGCACCGTATTCGACTGTCGACGAAGCACTCGATGATGTCTTGCGGCTGTCACGTGGCATGACGTATAAATGTGCAGCAGCTGACGTCGATTTCGGCGGCGGGAAAGCCGTCATCATCGGTAATCCGGCGACGGATAAAACACCCGAATTGTTCCGGGCCTTCGGACGCTTCGTCGACTCACTCGGCGGACGTTTCTATACCGGGACGGACATGGGCACGACGATGGACGATTTCGTCCATGCCAGCCGGGAAACGTCACGGATCGTCGGAATTCCGGAAGCCTTCGGCGGTAGTGGGGATTCATCAATTCCTACGGCGGAAGGCGTCATTTACGGATTACGGGCAACGGTCGAAACGTTATACGGATCGGATGATTTAAGCCGGGCCAGTTACGCTGTCCAAGGACTGGGAAAGGTCGGCTATAAAGTCGCAGAACAGTTATTGTCTGCCGGTGCCAACCTGTACGTGTCCGATTTGAGCGAATCCGTTCTCGCTTCTCTCGTCGAGCAAGCGGAAAAAACACCTGGAACGGTTCGTGTCATTTCCGCTCATGAAATTCATCTGACGGATGCCGACATCTTTGTCCCTTGTGCCTATGGTGGTGTCATCCAATCGACGAACATCGGACAGCTCCAGTGTAAGGCAATCTGTGGATCGGCCAACAATCAACTCGCCGACGATGCACTTGCGCTCGAATTAAAGCAACGCGGCATTTTATATGCGCCCGATTATATCGTCAACGGTGGCGGTCTGATTCAAGTTGCCGACGAATTATACGGTGCGAATCATGAACGTGTCTTATTAAAAACAAAACATATCTATGATGCGGTCCTCGAAGTATTCCACGAGTCTCATGCGGAATCGATCACGACACTCGAAGCAGCCAATCGGATGTGTAACAAACGGATTCAAATCCGCTCTCGTCATAACAACATCTTTACGAATACAATCAAACCGAAATGGAACATCCGTAACGACTAATGGAGGTGACACTGATGGAAACTGAATTTCCGATTTACCGGATCCTTGATGATGCGGGACACGTGATCGATACATCTAAAACCGACTCGCTGACAAAAGACTTGAGCCTCGCGCTATTCACACATATGAACCGGATCCGGACGTTTGACCGGAAGGCGATCAATCTGCAACGTCAAGGACGGCTCGGTACCTATGCTCCGTTCGAAGGACAGGAAGCGGCACAGGTCGGCAGTGCGTATGCGCTGCAGGACAAAGACTGGGTCTTCCCGACCTACCGGGATCACGGGGCGACGCTGACGTTTGGCGCCGATATGGTCCGGACGTTTTTGTATTGGAATGGCCGCGTCGAAGGCTGTGTCCCGACCGATGAGCTGCATATCTTCCCACCCGCTGTTCCGATTGCCACACAAATCCCGCATGCCGTTGGTGCGGCCTGGGCGGAAAAACGAAAAGGATCGACCCAAGTCGCTGTCGCTTACTTCGGCGATGGGGCAACATCGGAAGGTGATTTCCACGAAGGCATGAACTTTGCCAGCGTCTTCCAGGCTCCGGTCATCTTGTTTAATCAAAACAACGGGTATGCGATTTCCGTCCCGATTCAAAAACAGATGCATTCGGAAACGATTGCTCAAAAAGCATTAGCTTATGGTATGCCGAGCGTCCGGATTGACGGGAATGACGTTTTCGCCGTCTACTTAACGATGCAAAAGGCACTTGAAAGAGCCCGCTCCGGCGGCGGTCCGACCTTAATCGAAGCGGTCACATGGCGATTCGGTGCCCACACGACAGCGGATGATCCATCGAAATACCGGGATCAGGAACGCTCCCGGGACCGGATTGATCCCCTCACCCGCCTGGAAGATTTCATGAAAGAACAGGGATTCTATGACGAGCAGGAAATCGAAGCAATCCGGACCCGTCATCAAGAAGAGGTCGAAGCCGCCGTCAAAACAATGGAAGCCTTCCCGCCTCCTGACGTCAATGATTTATTCGACCATACGTACGCAACATTACCGGACGATTTAGTCCGTCAAAAAACGGACTATCTGACCGCAAGGGGGAATTGACATGGCGACACCTATCAATCGACAAACGGAGATGACGCTCGTCCAGGCTGTCACCGATGCCTTACGGACAAAACTGACGGACGATGAGACGACGCTTGTACTAGGCGAGGATGTCGGAAAAAACGGTGGTGTCTTTCGGGCAACGGACGGTCTACAGGAAGAGTTCGGTGAGGACCGGATCATTGATACGCCGCTGAGCGAAGCGGGAATCGTCGGAACGTCGATCGGTCTCGCGGTCAACGGGTTTAAGCCGATCGTCGAAATCCAATTTCTCGGTTTCATCTACCCTGCTTACGAACAAATCATGACCCACGTCTCCCGCATCCGGATGCGGACGATGGGGCGTTACGGCGTGCCGATGGTCATTCGGGCGCCTTATGGGGCCGGCATTCGGGCGCCGGAAATTCACTCGGACAGTACGGAAGCCCTCTTCACCTCGATGCCCGGCTTAAAGGTCGTCTGTCCGGCAACGCCTTACGACGCCAAAGGCTTATTGATTGCAGCGATTGAAGATCCGGACCCGGTCTTATTCCTCGAATCGATGCGCAGTTACCGCGCCTTTAAGGAACCGGTTCCGAGTGAGGCGTACACGGTTGAAATCGGCAAAGCCAAATGCGTCACGGAAGGTCACGACGTGACACTCATCGCCTGGGGGGCGATGGTGCAGGTTGCCCAAAAAGCAGCGACCGAAGCAACGACACGCGGTATCTCCTGTGAAGTGATTGATTTACGGACACTTTATCCGCTTGACCGGACGACGATTGCCGCCTCCATCCAAAAAACAGGTCGGGCTGTCATCGTTCATGAAGCACAGGCAACGGGTGGACTCGGGAATGATTTGATTGCTTTAATCAATGATACTTCGTTCTTGTATTTACGGGCACCGATTGCTCGGGTCACCGGATTCGATGTGCCGGTTCCATTATTCGCGCTCGAAGACCATTACATCCCGACGCCGACTCGTGTGCTTGAAGCGATCCAGCGTACGATCGATTTTTAAGGAGTGAGCAGGATGATTGAAGTGAAATTGCATGATGTGGGGGAAGGCATGACGGAAGGTGAAATCGCAAACTATCTGGTCCAAGTCGGCGATCGGGTCACAATTGACCAACCGGTCGTCGAAGTCTCGACTGACAAGATGGTCGCCGAATTGCCGGCTCCGGTGTCCGGGGTCGTCACGGATCTGTTAATTCCTGTCGGACAAACGGTTGGCGTCGGGACAGTCTTGTTATTGATCGAGGCAACGGAAGCACAACCGGCAGTCACCGTTGAACGAACGGTTGAACGGTCCGAGCAATCGCAACAACAACCAACCATGACCACTCTCCTGACGGAACGTCCAAAACGTGTGTTGGCGACACCTTACACCCGGAAAATTGCCCGCGATCTTGGCATCGATCTGGAACTAGTTCCGGCTGTCGATCCGTCCGGTCGCGTCACGGAAGAAGATGTACGTCGTTTCGTTGAAAGCGGAACGACTCCTGAGCCCGATCAGCGTCCAGTCGCGGTCGAGGCACCACCTGCGCCGGTCGATACGATTCCGTTCCGGGGCATTCGTAAACAGATCGCCAAAAAGATGACCCAGTCACTCTTTACGATTCCGCATGTCACCCACTTTGAAGAAGTTGACATGACCCGTTTGCTGGCATTGCGCGAAGAATTGAAAGCTGCCGGGAAACCGATCAGCGTCAACGCTTTTTTCATCAAAGCCTTGATCGTCGCCTTACAAGACTTCCCGGTCTTCAACGCCAAGCTCGATGAAGCAAACGAACAGATTATTTTGGAGCGGCAGTACCATATCGGTGTCGCGACTGAAACGACCGACGGATTGATCGTGCCGGTTGTCCGGGACGCCGACCAACTGACGATGCAACAGTTGCATACGCGTGTCGCGGAACTGTCTTCCCGCGCTAAGACGGGAGACTTGCGCGCTGCGGATCTGAAACCAAGCACCTTTACGATGAGTAATGTCGGACCACTCGGCAGTACAGGCGCAACGCCGATCATCAATTATCCGGAAACGGCGCTGATCGCCTTCCACAAAACGAAAAAACGGGTCTGTGTCGACGACCAGGATCAAATTGTCATCCGCTCGATGATGAATCTGTCGATGTCCTTTGATCATCGTGTGGCGGACGGCGCGACCGCCGTCGCCTTTACGAACCGGTTTGCCGGACTGATCGAACACCCCACTACTTTATTGATGGAGTTGATCTAAATGGTTGTTGGTGAACTGACCCAAGAACGTGATCTGTTGATTCTCGGCGGCGGTCCGGCCGGCTATACAGCTGCGATTCGCGCCAGTCAATTGGGACGAAAAGTGACCTTAATTGAACAAGCACAGCTCGGAGGGCTTTGTCTGAACAAAGGCTGTATCCCGTCCAAAGTTGTCGCGCATGCGGCGGAAGTGAAACAACAAATGAACCATTTGACTGCACTCGGTTTTTCGATCGAACCGACGCATGACTTCAACCAATTGGTAAAGTACCGGGACGGGATCGTCCATCAGTTACGCGCCGGCGTCGAAGCTTTATGCCAGGCAAACGCCATCGAATACATCCAAGGGACCGCCTCGTTCTTGGCGGACGACCGGATCGGTGTCGAACAGGGACATCAGTTCGACACGTACCGGTTCAATGATGTCGTGATCGCAACTGGAAGCCATAGTCTTCAGCAGACGTCCCCTCTCATCTTAAATGCAGAACAACTCTACCAGCTGACCGACTTGCCGGACCGGCTCGTCATCATCGGTCAGGACTATATCACGATTGAAGCAGCAATGAGTTTTCAGGCACTCGGCACACAAGTCACATTGATCGCCGACGCGTTTCAGCTCGATCCGAGCCTCGACAAAGAACTGCGGCGGCTCTTTAAAAAACAAAAAATCCGACTCGTAACGGGCATCGTGACCGCCATCGAGACAACGGATGAAGTGACGGTCACCGTCGTCAAAGAAGGACAGGAAACGACCTGGACCGCTCCATTTTTATTCCACTCGTTACCACGGATTCCAAACACACTGGAGTTGGGTCTCGAACGCATCGGTGTGACGATGGCAGAAGACGGCACGATTCCTGTCGATCCGTTCGGGCAAACGAGCCGGCCCCATATTTATGCGCTTGGTGACGTTACACCCGGTCCGCCACTGGCAATCCGGGCCATTCATGAAGCCAAACGAACCGCCGAACAGTTGGCAGGACAATCCCCTGATCCGACGATGCCCTATTATCCAACGGTCATCCGCTCCCTTCCACCGATCGTCTCGATCGGATTGACGGAGCAAGCGGCGACGGATGCCGGTTATGCCGTCCGGGTTGGTCAATTCGCCTTAAACGCCAATGGTGCAACGACGATTGAAGCCGGCAGTGGATTTGTCAAAGTCGTCACGGATGCCACGACGAGTCTGTTATTAGGTGTTCATATGATTGGCGAAGGATCGATTGAACTCGCCGGCACCTTTGCCCAAGCGCTTGAAATGGCGGCCAAGGAAGAAGATATCCGTTTCCCGGTCATGCCGCATCCGAGCCGGAATGAAGCCTGGACGGAAGCCATCGAATCTTTGGTTGGACAAGCTATCCACTTATCCCCCCGGCAACAAGCTATCTTGACGAAGTCGTAATCCAAAAACCGGTCAACTGAACAGTGACCGGTTTGTTGTATGAATTTTTTTAGTTGAAGGAGGGACAACGATGGACTTGTACTTTACGATGCTGAACTGGAACGGTACATCATTCCCGATTGCTGCGACGACGGATGGACTGTGTTACGTCGGCGCCTTAAACGAACCGGCTGACCTGTTTCCCGACTGGGCTCGGAAACAGTTGCCGCGTGCGGATCTCATCGAAGACACCCGGATGATGCAACCGTATCAGGAACAGTTGATGGAATACTTAAACGGCACACGGACCCATTTTTCGTTTCCGCTGCACTTGATCGGAACCCCTTTTCAACTGGAGGTCTGGAACGCCTTACGTCACGTGCCATATGGCGTGACGGCGACCTATTCGGATATCGCGGAACGGATTTACCGACCGAATGCGACACGCGCCGTCGGTACGGCAATCGGCAAGAATCGTGTCTTGATCGTCGTCCCCTGTCATCGAATCATCGGCAAAAAAGGTGGTTTGACCGGCTACTGGGGTGGATTGAATATGAAGCGGCAACTATTAGCATTGGAACAGTTAACCGGCTGATTCGCGTCCGTTTTCGGAGTACTCCAAAACGAAAGTGACCCCAAAAGGATCCGTCACTTGAGCATATAACCCACCGAAACTCGGCACGCCCAACGCTTCCATGATCTGACCGTCTTCTGCCAGTGCCGCGTAGGCGGCTGAAATTTCTTCGGTCGTCTCAAATGACAGCAGCAGCAGGATGTGCGAAGCCGCCGGAAGCGCTGACGAGACGTCCCACAGCATCAATTCAAAAGCATCATTCGCCAAATGGGCATGAAAGATTTCCTGTTGACCTAGCGCATTTGTTTCCGATAAGATGCGGCGTGGTTTTAACCCCAATGTCCGGTCATAATACGCAATGGCCTCTGCCGCTGTGCCATTCAAGGTAATGCAAGGTGTCGCTGGGTAACGCATATTCTCTCCTCCTCTTCGTGTCCCATCCCTTTCTCTAATCCGACGGTCGTTCCCTGCTTGATGCTCCGGAATAATTAGTTCTGATAAGCGGGTTCAAAAATCGCTGATAAACAAACAAGAGGCTGACTCAAAAGTCAGTCTCTACAAAGATAAGGGTGGCAGAATGATAATCTGCCACCCTTATCTCGTAAAAAAAGAATTACTCGCTACACACGGTTCTTGTTTGACTGGTCCCCATGTTGCCTGAAATCCATCTGTCCGTCCTTTACGAACCATCTGTCCCGAAGCGATATGTCGTTTCCCAGCGGTATGTCTCGCCCGGTCGTACTAACACGTCCGGGAAAGATGCCTCTTTGACGGCATTCGGATGGACCTGTGTCTCAAGACACAGACCGAGTGACGGACGTGAAGCGACACCGCGAATCGTATAGTTTGTTTCGAGTTGTGTACCGGTGTAGAGGACAACGACCGGCTGATCGGTCGTCACTTCCAGAAAACGGCCGCTTTCCCGGTCTTCCAGTCGAATCGCTTGTCCCGACAAGACGAACGGATGGTCATACCCGTTGCCGGCTGCCGTTGTTTCCGGATGCCCGGACTCCGCACCACTGCGGATCGAACGTCCGGTACGAAAATCAAGGGGTGTTCCGGTCACGTCACGAACCTCTCCGATCGGCAACAGATCCTCTCCGACGGGCAGGTACGTGTCACTCGGTACTTGCAAACGATGATCCAGAATATCCCGACGTAAGTTCCCCGACAGGTTCCAGTACGTATGGTTCGTCAAGTTCAACGGTGTTGTTTGGTCCGTCGTCGCTTCCATCGTCAACGTCAACGCCAGACCGTCGAGTTGATAAATCGCATCCAGCGTGACAGTACCGGGATAACCTTCCGCTCCATCCGGACTGACGTGCCGTAAATGGAGCTGCGTTTCCGTCATCTCCATGACTTCAAACAGTGCTTGATCAAATCCGTGAATCCCGCCATGAAGATGGTGCTCTCCGTCATTGGCTGCCAACGGATAAACGGTGCCCTCGACTTCCATCCGCGCTTGGCCGATGCGTCCGGCGACCCGGCCGACAATCGCTCCAAAGTACGGGGAATGGTTTTGATACTCTTCGACGGTCTCCAGTCCAAGGACAACACTTTCCCTCACACCGTCCCGGTCTGCAACACGAATATCGTTGATGATGCCGCCGTAGTTCCAAATCTCAACTTCAATCCCAGGTTGCGTCAACGTGTGCCGCACGAAATCGATTTCCGGAAGTGATTTTGTGTGCTCACTCATCGTCGATCACCTGCCACTTGGCGGCTGACTGTCTCAAGAAACCGCCCGAGTCCGGCTTGTCCGTGCTCTGTCTGCTTGAAGACACCACAGTCTTCGAGACCGCGAACGAATTTTGCTGCGACAGCCTGGCGGACATAGTCTGATACGTCTTGTCCGGCATAGGTTGCCTTCAGTTCTTCCGCCCAAGCTTGGTGCGACGGAGCGACTTGGCTTGTGCCGGTGATGAATTGTTCGACTTCTTTCAGTTCACTGAGCAGACGGGCCGGCAGAACAGCGAGTCCCATCACTTCAATCAAACCGATGTTCTCGCGTTTAATATGGTGAATATCCGCATGCGTATGGAAAATGCCGTCCGGATGTTCCGCCGACGTCCGGTTATTGCGCAAAACCAAATCCAGTTCAAATCGTTCTCCGCGCATCCGGGCAATCGGTGTCACCGTGTTATGGCGGACACCGTCCGTCGCCGCAATGATCTCATGCTCGGCATCTTCGTATGTCAACCAAGTCTGATACACCTCGTCTGCTGCATCGAGCAAGGCCGACGCATCGGAACTGCTCAAGCGCACGACCGTCAGCGGCCAGTGCAGCGTTTCGCCGGTGACGTCCGGATGATCCGGTAAAACAAACTCGTGCAACGCCTGTGCCCGGTCCATCGCAAATTCATAACGACCACCCTGATAATGGTCATGCGTCAAAATCGAACCGCCGACGATCGGCAAGTCGGCATTCGACCCGGCAAAATAATGCGGAAACTGAGCAACGAATTCAAGCAACCGCGCAAACGCTTGACGGTTAATCACCATGTCCCGGTGCTCCTGCGACAAGATGATGCTGTGTTCGTTGTAATAGACGTATGGGGAGTATTGCAAAGCCCACGCTTCGCCTTCAAGGGAAAGCGGAACAATCCGGTGGTTGGCTCGGGCCGGATGATTGATGCGGCCGGCATAACCGACGTTTTCAACACATAGAAGACACGTCGGATAGCTCGAATCAACGATTTCCGTCTGCGCCGCCGCAATTTCACGCGGATCTTTTTCCGGTTTCGAGAGATTGATCGTAATATCGATTTCACCATACACCGTATCCGCCTGGTATTGAATATTCTTAGCGATTCGTTTTGTTTGAATATAGTTGTTCGCTTGACTGAGTTGATAGAAGTAATCGGTCGCCTGTTGCGGACTTTCCGCATACAACCGACGGAAGGTCGAAGTGATGGTCGACGGACGATCGACGAACACATCCATCAGTTCCGCTGCCAACCGTTCTTTCTCGTCAAGACGTGCTGCCAATTGTCCGGCAGCAATCTGTTGTTCAATCATCGCATCCAAGATGTCGGGAATCGACGCGGTGTCGACAGTACCCGGATCCGTGTAAGCTGCTTCGCCCAGCAACGCCAATAATCGGTTTCGTGCATACACCGCGTCTTCCGATTGAATTAACTGGTGACGGATTGCCTGCTCTACTAATTGTTTGATGAGTTCGTTCATCGCCTTCACTCCCCTAAATCCATTCTCTCTTTATCGTACCGGTGTCTTGTAGCCTTTCGGACGTTGTTCATGCCAGCGCCACGCATCTTGAATGATCGTTTCGATGTCCGTCCGGCTTGGCTTCCAGCCTAAGACTGTTTTCGCCTTATCCGATCCGGCAATCAACGTACTTGGATCGCCGGCACGTCTTGCGACGACTTGTTCCGGAATCGCATGTCCCGTCACGCGGCGTGCGGCTTCAATGATTTCCCGGACTGAAAAACCGCGGCTTGAGCCAAGATTAAAGACATCACTCGGATTGCCCTGTTTTAAATACTCAAGCGCAAGCAGATGGGCATTGATTAAATCCTCGACATGGATATAGTCACGGATACATGTCCCGTCCTCCGTCGCATAATCATCGCCGTAAATCGAAATCACCGGACGTTGATTGTTTGCAACTTCGAGAACGAGCGGGACAAGGTGGGTTTCCGGTGTATGGTCTTCCCCGATTTCACCCGTCGCGCGTGCTCCTGCAACATTAAAGTAGCGGAGTGCGACATAGTTCAGACCATATGCCGTTTCACACCAACGCATCATCTTCTCCATCATCAGCTTCGTTTCACCGTAAGCATTCGTCGGATTTGTCGTGGCCGTCTCAAGAATCGGCATCTGTTCCTGTTCCCCGTATGTGGCAGCTGTCGACGAGAAGACGATTTGCTTCACGTCATGTGCCATCATGGCTTCGAGCAATACTTGTGTGCCGTAAACGTTGTTGTCGAAGTAGGCGAGCGGATGCTCCATCGATTCACCGACTAACGAGAAGGCGGCGAAATGGACGACCTGATCGATTGTTTCCGTCTCAAACACCGTATCAAGGAAGGCACGATCCCGGATATCCCCTTCGTAAAAACGGGCTTCCGGATGAACGGCTTCCCGGTGACCGGATTTTAAATGATCGATGACGACAACTTCCTGTCCGGCATCCACCAGTTGATAAACTGCATGTGATCCGATATATCCTGCTCCACCTACTACGAGTACTGCCATTTAGATGACCTCCTGTTCGACTTCTCGTGCTCCATCACCAACCGTTGCCGTGTAGAACGATGCCGGATAACCGATTGCGGTCTCGTATGCTTGACCGACTGCCGTCATGAATGTATCGACCGTTTCGGCTTTAACGATGGCAATCGCACAACCACCAAAACCGGCACCCGTCATTCGGGCGCCAAGGACTCCCGGTTGCGCCCAAGCTGCTTCGACCAATGTATCCAGTTCTTTCCCCGTCACTTCGTAATCCACTCGCAAAGAATGATGTGAGGCATTCATCAGTTGACCGAATGCTTCGAGTCTCTCTTCTTTTAGCGCATCGAGCGCCTGCAACGTCCGCTCGTTTTCAGAAATCGCGTGACGCGCCCGGCGTTGTAATCGTTCGTCCTCAAAAGACACTGTTTCGAATTCATCCATCGACCATTGGCCGAGTGACGCATACGGTCGGTACTGTTGCAGATACGTCAGTGCCGCTTCACATTCCGAGCGGCGCTCGTTGTATTTCGAATCCGCCAGCTCACGGCGCTTATTTGTATTCATGATGATGATCGTATAACCGGACAAATCAAGTGGGGCATACGTATAGTCAAGCGTCTCACAATCAAGTAACAGACCGGATCCCGCTTTGCCCATCCCGATTGCAAATTGATCCATGATGCCGCTGTTGACACCGATGTACTGGTTTTCGACCTGCTGACCATATTTGACGAGTTCGATCCGATTAACATTCAGATTGTACAGTTTATCGAGCAAAACACCGATGACCAGTTCAAGCGAAGCGGACGAAGACAGTCCGGCACCATTCGGGATATCACCTTTGATCAAGATGTCGCATCCTGTATCAATCCGGTAACCGGCTTCCCGTAATATATGAATCATCCCTTTGGCATAGTTGGCCCAGCCATCGGCAGATCGATGCGTTAAGTCATCACCTGCGACTTCGATGATGCCGTCGGCTTCAAAGTTCAGCGAATAAAACCGGAACACCGCATCATCCCGCTTGCGGGCGACCGCATGAGTCCCGAGCGTCAAGGCACATGGAAAGACATGTCCACCGTTGTAGTCTGTATGTTCTCCGATCAAATTGATCCGCCCCGGCGCAAAAAAGCGGTGGGTCGACGGTTGACCGAATTGTTGTTCAAAAATATGTTCTAATGTCTGGTCTGTCATGCGATCGGCTCCTTTGACTCTGATGTAGGGATGCTGCGGTGAACCGGCTGAATGTGTAGACAACAAGCTTCATAATCTGTCGTATAGGTGATTGTCAATCCTTGTTGCATCAAGTACGCACCGCTGAGCTGACGCCCGTCGACCTGATACACACCTGTTTTCTCAAGTCCGTGCAGACGGAAGTGGTACTGGTTTGAGCCGTGCTGACGCATCGGTGCTACTGCCAGGACAACCGTTTGATCGTTTGACGTATATTGCATGAGGGAAGCAGCCACGTGGTCTGCCGACAATCGGTACTGACGTCCGAATTGAACGGTTTCCCGAATTGTTTTATACGTCGCAATCCACTCGGTTGCTTCCTTTAACTCTTCAGCTGTCCATTCGCTTAAGTTGCCGCCGATGCCAAGTGTTCCTTGCATCGATGAGACGAAGCGGGTCGCAAGCGGTAAGTTCCGGCCGTTCAGCCAGTTTGGACCATCCGTCACCCAACAACTCATCATTTTCGCATTATAGGCAAACGAAAAATCATGTTGGATCGTCAAACGGTCCAGTGGATCCGTGTTATCACTCGTCCAGACCTGTTCCGTCCGTTTGAGAATCCCAAGATCAATCCGTCCGCCGCCTCCGGCACAGGCTTCAAAATCCACTTTCGGGTGACGTGTCCGCAACTCGTCAAAGATCCGGTACAATGCATCGACATGACGCTTCCATAATTCTTGCTGCGCTGCTGGTGTAGCGTCTTTTAGACCCGGTTCTGAAAAAGCGCGGTTCATGTCCCATTTGATGTAATCAATCGCGTGTGTCTCAAGCAACTCATCCATCATCTCGAACACGAATTGTTCGACTTGCGGTAAACCAAGGTTCAGAACAAACTGATTGCGCGATGTCGTCCGGCGTGCACCGGGACTATGGTAAATCCAGTCCGGATGTGTCCGGTAAAGATTTGAATCGGGATTAACCATTTCCGGTTCCACCCACAAGCCAAACTGCATGTTTTGTTGTTTCACGTACTCGATCAACGGTGTTAAACCGTTTGGGAATTTTTCCGGATTCACGATCCAGTCACCGAGACCGGCCTGATCGGAGTTTCGTTCACCGAACCAGCCGTCATCAACGACGAACAGTTCGCAGCCGATTGCGGCCGCTTGATCGACGAGCGCCCGTTGTCCGTGTTCCGTCACGTCAAAATAGGTCGCTTCCCAGGAATTATAGAGGACGGGCCGGACCTTGTTCCGGTCTGATTCCGGCATGATGACGTCACGCTGGAAATCATGCGCCCGGGCACTCATCCCGGCAAAGCCGTCTGCCGCGTATCCGATATAAAAGTCCGGTGTCGTCATCTGTTGACCGGCTTCGAGTTTCCAACTGAAATCAAATTCATTCATCCCGCCCGATAGTTGAACAAATCCAAAGGCATCCTGTTCGAAGTGCATCGACCAGTTACCGGAATAGGCAAAATGTCCGTAAATGACTTCACCGGTTGATTCGGTCGCCCCTTGTTCAAGTGCAAACCAGGGATTCGCCTGATGACTCGTCACACCCCGGCGGCTGTCAATCGTCTTACGTCCCGACGTTAGTGGCGTCACCTGTTTTTGGAATTCACCGGTCCATGTCCCGGCGAAGTGGTGCACGTTCAAGTTCGGCCGTTGCAGAATTCCCATCGCAAAGGATTGGGCTGTCGTCAACCGGATTGATTGTGTTCCAGTATTCTCAATCACGAGGGACCGTCCGATCATATCGTACGCTTCGTACACGTCATATTTGATGCCGACCCGGAGTTCTTGTAACGAATCAAACAACCATAACGTCAATCCACTGTCGGATTGCTCGGCGCGTTCAAACACGAACTGACTGATTCGTTGTCCGTCCTCCCGTTCTGATTTCAAAGTCGGTTCTGTGTAGACCATCTCACCAAATGGAATGAAGTCGTAAACCGCGACACCATCCGGTGATTCAAATGAGCTATGCGCAAGAACCGGATTCGGTAATGCTTCATAGTCGGATGGATACGGCAGACGTGCTCCAAAATACGTATGCAACACCTTGCCGTGCTGTCCGATCGTCACGACATGCGCGACATGTTGTCCTTCGAGGACGAACCGCTGATTCGGCAGTTCAAGAATGGCCATGGTCGTTCTCCTCCTTACGTTGTCAGAATCAGCGTCTCGAGTGGGGCGAGTGTCACTGTTCCACTATATGTCTCGTTCGTATTCAACTCTTTATAGGAAGCATCGAGCACCACGTCCCGGCTTGCTTTTGTATCATGGTTCATGAAGAAGACGAAATCACGTGTTTCCCCGTGACGGCGGACGACCTCGACTTGATCCGGTGCTTCAAACATCTGAACGCCGGCATCAAGAAACGCTTGCCGGTAAATCGTATCGATCATCGCATCATCAATCGATGCACCAATGTACGTGATTGTTCCTTTATAGACATTCCGTGTCACGGCAGCGACTCCGTCATAAAACGTATCGCGGTAGACAGCAAGCGGTTCAGCGGTCGTCGGTGTAATCAAATCACACCAGAGCCGGGCCGGTGAACCTTGGCCTTCAAAGGCACCAATGCCTTCCACCCGGTTTTCCTGCACGGCTTGCAACGATTCGTACTCATCGATTTCGATTCCTGCATACGGTGCGAACTTGCCTGGTAACGTTAAAGGCAAGACATTGTTATGCGGGTCCTTGACGCCGGTCCGGTACGTGAAGATGACGTGTCCGCCCTGCTCCATGTAATCAATCAGTGATTGGTCAAATGTCGGGTTCGTTAAAAAATAGAGTGGAACGATGATCAGTTTGTATTGATCGAGCCGGTCACCCGGGAAGACGATATCCGTCGACGCTTGACGCCGGACGGCACCGCCGTAGAAACGGACGAACTCGGTCCGGAAATCAAACGCATCACTGTGCGGCTGATGGGTCCAGGCCCAGACGTTCTCCTGATCAAAATAGACGCCGACTTCCGCTTGATAGTTGCTTGCGTTGATTTCGTCACCAAACGTATTCAGTTCGGTCATGATTTGTTTGACTTCGTTGAATTTACGCTTCGGTTTTCCATCGTGATCGATGATCCCGTGGCAAAACTCTTCCGTTCCGAACAATGCTGCCCGGAAGCGGAAGTAGACGATGGCTTCCGCACCGCGTGCGACCGCCTGATACGTCCACAAACGGATATGACCGGGGCGCGGCAGGTAACCGATTTTACTCCAGCCCTGCGCTCCACTGAGTTGCTCCATCACCCAAAATCCTTTTCCTTGTTTCGAAGAGCGGCAGAGATCATGATCGCTCGCCATTTTCTCGAAACGGTTCGGTTCCGGCAAACCGCCCCAGACCGGATAGTTATCAAAAGCAACGTAATCGAGATCCTGTGCCATCTGTTGTTGATTGACGGCCATATCACTGTACACGAGGTTATGTGTAATGAACGCATCCGGATGAATGTGTTCCCGGAGTGCATCGACCTGCAGTTTGTTGTAATGGTTGTAACCGTCGGCACAGAAGCGATCGAAGTCGACGAGTAATGACGGGTTATGTTCCTGATAGACTTTCCGCGGCACCGGGATCTGCTCCCACGCCGTGTAGGTCTGACTCCAGAAGACGGTTCCCCATGTTTCATTTAACGCATCGAGCGTGCCGTAACGGTTTTTGAGCCAAATCTGGAAAGCAGCCCGGTCGACGTCGCTGTATGAACGATCTGATTTTTCATGGCCGTATTCGTTGTCAGTCTGCCAACCGATCACACGCGTATGTTTCCCGTACCGTTTCGCCATCTCAGTCGTGATGGCAACCGAAAACTGTTGATACGTCTCGCTGTGAACTGTATAGTGGCGACGGGCTCCAAAGCTGATGGTCACACCATGCTCGTCTGCCGGAAGAATCTCCGGATACTTGTGACACATCCACGCCGGTGGTGTTGCGGTCGGTGTCCCGAGGACGATGTCAAAACCGGCGACACTCAAGCGTTCGATAATATCGTCCCAAAACCGGAAATCGTAAACTCCTTCTTCCGGCTCCATCATCGTCCAGGCAAATTCCGCCAACCGAACGACGTTGACACCAAGTTCTTTCATCAATCGGAAGTCTTCCTCCCATAACGTACGTGGAGTTTGTTCCGGGTAATAATCGACGCCTAAATACATTGTGCTCCCCCTGACTCAAAACAAATTATTTTACTGCACCTGCCGTCATTCCTTTTTGGAAGAAACGTTGGAAGAAGATATAGAAGACCATTGTCGGTAAACTGATTAATACGAGTGACGCATAGATTTTCCCCGGATCACCGCCGAGCGCATCTTTGAAGAAGCTTGGTGCCATCGTGACCGTTTGATAAGCCGGATCCGTCATGAACGTCAAGACCATCAAATACTCATTCCACGAGTTGAGGAACGCATAGATTAACGCTGTTGCCAGTGCCGGTTTCGCAAGCGGCAACATGACTTTAAAGAAGACTTCAAGAATCGTCGCGCCGTCAATGTATGCGGCTTCCATTAATTCGTTTGGCAACTCGTCAAAATATCCTTTAATCAGCATCAGACCGAACGGCAGGAAGAACGCGACTTCCGCCCCGATCAAGCCCCAGTGGTTATTCAGACCGTCAAACGACCGTAATGTGAAGAACAACGGAACGATCATGGAAGCGACCGGTAACATCAGACCGGCAAGTACCATGTTGAACAACAGACGTTTTCCGGCGAATTCGAGTTTCGAGAACGCGAATGCGGCAAACGCAAGAATCGTGATCGAAATGATGATCATGAAGAAAGCGACGAAGAAACTGTTAAAGACGAATGTCGGGAAATTCGGGTTTTGCAGCGTTGCGATATAGTTTTCAAATCCGTTGACACGTAAGCTCTCCTTGAACATGACGAAGATCGGGAACAGCCAGACGATCGAAGCAAGCATCAGGACGAGGTTGATGACCCAACGGCTTTTTTTAGATTCTACATTCATGGGACGTTCCTCCTTAGTTATCCATTTTCTTTTGAACACGTAACTGGATGTACGTAATCAGTAAAGCGATTGTCAGCAAGATGATGGCAACAGCACTTGAAAAGCCGACTTCTTGTTGCAGCATTGATTTACGGAACAGGTACGTCGAGATGAATTCTGTTGAAGAACCGGGCCCGCCGGCTGTTGTGATCCAGACCAGGTCAAACGTCTTCAGACCACCGATTACACCGAGAATCGATAACGTGAACGTCGTTCCTTTTAAGTTCGGGAAGACGATGCTCCAAAGCGTCCGGAAGAATCCGGCACCATCGATTTTAGCGGCTTCAAAGATTTCTTTTTCAATCGTCAGCATCGCCATGTAGTACATGACCATCGATGAACCGGTCCACTGGAAGATGTTGATGGCAATGACCGAGTACAACGCGATATCCGGATCACCAAGCCAGTTTTGTTCTAAGCTGCCGAGACCAATCGCCCGGAGGAATTCGTTGATGTAACCGAATTGGAAGTCGTAAATTTGTGAGAATGCGGCACCAAGGACGACCGGACTCAGGACAACCGGGAAGAAGAAAACCGATTTCATGGCGGTCCGTAACGGTCCCTGTGTGTGCAGGAAATACGCGAGAACAAGACCGATAAAGGCTTGAATCGTAACGGTTAAGATCGTGAAGATGAACGTATTTTTAAGCGAGAGGTAGAAATCCGGATCCCGGAACATTTCCGCGTAGTTTTCAAACCCGACGAAGACTTTATCAAATGAAATGCCGTCCCATGAGAAGAAGGAGTTATAGGCGTTATAGAAAATCCCGTAATAGATAAACGCGACGACAAACAGGACGATGGGTCCGACGAACGCCCAACCGACCATGTTTTGTTTCATTTTTCCTTTTCTTTTCTTTTTCGGAACATTTGAACGGGGTGCCGGTTTCAGCGGCTCGGCTTTTGGTTTGATCGGCAATTCTTGTTGCTCTGTCTGCATAACGATTTCCCCACTTTCTTGATCTTTAAAAATCAGGAAGTGGCACGCAGAGCGCACCACTTCACTGTATCGTTCTTATTTTTTCGATTGATCGGCTGCATCCTGAACACGTTGGAGTGCTTCTTTCGGATTTTGACCCGTCGCGATGTTTTGAAGTTCCTTACCGAGGATATCGTTAAGTTTTGTATCACGGATACCACGGCTTGCTACAGCTTTAGAAAGTGTTTCGTTCAGCATTTTGTATGACTCTTTTTCCCCTTCAGATGTGAAGGCTGCATCTGAATCAATTTTGACATCCTTGATTCCAGGTGCCATTTCGAACTCACCCATGTAGACTTCCTGTCCTTCACCTTGGCTCATGAAGGCAACAAACTCAGCTGCACCTTCTTGTTGTTTTGATTCTTTATTGACGGCAAGCGCCATATCGATTGATGCGATGATTGGTTGTTCTGTTCCACCTGCAAGGTTTGGAAGCGGTGTGAAGCCAAGCTCATCTTTGATTTTCCATTTGTCTTTTTTCTCAGCTGTCGTCATCGAGTGAGCTTCCCATGAACCGATAACCCACATCGCTGCTTTTTTATCGAAGAACTGGTTCATCCCGTCATTGTATGTCGCAAGTCCGAGTGCTCCTTCTTGGAAGACTTTATCTTTGAAGAGATCCTGCCAAACTTGAGCTGTCTTGACCATCTCGTCGTCTGTCCATTTCGCTTCGCCGGACAAGACTTTTTGAATGTAACCCGGTGCGACCTGGTGGCTTAAAACGTTGTAGACATCGATATCGATCCACGCATCTTTTGCTCCAAGCATCAATGGAATGACTTTATCGCCCGACGCTTTGATCTTTTTGACAGCGTCGACTGTTTCTTTGTAGTTCTTCGGTGGTGTGACACCGTATTTATCAAGCATCGTTTTGTTGTACATCAAGTAGGCTTGACCCGTAAAGCCGATTGGGACCGCATATTGTTTACCGTCAATCGTCGTTTGATCGATGCCGAGCTCGACGAATTTGTCTTTCCATCCTTTGCCGGCTGCTTTATCCATGTAAGAATCGACTGGCACGACACGGTCTTTGTACTGCTGGATCATTGGTTCTTTCAGACCGATGATGTCTGGTCCCTTACCAGATAACATCGCGACTTGAAGTTGTTTTTCATAGTCTTCGCTGTAACGTTTGAACTCGACGACATATTTGTCTTGTGATTTGTTGAAGGCATCGACGACTTCCTTACCGGCTTCAGGCTGAGGTGCCCAACCCCACCAGGAAATGACGGTTTTTCCGTCTTTTGTTGTCGCCTGTTTTTCATCTTCGCCACCACAAGCGGCAAGTAATGCCGATAATGTCAGAACTGATGCAGCTGCGAGTACTTTGGTTTTTTTGAATTTCATGTGAGTGATCCCCTTTGTATGTGAGTGGTCAAGCGTACTTTCTAAGCTGTTGCCCTTCAAGCTGTGCGTGTTGACACCATTGTTCGATGACTTCCATGCCAATCGGCATCCGTTGGAGTTGAATCAAGACTCGTGCAATCAGTCGCAGACGGTAGTCTAACGTGTCCACTTCCGGTGTCACGAACAGATAAAATTCTCCACCGAGCGTCAAACAACCGGCTGTGCGCATGTGTTGCATCAACACCCGTAATTCAATGTATCCGTTCTCATTTTTTCGAAGATGAAGTTCTGAAGATCGAATCGTCAGTACCCCTTGTACGGACGACATTCGAAATTGAAAGACTCCATCTTGTCGTGGCCGAACGAGAACGCCGTCTTGATCTGCAGACCGCTTATCTCCCGGCTGTTGTTCCGTCATATCTCCTGTCAAACGGTTCACGTAAAAGCCACGGATTGCTCCGTAACGCCCGAAAGCTTCACGGTAGGAAACCCATAAATCCTCTGTTTCCATCTGCGCGACGCCCCCTTCTTTCTGTTTCAGCTTAACCGGTCCCTGCCGGTCTGCATCCACCTCCACTGGTTGATGAAAACTTAGTAAATTAAATTTATTATCTAACTTTAAGAAAACTATAGCACATGCTGTTTTGTTTTGTAAACGGTTTCAAAAAATATTTTTTCTTCGTTCTTTTCACAAAAAAAGCTTGCCGGATCCGGTGAAAACACCGTAACCCAGCAAGCTGCATTTTAAATGGTTTGAAAAATACTGTTTGTTGCGAGTGCCGCTGCACTGAGTGCCCCTTGTTTTTCACTCCAGGGAACCATCTTAACATCGGTTTCACGTGAAGCCGTCGTCAAGGCCGTGTGTTCGACCCGTTCTTTGATTTGATCGACGATGGAAGGAGCCAGTTCAAACATCGGTCCTCCAAGTAAAATCCGCTTCGGATTGATCAGATGAATCGTATTCAGGACACCGATTCCGATGTATTCACCCGCCCGGTGGTACGCGGCTTTCGCGTACGGATCCCCGTCCGTCAGACGTTTTCTCAGTTCCGCCAGTGTCTTGACTTGCGGGTCAATGGCTTCAAAATCACGCAACAACGCTTTTTCCCCAGCCAATGCTTCGAGACATCCCCGATTCCCGCAGGAGCAAATCGGGCCATCCAAATCAAGTCGCATATGCCCGACCTCACCTGTAATGTGATTTTCGCCGTCAATCAGCTTCCCGTCCAGGACATACGCCCCTCCGATTCCTTCTCCGGCATACAGATAGAAAAATTGGTCGACCCCGACGCCTTCTCCGAATAACAATTCGAATGAAGCGAGAGCCCGGACATCGTTTTCGATAAAAACAGGGTACGCAAACCGATTTTCCAAATGTTCCTTTAATGCCACATCATGGAGATGAAAACGAGGGGCAAATAAAATCACTCCGGTCTCCGGATTGACCATCCCGTGAACGGATATTCCGATGCCGTGAATCGTTCCGACCTGCTCCGTCGCCTCAATCAGTTCTTCACACAACAGAACGACAGCCTGCATTAATTCTTCGTTTGTATCAAATTTACCCATCGTTTCCACTTCGTGAATCGTATTTCCGCTTAAATCCGCGATGACTCCGATGAAGCGGTGACTTGTCGCATCAATCCCGATGACATATTGTTCTTTCGCCACGAGTTCGAGCAGAATCGGCTTTCGTCCACCGTTTGAAACACCGAGTTCACGCTCTGTCACGAGTTGATCCGCAATCAGTTCTCCGACGATGTTCGAAACGGTCGGTTTCGTCAGTTTTGTTTGTTGTGCCAGTTCCACTCGTGAAATCGGTTGATACATCCGAATCAAACGTAATACAAGTGCCCGATTGTAGGAACGCATCCACTTTGAATTTCGTGGCATCTCTTTAACCATGTTCGTCCCGCATCCCTTCCATTCTTGTCTCTATATCTATTCTCGCATATTTTGTAAGGGATTTCATGGTTACCCAAAGATTCGTTGCGATTTAACTTTTCCGAAAACGCTCGGTGAATTCACACGACCTCATCCTGTTTTTAGTCACGCTTCATCATACGGCTGTTCAATGACTAAGACACGACTTCCGTCTGCATTTTCGGTCAGTTCCATTTCGATGATGGCTTCTCCGACCAACAGCACAATCGGTAATGCTGGATCGGTGTTCCGGAAAAAACCGACCCGTCCCTGATAAACATCCATATAGTCGGCAAATAAAAACGTTCCGTTGACATGCAGTTCATCTTGATTCGGATTAAATTCAAGTCGCGGCACGCCATACCATGCCTCACCGTTCAAATACAGCAATGGCTTTTTCCCCATCACTTCACTCGATTCCCGCCGCATCTCGATTGCTCCTTCGGTGTCATAATACAACCGGTCTGTTCCTCTGGTTGCAATGACGATTGGATTCCCTTGATACAACACAATTTCTAAAATTTCATCCGCCTGTTCCACGTAGTAACCGGATGCGTCAGAGATCGCAAAACTAATCGTGTACAGTTGCATCCACGATACGATATCTGCTACCTCGACCGGTTTTAAAAACAAAGCCGAAACGAGCCGGACCTCACTTTTTGTCATCGCTAAATTAACATAAATATCAGCCAGTTGAATCGTTCGGATCTCGTTTGACTGATACACCTCATCATAGTCGGGAACAAACATCGTTTCATAATAATCGTCCATTTCACGTAATTCAAGCGGCGGCATACGACGGTCAAAGTCGGCAATCTGGATGCGTTTCATGGGGAAGTGCCTCCTTTTCGTAAAGTTCATTTTGTCCTTTGTATTGAATTACCCAATATCTGGTTCCGTTGCACTCCCCTAAAACGAAAAAAATCACCCTGGGCTACAGGATGATCCGTCATTTCACAAAAAATTGATACAGCAGATATAAGGCAAAGCCAATCACTACAAGGACCGTGAAAATATTAGCTGTTCCAAAAAACACACGATTGGCCGTTTCATTCCGATCTTCAGGCTTACGATCCATTACGAGAACTCCTTTGCTAAAATCCATTTTTTTCTATCTTATACATAAGGAATTCTCGAATGATCTGTTCAGCACCTGCTGTTTTAATTATTTTTTCGCACCATTTGCAAAAAATACGAGTGTTTCTTCTTCGTCTGTCGTCAGTTCCCGTCCGACCAGCTCACGGTACAGCCGCTGCATCTCCGGTAGATGCCCTGCTGCTCGTTGCGTCACTTCAATGATTTGGCGTAAGACGTGTACCTCTTTCTCAAACGCGCCCTTCGACATCGCTTCGCCGTGCGACCAGACATAATAGTCAGCGTCGTACTCGGCGATGACATCCAGTAACCGGGTCGTCTGCCCCACCGTATAGTTCCACTTGGCAGAAAAGATGTCGGCATACATCGCATCTCCTAAAAATAAAACCCGTTCTTCCGGAATATAGACAAGAGCACTCCCTGGTGAGTGGTCATTCTCGACCTGCCGTAACAGACACGTCACGCCTCCAAGGTCGATTTCAAGTTCTCCCGAGAAACGAATCGTCGGCAAGATGACTTCAATCTCCCGGTCCTTCCCGAACTCGAGTTTGATCGCATCGGCACAAAACGGAATTTCAATCCCCTGTTGGATCCGCTCCGCAAGCGCCTCGTCCGACCAGTCATAGTCCATCATCTTCCGCATCTCGTCGACGGTCCGTTTGGTCGCAATCGTCGGTACAGCCATCTGCTTCATACCGAAAATATGATCCCAGTGCCAGTGGGTCAATGCGACGAGATCCGGCCGTCTCAACCCGTGTTTCTCTATCTCGTCCAAAAAGAGTGTCGCGTGCTGACTGGAGTTACCGGTATCAATCACAAGACTCCGCTCGTCGCCCGTAATGACGGCAACGATTGGCCGATCCGTTTCACTGACGGGCGTTTGATACCAAATCCGGCTCGTTAATTGTTTAAACTGTTGCATCTTGATCGCCTCCTGTTTGTAGTATAACGAAAAAGTCCATCCGGATGATGTCCGGATGGACCAGTCGAATCAACTTACTTCTTATTTTGCTTTTGACGGAACGGCCACCAGACACCTTTTCCGAACGATACCGTGATCGCTGGAATCAGGAGCGGTAAGACAATCAATCCGTACAGGAGCAGACCTGTGATAACGATCGTCGCAATTTGAACCAGACTCAGAACACCCGACGGCATCATCGCACCAAATGTTCCGGCAAGGATGATGGCAGCCGTAATGATGACGGAGCCCATTTTCTTCATCGAGACATACATCGCTTCATTTGTCTCGAGTCCATTAATCGTTTCTTCCCGGAACCGGTCGAGCAGGAAGATCGAATAATCGATTCCTAAGGCAACGAGCATGACGAATCCGAAAAATGGAACGGCCCAGCTGATGCCGTCATAACCGAGACCATTGACGAAAATCAGTTCAGCAATCGATACCGACGTATAGTACGTCAACAGAAGCGAACCGATCATAAACAACGGCATGATCAATGAGCGGAACATAATCGCAAGGACGATAAACAAACTGATGATCATGATGACGACAGTCCGTGAGAAATCGGCTTTTGACGTATCATTTAAATCACTGTTGATGCTCGAGATACCGCCATACGCAACTTGTGCCTGTTCAAGCGGTGTATCTTTCAGTGTACTCGCTGTCGTTTTCTTGATGGCAGCGACCGTTTCGATTGCCTCCGGTGAATACGGATCATTGTCCAGGATGACTTCGAATTTCAGACCGGTTTTGTCATCAATCGTATAGCGGTCGATGACAGGCTCGAAGTCTTTACTCGATAAGGTGTCTTTTGGAATGAACATCCCGGTACCGCGAATCGTTTTGGAGTTGCCCATCTCTTTTAGGAAATCGGCTGCTTCTTTCAAACCGTCTTCGATTTTACCAAGACCATTATTAGCAGATCCGACACCATCAGCCAGTTGGGTTAATCCGCTACCGAGTTGACCGGCTTGTGCGCCTTGCGTTTCAATTCCGGTTGCCGCTTGTGCGATTCCCGTTTGAATTTGTGTCAATTGACCGGATAACGCTGTCAATGTTCCGACAGTTTGCGGAATGTTTTCTGCTGACTGCAATCCTTGGCCGACAAGCGCCAACTGCTGATTGATTTGACCAAGACCATCTGCAGCTTGTTGCAATTGTGCTGCACCCGCTGACGCCTGGTCACCGGCCGGAATCTGACCACTGATATTCTGTAAATTGTCTTCCACAGTCTGAAGACCTTGACCGACTTTACCAAGTCCATCTTTTGCATCCGTCAGACCAGATGCAACTTGTTTCAATTGTTGATCGACATATAAATCGTCAATGACATCGCCTGTCGGACGCGAAATCGACCGGACAGCTTTGACACCATCGAGTTTGACCAGTTCACGGCTCAACTGTTCTGCATACGGAACCGTTTTTTCAGTCACGATGTTTTGGTCGTCCTTCAGAATAATATTGACCGGTAACGACTCACCGGCACCAAATCCGTCTGAAATGGCATTTAATCCTTTAACCGTCTCATACTTTGCACCAATCTCATCGACGGTGTTGAACGATAGATCGTCATCGTATGTGAACAAGGTCGGGATTGTTACGACAGCGACGATGGCCATCGCAAGCAATGGACGACGAATCGATAAACCACCGTATCGGGCCCATAAACGACTGTCCTGATGACTTGCCGCATTTTTTGACGGCCAGAACAATTTCTCTTTTAACGTCGCCATGAAAAACGGGACGAGTGTAAAGAGAACCAGTAACAAGACCGCGATTCCGACTGCAACGGCGACCGACGATTTAAAGATCGGGAAATCAGCGAAACCAATCGCCGAGAAGCCGACGAGGACGGCAAGACCACTGATGAGAAGGGTCCGTCCCGCTGTTTTATAGGTATTGACGATGGCTGTCTCGACATCATGTCCGGCAGTCAATTCTTCTTTATACCGGCTCAGAAGCAGGATACAGTAATCCGTCCCGATCCCGAAGAGAATCGCTACCAGGAAAATCTGCGTGAAGTTCGAGACCGGGAATCCGAACCAATCAACGAAAAAGGCGACAAATGATTGACTCATTAAATAAGTTACACCAACCGCAAATAATGGAACGAATGGTGTGACGATCGAACGGAAGACAATCAACAACAGACCAAAAATCAGACCGACTGTGATTAATTCCGTTCGTTTCAATCCTTCTTGTGAACTTTTGTTCACATCGGCATTGATGAGTGATTCACCCGTCAGATAAATCGTCCGATCGTCCGGTAAGAGGTCACTTCGGATATCTTCAGCGAGTGCCGTGATTTCTTCTTGCGTACCATCAACGGTAATCGGAACGAGAACTGTTTTTTTGTCTTTTGAAATCAATTGTCCTTCCGTTTCCTTACTCTCAAACGGATTCAGGACTCCTGTCACCGGTTTATCCAGCTTCTCTAAATCTTTGACGATTTGACCGATTTCCGTCCGGTCTTCTTTCGTAACGGCTTCCTTTAATGGAATGACCAGCGAAATCGTTTCTTCACTTGCACCGGCTGCTTTTAAAATATCCGCTGCCCGTTGTGAATCTGTATCACTCGCGAGCTGAATGGCACCTGCATCTTCTGCTTGTTTCGATAAGTTTGGTGCTGCTAAAAATAATCCGACTGTCGCAAGCAACAAGACGATTACGATCGGCCAACGCCATTTGACGATTTGTCGCATTCCCGTTCCACCTCTTCTGTGTCTATTTTTCTAAATTAATCTTCAATCTTTAAAATGGCTTTGACTTTCCGGAATGTCTCGATGAATTGTTTGATTTCGTCATCATCGACCTTGCCATCAATCAATTGTTCCAAATAACTATAAATCGCTTGATCCGAGGCCTCGACGACTTCTTTTCCCGCTTCCGTCAAAATGATCCGTTTTGTCCGGTGATCATCTTCCGAACGTTCGACTTCGACCAAGCCGTGTTCATTTAACTTTTTCAGACGATTTGAAATCGCACTTTTGTGAACACCTTGGATGACGGCAATCCGTCCGGAAGCGATTGGTCCATATTTATCGACTAGCTTCAACAAATGCAGTTGTTCTGGTGAGTAGAGACGCCAAACCGGTGAATCCACTGATTTCAAGACACGTTCTGTCCCATGAATCATCACTTCTTCAAATAACTGAACGGCTTCCCGAAGATTTTCCTTCATGATTAGTTTACCCCCTAAACTCATACCAGTAGTTTAGCCCCTAAACCAGATAGCGTCAACTCCAAACTGTCACAAAATATCCTGACATACAATTCCAATCTTCGTTATGATGGAAGAGCATACATCCTACACAAAGGGGGATTAACACATGACCGCATTATTTTGGATTGCACTCGTGATCTGTGTACTTGGACTTATTTTTACAATGATGGTCGGACAGAGTCGGAACGAAGAAACTTACAGCAACAGCCAAACGGCGAAAAACATGTCCTGGATGTACTTGGTATTGTTGCCCGTCATCTTGATTATTCTAGGCGTGTTTTATTATTTATTGACATAAGTCGAAAGAATGAACAAAAAAAAGCTGCCTCGATTAACCATCGAAGTAGCTTTTTGGCACTTATTTGAGTGTTTTCGGGCGAACGATATAGATGTCACATTTGGCGTAACGGGAGATGTTTTCAGAGACACTCCCAATCATGATTCGTTCCATCGCATTCATCCCGACGGCTCCACAAACGATCAGTCCCGCTCCGACACGCGGTGCGATAACTTTCGGAATCAAGGTCTTAGGTGACCCGCTTTCAATGACCAGTTCGACCTCTGCTACGCCTTCTTCAATCGCCCGTTTTTGATATTTATCAAGAAGTTCCTGTGCGTACTCCGTAACGTTTTGATCGATGAATCGTTGGTTGGCACGGACGTTGGCAAAGGTTTGGATATCAATGACATGTGCGATAACGAGCTTTGCTTGATCGAGTTTTGCGAACTGGACGGCTTTTTCGAAAGCTAAGTCTGCCGTCTTTGATCCATCGACCGCGACTAAAATTGTATGATAGTGACTCTCCATCGTTGTTCACCCTTTCCACTCAGGCACGTTTACAACATCCGATCGTTTTCATTCTCAAGTGCCCGGTTCTCGTGATCAAGCTTCCGCTCCGCCTCAATGCCTTCCGGTTCACTCTCTAAAATACTCTTCGGCTCAGGTGCCGGGCGTTTCGCCCCTTCTTCGTCCGCAAGCAGGACATAGGCACCGTTTTTAACGCTCGCCACATGCTTGTCGACCTCTCCGTCCGCTAAACCAAGTGAATCAAAAGCGGCACGTGTTTCCTCGTCCGTTACCGGTTTTCCGGTAAAGCGTTCGAACAATGTCCGTTTCCCGGCAACGAGTTGTGCGGCCGATTGCCCCCGTAACATCGCCATATCGGTTTTATCCTGCAGGACGACGTATAAATCTTCTTCTAAATATCCTGCAAAATGCAGATCTTCAATCTGGCGAATTAAATCCGTCTCATTTTCGTACGTACCGATCAACTGTTTTTTCCCCATTGGTCATTTCCCCCTTTTATACTTCTATAAGGGATATACCCCAAAAAACCAAAAGCAACGTCATCAACTGTTGTTTTCTTACGAAACCGGTCTTTTTTCTTCCGCAAACAATTTTTCACGTTTCCGAAAGACGATAATCACCGCTACAGTCACAATGATGACACTGAAGATCGTGATGCCCTGTTGAAAGTCTGTCAATCGTCCATTAAAGAACAGACCAATGTAATACCAGATCATGACGAGTCCGAATACCCAATCGGTATGAACGAAAATAAAGAATGCGGCTCCAAGCGCAAAAAGAATCAGCATCACCGTGACCCATTCCGACGTCGTCAATCCGAATAGATCGTCAAATCGAAAGTCCCGCAAAATCCGAAAGGGCAGAATTAAAATCTGAATGCTCGACCAGGCGAGAAAGACTGAAAACGGTGAGCGCATCCAGGGGGAACGGTTCGGGTGATGCTGAATTTTCATATAAATGATGCATAAAGCAATAAAAGAAATCGTCGTCAAGACAAGCTCCCATGGCGGACCGATGATGCTGCTGGCACCATATCCGATCATCGTCAGCATGAACCACCCGCTCATATCAAAAATCAATGTCCGGTCGGCCGGGTAAGCCTGAACCGGTCGAATACACCAAATCAATAAGGTCGTATAGACAACGCCAAAAATCGCATCAATGAACGGTGCCGGCATGATTGCGAGACGTTCTCCTGCCGGTGCATCATACCAGACGACACGGGCCAAGAGGACAAATAAAAAACTGATCAAGTTCAACAAACGAAGTCCGGTTAACGGTTGCATGATCGGACACCTCCTCAGGTATTCATTTCCCGCCTGTCGAATGACGGAAACAAGGAAAATGTCGTTTTGACAAAAGAGATTCAGTGAATAGAGGACTACAAAGGAGCGATGTCATATGGAACCCTTCATTAAGCCGTTTCAATACAATTTCATCCGGAGCCAAGTCGATTTATTGACCCAACAGCTGACGACAGTCCATGATCCGGATGTGTTGGATGCTGTTATCTACAGTGCCGCCCAAAAGATTTTTGACCTGATTCCGGTTCTGACTGCGGAGCAAGAAGCATTGCTGATGCTCGTGCGAAATGTAAAGTCGGAAGCTGATTTAATCCGGTATATCGAGAAGATACAACCGCTCGTCGCGTCTTTTCCGTCCATTACGGAATCACAACTTCAACAACTATTTCGAAAAACAAAGAAGTTACGGCATCCGCCGCTTCATTCCTTCGATTTTTTCAAGACGACCTATTTAAGCTGGAATGATACCGGAAACAAAAAGAAGTTTTTTGTCTATCCTCTTCAAGGAGAATGGATCGGCGTCGAAGGTCATTACGTTCCCACCATAAAAAAAGGCATCTGTACGGTCTGTCATCAATATAGCGATGTCACTTTGGTCTCTGCTCGTACGCATCAGTCAGCTGACCACTACCGGGCTGTCGGCAACTATATTTGTATCGACAGTGACCATTGTAATGAGCAAGTGACGGATCCCACGTCTCTTGAAAAATTATTGGCTAAAATGAAGTAACAACAACAAAAGAGGAGCGGACCGAGTTGAATCGGCGCTCCTCTTTTGATGGATCAGACTTCCACATGAAACTGATTTTTCCCGCGGCGTTTTGCTTCATACATCGCGACATCTGCTTGCTCAATCAGGGCTGTGCGCGACGTGGCGTGGGTCGGATAAATCGCACCGCCGATGCTAGCGGTCATGAAGACCGGTGTCTCCTGGAGAATGAACGGCCGCTCGAACAAGTCAATCAACTGTTGACCGCATGCTTCGATGTCCGACTCCTCTTTCACATCAAATAATAACACCACAAATTCATCCCCACCCTGTCTCGAGATGACCGTGTTATGCGGTAATCGTTTTTCAAGACGGTTGGCAATGTCGATGATCAGTTGGTCTCCGACATGATGGCCGTATGTATCATTCACTTGTTTAAAATGATCGATATCAATGAAATACAAGCCGACGAAACGTTGATGGATTTCTGCCCGCCGCAACTCTTCCTTAAACAAACGGGCAAATAAATACCGGTTCGGTAAATTGGTCAGGGCATCATGGTAGGCCATATGCTCCATCTCTTCGAGCGCCTGTTCGAGAGCGGCCGTCCGCTCCTCGACCTTTGCCTCCAGATTTTCACGCAGACGCTGATTATCCATCACAATCCGTACCTGTCTTGAAATCAGCAACGGAACCGCAATCATCAGACCAATCGTCAACCCATTCCAACTGACGGCCTGCCGCGCCATTGTCACGAATAAAATCAAAAGGAAAACATAGGGCATAACGAGACGAATCCCATCGAGAATCTGACGATTGATCTTTAATCCAATTGGCCGTTCATCGACATCAAACAGGATAGCCGCCCCGCCAATCAACAAGACCGTTGCTAACCAGATGGGATCGAGCCACATCACAGAAATCGGAAAACCTGACCGGTATAATGCGACATATAGTAAATCAGCAATGAGTTGTAGATGAAATCCAACTAAAATCATCAACAAGGGAATGCTGTTTCCACGTTTCATGACGCCAAAAAATAAGATGATCATTCCTCCGAGCAACAACAAGTCACCGAGTGGATACCGAAGCAACAAAAAGGTCTCAAAGCTGAGTAACTCCGCCTGTTCCAAGTAAGGAGTGACAAGATAATGCCAGGAAATCGCCCCCGTCACGATCAAGATAATCAATTCATCAAACAAAAAGAACCGTAAATTCACCTGCGAACGACGACTGATTAAAAAATAACAAAACGCCAGCAAATAAAAACCAATTTGCAGGCTGAATACTAAATCAATGCCGTCAAAAGATCCCGATCGTTCAAGGTTGCGCCTTTCAACAATCAATTGTGCTGTCTCACCAATTGCTAACGATACATTTCCGAACAACAACAGTAAAAACAGACGTTGCGTAAAGGGACGAGTCGGATGACGGCGCACCGCGATCACTAGCAAGACCGTCGAGACGACAGCACCCAAAATCATAAACAGGCTGTTGCCTATTTTTGAAAGTTCCGAAGACGTGCCGATGATTCCTAACCATAACGTATGAGACAAGACCCATCCGCCAATGATTCCAAAGATTAGTTTATACATCGTTCACGCCCTTCCCTTTTTTTTGACTAGTTCGTTTGTCCTATATGATTATCGGCAAAACTTTTGGTTTTTTAACTATCTTTCCATTATATTTAAATATTCTTTACCTGTCCTGTTTTTTCTTCGAAGCAGGGCACACGATTTTCACTTGATTAGAAAAAAAACAAGCACCGTTGCCGAAGCAAAGCGGTACTTGTTTTGACTTTAGACATTCTCGGTAATGTGTAACGGCAACTGGACCGTAAACGTACTGCCTTGTCCTTCTTTTGACTCGACATGAATCACACCGTCGTGTTCTTTGACGATTTCCTTGCAAATCGATAATCCAAGACCCGTTCCACCAATCCGGCGTGTATCTGAGTTATCGACCCGATAAAATTTATCGAACAGTTGGGAGAAGGCATAATGTGGAATGCCAATCCCGTGATCCGTGATCCGAATTGTGGCATTTTCTTCATCGGTGCCGATACTGACTTCAATTAATCCACCTTCTGGTGAATACTTAATCGCGTTATTCACCAAGTTGTTCAGTAATTGTTTAATGCGCGCTTCATCACCAATGATTGCCGGACGTTCCGTCCCTAACATTCGGACACGAATGTCATGTTGTCCATTCGACACATCATATAAGTCGACGACCTGCTGAACGATTGTACATAAATCAAGATGCGCCATTTGGTACAGTTGTCCTCCGGACTGCATCCGCTGAACATCCAAGAAATCGGTCACCAAATTCGACAACCGTTCCGTTTCCGTATGAATCGTCGCTAAATACTTCCGTTGCTTCATCGTATCGATCTCACGGTTCAACATCAGCTCCGTAAATCCATAAATCGACGAGAGTGGTGTGCGCAATTCATGCGATACGGTTGAGACCAGTTCAGTTTTTAATCGATCGGCCTCTGTTTCCCGGGTAATATCCCGAATGACCAGGATGACACCTTTCCAGCCACCCTCAATATCAATCCGCTCTGCATAGACTTCTAAATGGGCCGTATTGTTTCGAACATCAAATTGAACTTTATCCGGAGAGACATCTCCTGCCCGAATCAAGGTCAAATAATCATTAAAACGATCGACATCATCCACGATATTACGCATCACTTCAATCACATAACTGCCGGATGATAACGTCCGGTCTTTCGTGAACTCTGACTGGAGTTCCGGTACAAGTTCAAACAAGGGACGGTTCACGTATAATTCATCATTTCCGTCTTCCAGATAAATGATGGCTTCTCGAATCGAATCAAGAACTTGTTCCGTTTTTTGTTTCTCTTGTTTCATCTCGTCATAAGAACGTGTCCGAAGCAATGATAACGTCATCTGTTGGGAAAACTCACGCATATCGGCTAATTGTTGCGCTTTATACGTCGACTGGTAACGTACCATGTAAACCGCCGCCATTAACTGATTTGTTGATGGATCGTAAATCGGCAGTGCGACTTCATGGGTACTGAAGCTGTAAGGAACATCATCCTTCCGGGAAACCCGTTTCTCTGACTGGACAACTTGATTGCGAAGCATCATCCGATTGAGGACAGATGTTTCATCTTCTAATAATGCCTCGACTTGTTGAATCTTCATCCCGTTTGTCGTAGCTCCGATATACTGTCCATCCTCATATAATAGTAAGGAACCATACTCAGAGGACGTGATTTCTAACATCTTCCGCACGATGGCCGGATACGACTCCACCGTCTCACGGACCGCAAGTGCTTCTGTCAACTCACTTCGCATTTTCAGCTTTTCCTCGTTTTGCTTGGTCGTTTGATATGCTTCTTCCAATTCTTCCTGTTGTGCTTGGAGCTCTTCCTGTTGTGCAAGCAATTCCTCACTTTGCGCCTGTAACTCTTCGTTTTTCCCTTGTATTGCTTCTGTATGGGAGCTGGTTGTCACTGCCATTTGATTAAAGGATGACCGAAGCATTCCAATTTCATCGGTGCGTTGCTCATTTAAGTCCATTTCAATCGGTTCGTTCCGCGATAACTTTTGATTGTCATCAATCAGACGCAACAGTTGTTTCGTCATACGTCGGATAAATGGATGCACGAACAATAAAATAAACCCAACCAACACTAAGATGCTCGAAATCCAAATCCACTGTGTTTTTGCGACTTCACTCCGCAGATTCATGACGGCATTTTCCTGTTGAGCTTGTAAATTATCTCGGTAATCCTCAAGTGCCACTGATGCCCGTTCGATATCCGGTGTAATATCAATTGATCCGTCCGCTGAAGGTTTCAATTGTCCCTGCTCGACAAGCCGTTTTGCAATCGGCAATGAAAACAGACTGTCACCTTGTAAAAAATCTTCATTAATCTTATTGTCTTTTTTTCCATTGACGTATGATTGCGTGACCGGGAAAAGCGCTCCGTAATACAAGTCATATAAATTCATCATCTGTGCAGCAAATTCTTCTTCTTCATCTGTTTTTGCTTTACGGGAAAACCAATCGGTCTCACTCTTGATTTCGGTTCGTAAATCCTCGACTTCATCAAACCGGTCTTGATCTCCGAAAATGACGAATCCCCGAAGCCCGAATTGAACGGTCTGCCAGTTATCCCACAGCGTATCTGCCCGTCGGTTTTGCTCGCTGATAATCTCCAGATTGTTACGCGATGACTCGATCCTGCCCTCCATATAATCGTAGACAAAAAACGAGGTGACTGAAACCAACACGAGTACGGTATAAAAAACTGCCAACAATTGCCTTCCGATCCGCCTCCGAATCCATTTGATCATGAAATATCCTCCTCATCATCCTCGTAGAATGATGCTTTTTTGAAATAAATGTAATCACTTAAAAGTATCATAATTCTAAAAAAAATACTTTAAAAATAAGATATCTGGTAAAAAAAACAAGCCTTTTCCGTTTTACCCGAAAAAGGCTTGTCTGAAGACTTATTTTTTAGCTTTTTTGACGACGATTGACGTGCTCGTACTTTTTTGTTTAAAGCTGTTTTCAACATAAACAGAAAGCTTTGCTCCTGCTTTTTGTTTGGCAATCTTGACTGTGAACGTACCTTTTGAAGTGACCGTTCCTTTACCGATTACTTTTTGCTTTGCGTTTTGAACATAGACACGCGCTTTTTTCTCACCTGTCCCGGTTACTTTCGTTTGACCGGCTGTGACTGTTTTGACTTTTGGTGCCACTGGAGGAGCAACAACTGTAATCACTGTCGCTTTACTCGAACGGTTCGCAATGTCTTTCACTGTGATAGCAAGGCGGGCATTCGGTGCTTGTTTTTTGACCTTCACCGTGAACTTCCCTTTGCTGTCGACAGTTGCTGTACCGACGACTTTATTTTTTGCATCTTTGATCGTGATTTTACCTTTGGCAATCGCTGTCCCTGTTACGGTTGTAGCACCGGCGAGGACACGATTGACTTTCGGAGCAGCCGGAGCCTTTCCTGGTAAAACTTCTGTCCGTTCCGATGTTACATCAAGACCATTCGCATAACGAATCGTCAAGACGGATGCTTTTTCCTGACGGGGAATCGTCACACTGTATTTACCGGCTGTTGCTGTTGTTTTTGCTAACATTTTTGCTGTGTCTTTTGTATCCGTCAACTTTTTCGTCGACCAGATTTCAACTTTTGTACCCGTTTTGACTTGTCCACTGACAACGAGTTTGTTGTCATAGACCGGATTTACTTTTCCGTTTAAGTGCAGTTGAGAGATGGCACGTGTGATGTTGACTTTTCCATATCCCGAGACCGGGCTGACGAATGCCGGGAAGTCCGGAGTGCTGTCCTTCTCGTATCCTGGTGGATATTCATCTTCCATATCTTCGTCTTCATCGTACCAATCATTCGGATTCTCAAAGGCGAGTGGTTCCGCACTCGTCCGTAAGATTGTCTCGATTTGTTTTGGTGTCAGTTTGGAATCGAGTGACGCAAGAATTCCAGCGACTGCTGCGACATGTGGTGACGCCATGCTTGTTCCGTCCATGTAGACTGTATTACCGTCCGGGACAAGACTTGCGATTTTCGAACCTGGTGCAACTACATCGAGTCCGATGCCGTAGTTCGAGTAATCGGCAACCATGCCGAGCGGGTTAGTTGCGCCGACCGAGATCGCATACTCAGAGCTCGCCGGGAAACCAACAGACATATCATATTCGTTACCTGACGCTGCGACGACCGTTACACCATGATCTGCCGCATATTTCATCATATACGCCATCGTCCGGCTTTCACCGCCGCCAAGACTCATGTTGATGATTTTTGCCCCGTGATCGACTGCATATTTAATTCCGAGTGCAATTGCATCGGTTTCACCTTCACCGTTAGCGTTCAAAACCTTAACGGGAAGAATTTTTGCTGACTGATGGATACCGCGAATCCCGTAATCATTTTCGAGAGCCGCTGCGATCACACCTGAGACGTGTGTTCCGTGACCGTTATCGTCGAGTGCATTTCCGTTACCATTCACATCGACGTAGTTCTTTTCCTGGGCAATATCAACTTTTCCTTGGAAGTCCTTGAGGCGATAATCGACCCCTGTATCAATAACTGCAATCGTGACTGGTTTTAACTTTTGACCTGCATTGTTTTTCAAGAATTTTTCGAATCCGATTCCCGCATCCGGGAACTGTTCGACGCTCGATTTTTGGTTGAGCGACCATTGATAGTCGTAGTTGATGTCTCCTGTTGCACGGTATGTCTGGACTTCTTCGACATACTCCACAGCATTTGATTTCTTTAACGATTGTTTGAGAACGGCTGCCGACTGATTTTTAACTGTCGGATCTTCCGTGACGATGACAAACTCACCGGTTTTACCAAGCGACAACTTCTCAACGTCTGTTGCCTGTGTGCCGGCGATTTTCATCGTCCGCTGCGTGTGACCCGGTTTCAACTTAACGATGAACCGTGTTTTCGCTTCTGACTTCACTTGAATCCCGAACGGTTTGAATGCTTCTGTTAAATCTGAACCGCCGATGCTTTCAATGTTCGCCGTTTTTGCGACTTGATTGATTTCCGTTGCGATGACTTCCGGTGACGCGTCACGTGTCAAGGCATATAAACGGTTGACCGCTGCTTGGTCGGTTTTCGTCAATGTGTACGCTGTCCCGTTGACAAGAGCTGTCATGGCCGGCTTCAGTGATTTTAAATCTTCGTAAGCTTGTGTCCGTTTATCCTTGTTAAATAATAATGTTTTAACGACATACGGTGATGCTTTGTAATACAACGAGGTTAAGCTGCGTCCTTGTTCCGATTGGCTCAACACTTGTTTTTGAATCGCATGCATCAAGGCAAGCATCGGTTTTTCGTCCGACGTTTGTTTGAGTGCTTCTTCCGCCATACAGCTCATATCGCTGATCGGCTCGTATTCAACCGCCAGCTTAACATTGTTGTACGTCAACTTGACGTTTGCTGGTTTGACCGTTTTAACTTCTTCCGTCTCCGGATAATAATCGACTTTGACGTAGTACGGTCCGTCCCATGCATAAGGAACAGCCAGCTTCGTGATGTCTTTGTCACTTGGTTCCGCGTATCCGCGGTAACGGTCAAAGGTCTCATCCTTCGAAGCCATCTCTTCACTTGGGTAAGCCGTTACTTCAATCGGCTGATCCGTATCAATCGATAATTCAAAGTGTGTCGCCGTTTTTTCAATTCCGGCCTGGTGTTCGACCTTATACCAGTATGTATTCTTTTTCTCTACTCCGGTTTCAAGAACTGTTTCCTGTCCGGCTTTTAATAAGACAGCTTCCGACAATTCACTTGCCGCTGCCGTTTTCACAGCTGACGGCCCAATTCCGAGTGTCAGAATCAAACAGCTCAGCATGAGCCAAATCGTTAACTTTTTCACGACGTTCCTCCTCAAGATATGATCTTACATTGTTTATAGTATAAACAATATTTGGATAAAATGGATAGTTATTTTTAGAATGTCTACCTTACATTTTCGAAAGAAAAAGGATTTTTCACGAAAGTGAAAAATCCTTTTTAGCTAATTATTTAAATTCAGAAACATACTGACCGTAACCTTCTTTTTTAAGATCGGCTTTCGGTACAAATCGTAAAGCGGCTGAGTTCATACAGTATCGTAAGCCTGTCGGTTCAGGACCATCGTTAAAGACATGACCAAGATGGGCATTCCCGTGCCGGCTTCTGACTTCCATCCGCTTCATCCCTAATGCAAAATCACTTTTCTCAATGATATTTCCTTTTTCTAACGGTCGAATGAAACTCGGCCATCCGGTTTTCGAATCAAATTTATCATTAGAAGAAAATAACGGTTCGCCGGAAATCAGATCGACGTAAATCCCGTCCGCCTTCAAATCATGGTACGGATTGTCGAATGCCGGTTCTGTCCCATCTTCCTGGGTCACTTTATACTGAATATCCGTCAACTTCGCTTTGATTTGTTCGTCGGTCAATTTCGAATACTTGGGTAAATCCAGTTTTGGTTGATCATTCCAATATCGATTGATGAAGTCATCACGTCCGGATGCAGCCCGGTAAAATTTATATTTCTTTTCGCTCTTCAAATAATAGTCTTGATGATACGCTTCTGCCTCATAGAACGGACCGGCTTCAATTAACGGCGTGACGATTTTTTTGTCAAAGATGCCGCTTGCTGCCAAATCTTTCTTCGATTGTTCCGCAATCTGCTTTTGTTCCGCATTCGTATAGAAAATCGCTGTCGTATAGGATTCGCCTTGATCGACAAACTGACCGTTTGGATCGGTCGGATCGATTTGACGCCAGTAGACATCAAGCAATTGTTTATACGAGATGACCGATGGATCAAACGTGATCAGGACTGCTTCCCGGTGACCGGTCGTCTCCGCCGACACTTGGTTATACGTCGGATTTTCAACATCTCCACCGGTATAACCGGAGATGACTGATTTGACTCCTTTTAACTCTTCAAACGGCGGTTCCATACACCAGAAACATCCTCCGGCAAGAATTGCCGTCTCTTCTTTTGTATACGACAGCTCTTTGCTTCCGCTCGATTTTGCCTGTTGTTGCTGGAAAATAAAGTAGCCGCCAATCATAATCGCAATCAATGCTACGACCGATAGAATCGTCAACATCCGTTTCTTCATCTCCCCTCACCCTCCTTTTTTAAGCTTACGTCCCCCACTGTCTGATGGATGTCTTTTTTCTAATGTACCTTGATTTCCCACAGTTTGTCGCCCAGTCTGCTTTCATTTGGCATATTCAAAACATACGATTCATCCTCTTGAAAGAGGGAAATACATCTAAGACACTAAAAAACCGGGAGGGGTATTCATGTTTGACTATACAGTCAACTCGAATCATTCAACGGAGAAAACAATCGAACGTCTGAAGACAGAACTTGCTGAGGTTTCGTTTGGCGTCTTATGGGAGTTTGATTTAGCGAAAAAATTTGCCGAAAAAGAGTTACCGTTTGACGACCAATATCATATCCTTGAAGTCTGCAATCCGAAAGAAGCCCACCGTGTCTTATCGGCTGAACGACGGGCCGGCTACTTTTTGCCGTGTAAGCTCGCTGTCTATACAGAAGGCGGACAAACGAAAATCGGAATGCCGCGCCCGACCTCACTGATCGGTTTGGTCGAAGACGACGAACTGAAGCAAGTCGCACTCGATGTCGAACGACAACTCGTTGACGTCATCGAAAAAAGTCGCCTGTAACTTCATCAGAAAAAGCGATACTTTGCTGACTTACAAGCAAAGTATCGCTTTTTTGAATTCTTTCATAAATCCCGAGTTCTATCCAGTTCACTCCTTTAAAAAAAGAGGACTGTCGCCAGCCCTCCTTCAACTTGAATTATCCTTTTTGGATCCAGAATTTTAAGACGCTGGCCTCTTCTTCGTGTTTCACAAGCTCATGACCACCTGATTTTGCCCACGCTTGCAAATCATTTTTAGCCCCTTTGTCTGTTGCATGGATTTCAAGAACCTGTCCTGATTCAAGTCCTGCGATGGCTTTTTTTGTTTTGACGATGGGCATTGGGCAGGCAAGCCCTTTTGCGTCGAGTACGAGTTCTGATTTCATAATGATAATTCCTCCTGAAGTAAGTTGTTTTTGTTTAACGGACGGCGCAACGGTTTGGTCCGACTTCCATCTCGCGTTGTGCTTCGAGACCCGGTGTCTGTTTCCCCATGTTTGTCTCACGAATTTCTTGATAGGCATTTGGTTGCGGTGGAAGATTTTCGGTCACCATCTTCCGGAATGTTTCTTCATCTTCGATGTTCAAGCCGTGATTGTTTGCGAGTAAGATATCGAGTTTTTCTGCGACACTGCCGTCTTCATTTAACTCTTCGATCAGCATGAAATGGGCCGGTAAGACCATCAAATCTTTTGTGAGTTCGCGGTACGTTTTGTAAAGCGACTCCCGCAGGTCACCGACCCAGTCTTCTGCCAGACCGGCTAAATCCGGACGACCAATCGAATCGATAAATAAGATATCACCCGTTAAGAGATATCGATTGTCGACAATAAACGACGTGGAACCGATTGTATGTCCCGGGGAATACAGTGCCCGGACATCGATTTTTGTATCGCCTACTTGAACGTGGCTTCCATCTTCGAGTGCTGCATAATCAAACGTGACATCTGTCGCATCTTTTGGTGGCAACCAGTAAGTCGCTCCCGTTTTTTCAGCAATCTCACGCCCGCCGGAAATGTGATCGGCGTGAAGATGTGTATCAAAGACATGCGTGATGGTAAGTTGACGCTCGTTGGCGTAATCGAGATAAACATCTGTCATCCGTGTTGCATCCACGAGGACGGCTTCGCCTTCCGAGATGATCATGTACGATAAACAACCTTTCCCGATCCGGACGAATTGAACGACTTCACCTTGATCTGCTCCAGTTTCATTTAATGATCCAAGTGAAATCGGCTCCAAGTGTTCGCTCCAGGCTTTCATGCCTCCTGAAAGATACGAGACGGTCCGTCCCGCTTCTTCCAATAAATCCGCTACAAAAATCGATGATCCTTCTTTTGCACAGACGACGAGAACAGGTTCATCTGTCGGCAGTTGATCTAAAATATCTTCGACACCGTCGAGTAAATCGAAATACGGAACATTGAGATACGAAAACTGTTCTCCTTCAATTTTCCAGTCTTGAAATGCATCTTCATTTCGGACATCTAAGATAAACATTTTTTCACGGTGAATGATTTTTTGCGTGACTTCTTTTGTTGTCATTGCTTGTGCCATCTGCTTGATTCCTCCTGATCATAATTTACGGATTAAATGGTTTGATTCGTGTCATACTTCCAGTCACTCATGCCAGGGATCACATTTTGAACGTTGAATCCTTTCACATCGAGCTGTTGGCAGGCTAAGTCACTCCGACTGCCTGTCCGACAGACGACATAAATCGTTTTCGATGTGTCGAGTTCTCCGATTCGCGTCTCCAGTTCACCGAGCGGAATGTTGACGGCATTCGGGATATGGCAGAACGCATATTCAGCAGTTTCCCGGACGTCCAAAATGAGCGTATCCGGATTGTTGCGAACCGTTTCAACGGTCTCGTTCGTAACAACCGATTTAAATTCCGGTGCTTCTTGCTCGTCACCGGAAGATTTACGGACGTAATGCCGTAAGACATCTCCTTCTTCGATCGTTCCAAGATATTGATTCCCGGTACTGTTCGCCCAGGCACGAAGATCGGCTGTTGATCCTTTGTCAGTTGCCTGAACTTCCACGACTTGACCCGGTTCCAGCGTCTTCATCGTTTTTTTCGTCCGAACAATCGGCATCGGACATGCTAAACCACGTGCATCAAGTACGATATCCGTTTTGATAGTCTGCAAAAGTATTCGCTCCTTTTACCTATAGGGGTATAATTAAGATTAAAAAAATTAGTTGGTTTTACCTTCGTACGACATCATGCCGCCATCCATATTGATGACATCAAAGCCTTGTCCTTCAAGGTACGTTGCTGCACGGCCACTGCGGGCACCAGAACGGCACACCATGACATATTGTTTTTTCTTATCGAGTTCGTTCATTTTAAACTCGACGAGACCAAGTGGAATATGAATCGCTTCCGGGATCTTGCCTTCTTTGACTTCATCCACTTCGCGGACATCAATGATGTTGAGTTGTTCCCCGTTTTCAAGCTTTTCCTGTACTTCTTTTGCTGTGAATCGTTTCATCTGTGATTCCTCCTCGTGTTTTTTAACGCCAAGCGTTCATTCCGCCCGACACTTCTATAACCTGGGCATAACCCGCTTTTTTTAATTGTTTGACCGCCTGTTTACTGCGCATGCCGCTCTGACAGATCACGATGACTTCTTTGTCTTTCGGAATCTTGTCGAGTTGTGTCGGCAATACTTGAAGCGGAATGTTTTTAAAGCCTTTAATGTGATTGTCTTTGAATTCGCCAGGTGTGCGGACGTCCAAATAAAATCGGTTGCGGTCACCTAACTTCTGTTTTAATTCGGAGGTCGACCATTTGTTGATACCTTTAGTTGGTGCGAACATCCGATAAGCAAGAAACGCAACGATGATTAGAAATACGATAGTCAAGATATCCACTTACATCATCCCTCCTCGAGATTAGATGAACAGATTGACGTTTCCGTCTTCCGCATCAGCAAGATATGCGGCGACGCCGGCATATTCAATTCCATCATGCAATTCTTCTTGTTTTAATCCGAGCAAGTCCATCGTCATCGTACACGCGACCAGTTTTACGTCTTGCTCTTTCGCCAGTTCAATTAGATCGGGAAGCGGCATTGCGTTATGTTTTTTCATGACGTTTTTGATCATCTTTTGACCGGCACCACCAAAGTTCATCTTCGAGAGTGGCATCTTGTCTGCTCCGCGCGGCATGAATTTCCCGAACATTTTTTCAAGTAACGTTTTATCCGGTTGAATCGGTTCATCCTTGCGCATCGCGTTTAATCCCCAGAACGTGTGGAAAATCGTGACTTCATGATCGTATGCCGCTGCACCGTTGGCAATGATATATGCTGCCATGACCTTATCGTAATCTCCACTGAACAATACAATCGTTGTTTTTTTAATCTCTGACATCTGAATAATTCCTCCACTTACTTTACCCTAAGGGGTATATTTTATTTTAAAAATTTTTTATCTGCTCTTCAATAACAGTTGAACGGCTTCTGCTACGGCTTGTTCATGATTGTCTGCCGTGTCATCGTTCGTCACGCAGTCAATGAGGTTTTCACTCACGACCAGTCCAATGACACGATCAATCGCACTGCGTGTCGCACTCAGTTGAGTGACAACATCTTTGCAAGATGCTTCTTCTCTCATCATCCGGGTGATGGCGTGAAGTTGCCCTTCAATCCGGTTCATCCGGTGAATGATTTTATTTTCGTATGTTTTTTCCATATGAAGAACACGCTCCTTTTCTTCGTGTGACCTGTCTCATACCTAATGGCTACATTCCATACAATAATACCTATAGGGGTATAAGTCAACGAGAAAGTTTTTCGTCTGATCCGGAATGTTCATTCATCCACTTTTGAGACAGACGGGTAGTCTCCCCTTTTAACGTAATGAATTGAAAGATCCGTTGATCAATTTGTGAATCATCATGTGTCGTAAATCTTTCCGAATCGAGTAAGGTGCCCGCCAAACGTTCCGAGAGAATCGAAATTCCCGTCCCGTTCGTGATCAATTGTTTAATCAACCGATTGGAATACACAGTAATGATTCGTTTTGGAACAATCTGTTGCGTGGCTAACCATGTTTCCAATGCGAACCGGGCGGCTGACCCTTCTTCCCGGTAAATCCAAGTCGCCTGTTCCAAAACAAGGCTTTCATGACCGATGATCCGTAATCGGTCGGTCGCAAAAGGACTCGCATCGATTTGCTGGGAATGATGCGGTCCTTCCACCATCCCTAGATCGATTTCGTAATGGAGTAATGCCTGCTCGACTTGTTCTTGATTCATCACCCGGGCATCAACTGACACGTCCGGATAAGCGACAAGAAAGTCGTGGATCATCTGTTCTAACATCGCTTCATAGATGGTATGCGTCGCGGCGATTCTTAACGTCCCTCGGGTGACTCCTTCTAAATCATCCATCTCTTGTTCCAACCGTACCGTCTGGTGCAGAATTTCTTTGGCATGGCGATACACAATCCGTCCGGCTTCTGAGATTTCAATCGTCTTGTTAAACGTATGCCGATGAATCAGACTTTGCCCGAAATGTTCTTCGAGATGCTTTAAATGAAGACTGACCGTCGGTTGTGAAATATACAGCCGTTCAGCTGTTTTCGTAAAATGTTTTGTTTCGACTAACGTAACAAATGTCTTCAGTTCATTAAAATTCATTTCCTCACCTCATCTATTTTTCTGATCTTTAGTATCAGTATAATTCATTTTCCTGATTAAGACTTTCCACGTAAAGTCATCTGTATCACTTCACAGAAAGAAGGAACACCCCTTGGAACTATTACTTTTTCTTTTACTCGGCGCCGCAATCGGCATTCTTTCCGGCTTTTTCGGAATCGGTGGTGGCATCATTCTGACCCCTCTTTTATTGATCTTAGGGTACGCCCCGAGCACAGCGATTGTCTTAAGTTTACTGTTGACGCTTGGTTCGACGGTGACCGGCACTTTTGCCCACCTCCGCCAGAACAACTTTCATCTTCGGGATGCGGGTACTATTGGGCTGGCAGGGATCATCGGATCCGCTGCCGTTACGCCTGTCGTCTTTTGGATGGAACAACACAGCGGCGCAGACATCGTCATTTCCACTCTGTACATCGTCCTGTTGCTTCTGTTTGCGATTCAATTTTTAAAACCGACCAAAAAAATCATCCGGGAGACGCCTGTTCCGCACGCTTCGTTTTATAAATTGATCGCAATCGGCGGAGCCGCCGGAATTCTGTCGTCCTTGATGGGCGTCAGTGGTGGCTTTTTACTCACCCCGCTTCTGATGGGATGGGTACGTTTCCCGCTCAAACAAGCCATCGGAACCAGTATCGCGGCAGCTACGTTAATTGTACTCGGTGGGATCACGAGTTATTTCATCTCAGGAACACAGGCTCCGCTCGGTTTAGGAGTTGTTTTAATTATTGGAGCACTGATTGGCTCACCACTCGGCGCTTCCTTTCTCAACCTCTTCAGCACGCACTTTGTCAAAAAGAGTTTGGGCAGTTTTTATGCAGCTGTCGCAACGAGTGTTTTCTTGAAAACGACACACTATGAACAACTTTCTCTGCTCCTGCTCGCTTTGTTTACGACCGGATTGATTGGTCTGTTCTTTTATCAAAAAACGGTTCAACGTCAAACAAAAGACTGCCCTTAACGGACAGTCTCTTGTTTGATTTTTTCTGGTTTTAAAACTTTGGCTTCCTTCTTTTGACGCATCCGTTCAGCATTCATCAAGCCACCAAGCATCAAGACGACCGACGAAAGATAAAACCAGGTCATCAAGACGATGATCCCGGCGAGTTGTCCGTAAAGACGGTCATAACTGCCGAATTCTGCGTAGTAGGAGAAGAATTCCGATACAGCCTGCCAGGCAATCGTCGCAAATAAGGCACCCGGAAAGACTTGACGGACTGTCAGTCGCACGCTCGGCAGGACACGGTACAACAGGATAAAAAAGACCAACAGGAACAGTGAGCCAAGTCCCCAACGGAACAAGAACCAAATCCAGGAGTAGTTGGTGACGACATCATTGACGAGTGCAAAGTGCGTAATAAAACGGCGTGTCAGCTTTTCTGCCACCGGGACGAGGAGTGACATCGGTAAGATGACCATCATTCCGACTGTAAAGCCAAAATCCTGTAATAAGCCTCTCCAAAATGGAACCTTCCGTGTTACTTCCAACGCATCATTCAACGAACGGACCAGTGATTGGACCGACATCGAAGCAAGCCAAAAAGCTGCCAGGAAACTGATCGAGGCGAGTTTTAATCCACCATCATCAAAGATTCCGACGACGTTCTTTCGAATCAGATCATACGTTTCGGCCGGAGCAAACGGACGAATCAAATCGAGTACGTCACCCGATGTAAACGGTAAAAAGGAGACTAATCCAACTACAAATAATAAAAATGGAAATAAGGACAACATCAGATAATAGGCGAGTTGAGCCGATTTATCAAAAAAGGCTTCGCCGAAAAAACGGGCAAATACAGGTTTTAATAATGACATAACAATTTCCTCACTTTCAAATAGTTCTTTCCTCTATCCCCCTTTTAGTACATTTTCTAAACTTTTAACGTCTTTTGAACTCATAAGTAAGCGTTTAACGATTATCGATTGGCAGAAAGCTGAAGCAGGCGGTACACTGAAACAAGAACAATCGTCGTGTTGGATAAAAGAAAGGATTCTATGCCGTGCCCACTTTACTTGCCGAAGCCGAACGCTTCTTAACTGACTATATAGAACAATACCCGCAGGACAGTAATCGCCTGCATGAAGTCCGTGAAGAAGTTTCACGGACAGGGACATATGAACAAACGTCCCAAGAGTTAGCATACGGGGCAAAACTCGCCTGGCGTAACAGCAACCGCTGTATTGGCCGCCTCTTTTGGGATCAGCTACATGTCATCGACGCACGCGATGCTTTAACCATCGAGACAATACGCGATGCTTTATTTGAGCATATCGAGTATGCGACGAATGATGGGCGTGTCCGTTCGACGATCACGATTTTTCACCCGGACCGTGTCCGCGTCTTGAATCATCAGTTGATTCGTTATGCCGGATATGAGACCGCGGAGGGCATCACCGGGGACCCGAACTCAATTATTTTCACTAAACAGTGCCAGTCACTCGGCTGGTCTGGTCAAGGAACTGCATTCGATATCTTACCGTTGTTGATTGAACTCGACGGGCAGGTCAGCCTGCATCCGCTGCCGGACGAGCTGGTCCTCGAAGTAACAATCACCCATCCTGACTACGACTTATTCGGCGACCAAACCATCAAATGGTACGCCGTACCGATGATCTCTGATATGCGGCTCGAAATCGGCGGCATCTCCTATCCGTGTGCGCCGTTTAACGGCTGGTACATGGGAACGGAAATCGGCGCCCGTAATCTAGCGGATACCGATCGTTATGACCTCTTGCCCCTTGTTGCCAGACAACTCGGGCTCAATACGTCACGGGAACGTTCCTTATGGAAAGACCGTGCCCTCGTCGAGTTGAATCTGGCCGTTCTCGATTCGTTTGAACGGGCTGGAGTGACAATCGTCGATCACCATACGGCTGCCAAACAGTTTGCCCGATTCGAAAAAAATGAAGCCGCGTGTGAACGGGATGTCACCGGCGACTGGTCCTGGCTTGTACCGCCGATGAGCGGTGCCGCGACGCACCTGTTCCATAAAGACTTTGATCCGACAATTAAACGGCCTAACTTCTTTCCCGGTATTGCTCCGGCGGAAAAAACAACTGCCCCCACCGGTTGTCCGTTCCATCAGGAGGTCTCACGATGAATTATGTCAAGACGCTGCGGGATCAAGTCGGACAAACGCCGTTGATCTTGGTCGGTGCCGTCGTGCTTGTCATCAACAACGAGCACATCCTACTCGAACAACGGAATGAATCGCAGGCACGGTTCGGACTGCCCGGCGGATTAATGGAATGGGCCGAATCCACGGAAGAAACGGCCCGTCGTGAGCTCTTGGAAGAGACCGGTCTCGTCGCGGAACAGCTGACATTGCTTGGTGTTTATTCCGGAAAAAATTACGTCACGACGCTTGCAAACGGGGATGTCTTTCAAAGCGTAACCCTCGCTTACGTGACAACTGAAACGTCCGGTACGTTACGGATCAGCGAGGAAAGTTTTGCGTTGACCTATTTCCCGCTAACGGAATTACCGGACAACATCGTCGGATCGCATCGTGTGATGATTGAAGACTATCTAAAACAAAGTTGACCTACATCGCTATAAAATGAATGACCAAACGCCTTCTTCAGTAAACGAAAGAAAGGCGTTTTTGGTTTTATTTTTCTTTTTAATTTCACGCCACCTTAAAATGTTATAAAATGGAATTAAAAGAAGAATTGGAGATGTGTTATGAAGAAAATAATTTTATTTGCTTGTTTGCTTTTATTAGTAAGTGTTAACCCTTTACATTCAGAAGCTGCATCTTACTCCAAAAAGATCAAACAGGATTTTACCATGTATGATAAATCTAAAAAGAAATACACCGTTTCTGTACGGTCGTCCAAAGCAACTTGTCATAAGGCGACTTCAAACGATATTTGGTGGATTAAAGGAAAAGATGAGTTATGTAGTGGAAAATTCGTACTCTATTTGAACGGAAAATCTACCAACTATAAATACACGTATACAAAATCAAATCCTTACGTATTCAGTACAACAGATGCTAAAACAAGTGCTATTCTTAAAAACAAGACAGGTTACCCCGTCGTCTTTTCACTGACAAATAAAGAAACATACTCTTTCATTAATTTAAAAACATATACTATCTCGAACAAAAAATTAGTGAAACAAAGCAATACATTAATTTCATATGGAGTTAAACCCAAGATGAATGGTAACCTAGTACAAGTTCCTATTTATGATAATGGCGGTTATGGATTCGGATACGTATTCAACGATTTCACAGTGAGTAATACAAAATGGATTGATGAACGCTCACATGATTATATCTCGCAAGACCCAAACAGTAAAAGATACAAAAATGGTATGAGTGAAATGAAAAAATACCAAAGTTCATTGAGTTATTTTGTAAAGTAACCGCTTCGCAAAGAATTGAGGGTATTTTAATGATGAACAAAATCATGCTAATCATGCTTGGTGGCACCGGAATCCTGTTTGTGATTTTTGCCATTATCGTCATGATCAGTTTATGGACCTGAAAAAAAGCCATGATGTGTGGCGTTCCCTCCGTGGGACTTCCACACATCATGGCTTTTTTGTATCAGATGGTTTGACTCATGACGAATTGCTTCAATTCCCGTTGCTTCCAACCGGCTTGCCGTAAATCTTCCCACACTTGTTGATTGGTCGACTGCAACTGATAACGGGTTCCCGTCAAACGGCGTGTCGCTTCTGTCGCGACCCGTGCCACGTCTTCCTCTTCCGTTACAATCGCAAAAATCGACTCATGGGCGGTCGCAATGAACGCCCCGTCAAGTTCATAATACTGTGCTTGCGCCTGCTTCATTACCGTCTGGTCTTGTTGCCAGATGTATTCCCCTTGCTGTATGTAGCGTCGCTCAAATGCAACAGCATCAATCTCGATAAGCGGCTCCGTCTGGTCGGGTTCTTCCCGAAGAAAATAGCCGAGTTCGTCGACTGTGCGGTAGCCGAATTTCTGGTAGAGCGAAATGGCCGGCTCATTTCCTTGAATGACTTCAAGCAGCAAACAATCGATCTTCAAAGACTTCGCATAACTGAGTTGCGCTTCGTATAATGCTTTTGCAATTCCAAGTCGACGGTACTGCGGATCGACCGCTAGTCCACCACAGCGCATGACTGATTCTTTTTTAATCTGCTTTACGCCGTTCAGCCAAATCGCGACCGGCCGTTCCCCGTGATACGCGATGAATGAATGCTCCAGCTGATTCCCATCTCGTTTCAAAATCCGTTCTTCGAATACTTCAAGCGAGAGGCCCAGCGGAATCATGTAATCGCTGAACCCTTTCTTCATGATTGAATATGCCGTCTCTGTATCAGGTGCCCGTTTAATATGGATCATCTCGGATCGCCCCTTTCCTTACAAACGTTCGCCTTTTCCAGTGTTCATTCCTGCCAGAAGTAAACAAAAAAGCCATCCAGAAACGGTCCTGGATGGCGTGAATGTTATTGGTGTAATTTCGAGCGTGTTCTTCCATATCCGAAATAGACGAGTAAGCCAATCCCTGTCCAGATGAAGAAAGCAATCCATGTGAATGTTTGAAGATTCAACATCAACATGATGCAGGCGAGGACTGAAAGAATCGGTAAGAACGGAACCCATGGTACTTTGAACGCCCGTTTCAAATCAGGACGTGTTTTCCGTAAGATGACGACGGCAATTGAAATTAGAGCGAATGCTGCGAGTGTCCCAATGTTAATCAATTCTGCCAGTGTACCGAGCGGGACGAATCCGGCGATCAAACCGGCTGTCGTTCCAAGAATCCATGTTGCTTTCACAGGCGTATGTGATTTTTCATTCACGTCTGAGAAGATTTTCGGCAATAATCCGTCACGGCTCATCGCGAACAAGAGACGAACCAGACCAAATGTCATAACGAGGATAACGGTCGTCATACCGACGATCGCACCTAAGTCGACGAATCCTGCGACCCAGTCTTGACCTGCAAATTTTAATGCCAATGATACTGGACTGTCGACACCTTCAAACTGTTTGAACGGTACGATTCCGACCATGATGGCCGATACGACAACGTATAATACCGTAACGATGGCAAGTGATCCTAAGATTCCGATCGGCAAGTTACGACCCGGATCTTTAACTTCTTCTGCGGCTGATGTAACAGCATCAAAACCGAGGTATGCGAAGAAGGCAATCGCTGAAGCCTGTAAGACACCACTGATACCGAACGGTGCGAACGGCGTGTAGTTGCCCGGCTCGACATACCAGATGCCGACGACGATGAATAAGACAACGACGGCGACTTTAACAAGAACCATGATATTGTTGACGCGTTTCGTTTCCTTGATGCCCAACGATAATAAGAACGTGATGACCATCAAGATCAGGAACGCCGGTAAATTGAAGAATGTTTCGCTTCCGGGTACAGCACCTGGTGCTGCCGTTATTGCGGTCGGCAAATTGACACCGAATCCGGATAACAACGACTGGAAATAACCGGACCAACCTGTTGCAACGGCACTTGAAGCTAAACCGTATTCCAAGATGAGACACCAACCGATGATCCAAGCCACCAGTTCCCCAATCGTGGCATACGTGTACGTGTAGACACTACCCGAGACGGGAATCATCGATGAAAACTCGGCGTAACAGAGAGCTGCTAATGCACAGACGATAGCAGAAATAATAAAGGCAACCGGTAATGCGGGTCCTGCATACAACGCTCCTGTTCCGGTCAGGACAAAGATCCCCGTCCCGATAATCGCACCAATCCCAAGTAAAACTAAATCAAAGCCTGACAAATGCCGTGCCAGTTTGGAATGGCTTTTTTGATCCATCATCACACTGACATCTTTCTTACGAAGCAAACTCATAAAACACCCTCCGAACTTTCTCTTTTTTCTGAATATTCAAATCATTTTTCTAATTGACCTTTTCATCATAACAAACGATGTCAGCTTTTATAAGCAAAAGTTTCTGTTTTTTTTCACAAATTGGTCAAACCAGCTTTGTTGTTTTACTACAATACAAACATGTACATACGCGTTAACGCACTAAAAAAACTCCTCCACCGGCTGGTGAAGGAGTTTTACTGATGTTACGGACGATCATTTGGGTGATCTAAGTTCGGACCACGGTTTGTGTCCGGATCAATCGGATAATCGTCTTGCTGTGCTAAATCATTTTCAGGAAGTGCACCCTTTGGCGTACCATGTGTCGGGTTTACGTTCGTAGAAGATGATGGTTTAGAAGCTTTTGGTGCTTGATCTGGCGTGACATCATCTGCTGCTTTTGACACTGCACCTTTTGCTGCTTCTTTTAAGCTTGGCTTCGTCGAAGCAGACGGTGTGTTGTTTGACGGCAGGTTCGATGTGTCGATATCTGTATTTTCGGCTTTTTTCTGGAGACGATCGAGGTAACGTGATGCATTATCACGGCCACCTAAACCAAACGCGAGTCCGAAAGCAAGAGCAACAGCACCAAGGATCAAGATGAACGCTGAGTTGACGATTGTAGCGGCAACACCAAGTTGATCAAGTGCCATGAAGACAGCAAGAGCAAGGATGGCATATTTCGCGACGCTTGAAAGAACTTTTAAATCCGAGTTAGCAAACAGGCTGTCCATTGTACGTTTCACCAAGTTGCTGATGATGATACCGATGGCCAGGATGATGATCGCTGTCAAGACGCTTGGAAGGAAAGCAAGAACCGCGCGACCGAGATCAACCATGAAGTTAAGACCGATCAAGTTGAAGGCTTCAACGACGAACAAGACGACGATGACGATTTCAACGAGTGATCCGACGATTGATGATGGTGATGTCGATGCATTGTTTGCATCCCAGTTACCGATTTTCAAGTGGCGTGTTAAGTTGTTGAAACCGAGGCGCGACAAAAGGTCTGCAACGAATTTCTTAACAAAACGACCAATATAAAGACCGACAAGAATCAAGACGATACCGACGATGATGTTTGGAATCATACCAAGAACATCATTTAACATATTGATGGCTGGCCCTGTGATCCCTTTAATGTTGAGTTGGTCCAGTGCCGAAATCGTGATTGGGATTAAGATCAAGATGAAGACGACTGTACCTAGGATTGAAGAAAGTGATTTTGTATCTTTTTGTTCGTTTGTACCAATGTTGAAGCGTGAAGCAAATTTGTCTGTACCTACTGCATGCAGGAAGTTCGTGACGATATCGCGAACGATTTTCGCAACGAGGAATCCGACGAAGAAGATCGCTGCTGCAGCAATCAGACGCGGGATGAAACCAAGGAACGACGAGAGTAATTGGCTGAACGGCTCAGAAACACTTTCGATGTTGAGCGCACCAAGTACACCGGGTAGGAACAAAAGTAAAACAAGATAGAAGACGATTTCGCCTGCAATCTTCGGATAGTTTGAAAGATCCGTTTGACCTTGAAGCATTTTGTTCGAACGGACTTTTTCGTTCGACATCAACTTCGTTCCGCCTTTGACGATGACCATGCGGAGTACAACCGCGATGACGTAAGCAAGAAGAAGAATCAGTGCTGCTTTCAAGATATTCGGGATCGCTGCGAGCAATGTGCCCATCGTATCCGCAAGTGGTCCTGCGATGATGTTCAAGTTCAAGATGTTAAAGACTAGGATAAGAACAAATACCATCAAGACCCAGAAAATCACAGTTCCGATGATTTTTTCAGGTGTCCACTTTTTCTTTTGTGGTGGTGTACCTTCTTTTTGTGGTGACAACTTATGAACGACACCCGATTTTTCTAATGCTTTTTGAATGCCGTTTGCGATCAGCTTCGCAATCAGCCATCCGATCAGGAAGACGATAAGTGCTCCTAAAATATTTCCGAGAGTTCCTAGAATCCCGTTGACGTCAAATGACGTCGTGTTCCAAAAGTTGTTCATCCTGCCACACTCCTTCATCTCTAAATAATATATTTCCGACACTTCTTTAATTTCCCCAGCTAAAGGAATCGCTAAACCACTTTTAACCTGAAAGTGGCAGTTTGTGAATAGTATTTAAAAAAATGGATGATTCTGATTAGAACCATCCATTTTGGAAAAACTATTTTATTTTAGTATCGTACTGTCATGATTTCGTAGCAGACTAGAAATTCCAACTTACTTTAGACTACTTCTTTTTCCGAGAACTGACTGTTGTAAAGATCGGCATAAAAACCGTTTGCTTCGAGCAAGGTTTCGTGCGTTCCCTGTTCGATGACCTGTCCCTGATCCATGACTAAAATCAAATCCGCATCTTTAATCGTCGACAGACGGTGAGCGATGACGAAGCTGGTCCGTCCTTCCATCAAGCGTTTCATCGCTTGCTGAATGAAGATTTCTGTCCGCGTATCGACGCTTGACGTCGCTTCATCGAGAATCATGATTGGCGGATCAGCGAGGACGGCGCGGGCAATCGTCAACAACTGTTTTTGCCCTTGCGAGATATTCGATGCTTCTTCATTTAGTACGGTATCGTAGCCGTCCGGCAATGTCCGGATGAAGTGATCGGCGTGGGCTGTTTTTGCGGCTTCGACGATTTCCTCTTCCGTCGCACCAGTTTTTCCGTAAGCAAGATTATCACGAATCGTACCGTTAAAGAGCCACGTATCTTGCAACACCATCCCGAACGTCGTCCGCAAATCCTCGCGTGACATCTTCCGGGTATCGATGCCGTCAATCCGGATGACACCACGATTCAATTCGTAAAAGCGCATCAATAAATTAATCAACGTCGTTTTCCCGGCACCGGTCGGACCAACGATCGCCACCGTTTGCCCCGGTTTGACGTCGATGTTCATGTCTTCAATCAACAACTGTTCGTCGTAACCGAAGTCGACATGCTCGAAAGCAACCGCTCCGTCGGCTTTCGTCAGTTGATGAGTCGTCACTTCCTTGACTTCCTCTTCTTCATCCAACAGTTCAAAGACCCGTTCGGCAGCAGCGACCGTCGACTGGACGATGTTCGCAATGTTCGCCGTCTGGGTGATCGGTTGCGTGAACTGACGTGTATAGGTGATGAACGCTTGAATGTCCCCGATCGAGATGCTGCGCTGGGTGACGAGAATCCCCCCGACGACACTGATCAAGACGTAACTGATATTTCCGATGAACATCATCATCGGCATGATGATCCCGGAGATGAACTGGGCTTTTCGTCCCGCTTCATACAATTCTTCATTAACCGCATCAAATTGTTCGACCGCTCTGCGTTCATGACCAAATGCTTTGACGACCGGGTGACCGGTATACATCTCTTCAACATGACCGTTCAGTTGTCCGAGCGTCCGTTGTTGATCGGCAAAGTATTTTTGCGACCGTTTCAGAATCGGACGAATCGCGAAAATCGAGATCGGTAACGAGACAAGTGAGATCAATGTTAGCAACGGACTGATCGTCAGCATCATGATTAAAATCCCGACAATCGTCACGATCGACGTGATGAACGAGGTCACACTTTGTTGCAGCGTACTGCCGATTGTATCGATGTCATTCGTGACCCGACTGAGCGTCTCCCCGTTCGGCCGGCCGTCATAATACTTGAGTGGTAACCGCTCCAGCTTCTGATTCACATCTTCGCGTAAATCATAGACGGTTTTTTGCGCAATCCCAGACATCAGATACTGTTGCAGGTAACTGAACAGACTGCTGATGACATACAGTCCGGCGAGTAACAGCAAAATCTGTCCGATTTTCGTAAAGTCGATTTCCGCTCCCGGAACCCCCTGGAACTTGGCGTATGCTCCTTCAAACAGTTCCGTGATCGCCGTCCCCATGATTTTTGGTCCGGCAATCATAAAGATCGTACTGAGAATGGCTGCGACAAAGACAGCTATGAGAGCGTTCCGGCGTGGTTTCAGATAACCGAGCAAACGCCGGAATGTCGCTTTGAAGTTTTTTGGTTTTTCGCCCATCATCATCATGTTCCCGCCGCCAGGACCACCACCCGGTCCACCTGGAGGACCGCCGGCAGGTCGTTTTGTATTACTGGTACTCATGCGATCTCCTCCTCTGACAGTTGGGATTTGACGATTTCCTGATAGACGTCGTTTGTTTCATACAGTTCGTCATGCGTTCCGATCCCGGCAATTTTACCTTCTTCGAGGACAATGATCTGATCGGCATCCATGACCGTGCTGACACGCTGGGCGACGATCAGGACGGTTGCATCCTCGGTTTCCTGCTTCAAGGCTTTCCGTAACGTTGCATCGGTTTTAAAATCGAGAGCGGAGAAGCTGTCGTCAAAGACATAGATGTCCGGTTTACGGACAAGCGCCCGGGCAATCGACAATCGTTGTTTTTGACCACCGGAGACGTTGGAACCGCCTTGTTCAATCATTGAGTCATACTGGTCTGGCATCCGTTCAATAAAATCTGTCGCTTGAGCGACGCGCGACGCATGCTGGATCTCTTCGTCCGTTGCGTCCTCTTTCCCGAACCGGATGTTATCCGCGATCGTTCCGGTGAACAACAACGCTTTTTGCGGGACAAAACCGATTTTCGAACGTAATTCTTCCTGCGGGACAGCTTGGCTGTCAACACCGTTGACTTGGATGCTACCGTCCGTCACATCATAAAATCGCGGAATCAGATTAACGAGCGTTGATTTTCCGGAACCCGTTCCGCCAATGACGGCCGTGATTTCACCCGGTCGGGCGGTAAAGCTAATATCTGATAAGACCGGTGCCTCTGCTCCCGGATAACTGAATGTCACCCGGTCAAAGACAAGGGTCCCGCGTTCGCGGTCAGCGGATGCTGTTCCGGCATCGACCATCGTCGGTTCCATCTCGAGCACTTCATTAATCCGTTTCGCCGAGACCGCTGCCCGGGGAATCATGACGAACATGACGGACGCCATGACGAGGGCAAACATGATCTGCATGACGTATTGAATGAAGGCCATCAAGTCTCCGATTTGCATTCCGCCGTTATTGATCCGGATGCCACCGAACCAAATGACACCGACGACCGTCAAGTTCATCACGAGCATCATGACCGGCATCAAAAAGGCCATGATTTTATTGACCTTGATCGAGACATCCGTTAAATCCGCGTTCGCTTTTGTTAAACGGACCTTTTCCTGCGATTCCCGATTGAAAGCGCGGATGACACGAATCCCGGTCAGGTTTTCCCGTAAGACTAAGTTCAAGCGGTCAAGCCGTTTCTGGACTTGGCCAAATAACGGAACCCCTTTCCAGAGAATCAACAGAATCGACACGACCAATACCGGCATCGCGGCAACGATGACGAGTGACAGCTTCGCATCTTTTGAGACGGCCATGATCAGTCCACCGACAAACATGATTGGCGCACTGACGACCATCCGCAGCATCATGATGACAACCTGCTGGACTTGGGTAATATCGTTTGTCGTCCGCGTAATCAAGGAAGCCGTTCCGACCTGATCAAACTCCTGTAACGTAAACCGTTCGACGTGATTAAAGACTTTTCGGCGGATGTCGCGTCCGAGTCCCATCGCGGCTTTTGAGGAGTAGTAACTGGCAGCAATCGCCGCAAGTGCCCCAAGCCCCGTAATCCCAAGCATGACCGCACCGATTTTCCAAATGTACGCCGTATCTCCCGTCACGACCCCTTTATCGATGATGTCCGCCATTAAGGTCGGTAAGTATAAATCCGACATCGATTGGGCGAAGACCAGAATCAAGACAGCAAAGACGGCCCATTTATAGGTCGTCAGATTTTTGAGTAACTTAATCATCTGTACAGCCTCCGTTTCCTGGTGACAAAATCTCCTTTAATCCTTCCGCAATTTGCGCGTGCGTCTGCAACATCTGTTCAAAGACGGCAGGATCGATTTGATCGAGAACCTGTTCGAGCCGTTGTTGCATCCCGGCTTCCTGTTGTTTGATTGTCTCGACGAACTGCCGACCGTGATCACTCAAACGTAAGACGACTTCCCGCCGGTTGTCCGGATTCGTTTCCCGGATCACCCAGCCCGATTGAACAAGTCCTTCAATCGATTGACTGAGGGTGCTTTTCGGTAAATGTGTATGCGCGGCAAGGTCCTTTTGCGTAATCGGACTTCTTGGGGCAATCGTCATCAAGCTGTGAAATTGCGGTAAACTGAGTCCATTTTCCTGCGCTGTCTGATGCGCCGCCCGAACAAGATGCCGTTGCACATTCCAAAACGACTGCATCATGGCCGTTGAACGAACCGGCTCCCGTTGCTCTGTTTCCATCCTTCCACCTCCGTGTTCCATTTCGAATCGTTCCATATCGAACGATTATCTATGTAAACTAAATTACGCCCATTTAGGTCGAATGTCAACGCAGAAACAATGTGAAAATGCACATATTTGCAACGAGGATATGATTCATCTCACGTATAATGAAAGAAACGTACAAGTGAACTACTCACCACTTATTTGCTTCGCAAATTGAAGTGGAAGCTTCTTGGGAAGATCGTACTTTTACTAGCTACGGTTATTTACCAAGCTCATCGGGTGGTTCCCACCCTGAAGGGTTTTCAGTCTGCTAACAGCAACAAGTTGATACTTGCATTGATATCTCGATCATGATGCGCACCGCAAGTACATGTCCACTCGCGTACATCGATTGTTTTCTTCTCGCCTTTTACTCCACAAGAAGAACAGATTTGGGTCGAGGCGTACCATTGATCCGCCTTGATAAGTGTTCGTCCGTAGAATGCGCATTTGTATTCTAACTGTCGGACGAACCCATACCAACTGACATCTCCAATCGATTTGGCGATCTTATGGTTCTTCATCATGTTCTTCGATTTAAGTGTCTCGACGACGATGACTTGGTTATCGTCAACCATCCGTTTCGACAGCTTATGAAGAAAATCTTGACGTTGATGTGCAATCTTTTCATGCTTCTTGGCGAGGATGATCCTCGCCTTCTCTCGGTTCTTACTCCCGATCTCCTTGCGGGACAAGGCGCGTTGCGCCTTCTTTATCTTCTCTTCGGACTTTCGAAGAAAACGAGGATTGTCAACCTTCTCAGAAACACGCTCATCATTTGTCATGATGGCGAAGTGCTCCAAACCAAGGTCGATTCCTACTTTATTTTGGGCTGGAACCCATTGCGCTTCGGCTTGATCGACAAGGATGGAGATGAAGAATTTCCGCGTCTTCGTCATCGAGACCGTCGCGGACTTGATCACACCATCAAACGGACGATGTTGTTTCAACATCACAAAACCGATTTTAGGAAGTTTCACCTTACGATCTTCGATGCGGATGCTTCCCTTCAGATTGTTTGTTGTGTAAGAGGCTCGGTCGTTGTGCTTCGATTTGAATTTCGGAAACCCGACAGAGTTATCCCGAAAAAAGTTGGTATACGCCTTGTTTAAGTGCATCTGAGCGTTCGCAAGAGAAAGACTGTCGACTTCTTTGAGGAAAGGGAATTCGGGCTTGTACTTTGCCGGGGTTGGGAGCTTCTGCTTCGCGTCAGGGTTGAGCTTCGAATCTTCATACAATCGGATCCGCTCTTCGAGCATCTTATTGTAGACGAAACGGACACAACCGAACGTCTTCACGAAATATTCTTGTTGGGGTTTCGTCGGATAGAGTCGAAACTTGTACGCCTTCAGCAAAGCAATCACTCCTTTCCTTGTTTTTCGATATAGTGTCTGATGACGTCGCTTGTCGCACCTCCGGTCGTCACGAGACAGTAACTTCGAGACCAGAACATTTCTTTCCATAGTTGTTTCTTGACATGCGGAAAGTCTCGTTTGATCAGTCGGCTGCTTGCACTCTTGTAAGCGTTCAGAAACTTTGACATTTCCGTGTTCGGGTGTGCTTTGAACCGCACATGGATATGATCGCCGTCATGATGCCACTCGTTCAGCGTGATATGATACGACGCGCCGATTCGTTCGAACGTCTGTCTCGCGAACTCCGAGATGGCGTCATCGATCACTTTTTGTCTGTATTTCACGACGAGGACAAGGTGATAATTCAGAAGGAAGACTGAATGTTTATTTGTGTCCATTTTCATTTATATATCAGTCCTTTTGATGAGTTACACTGATTGTATCAAACGATTGCAGTCTTACCAAGACGGGCGATTCATCTCCCACCTACGCTTGGCTTCGCCCCGGTACGCTTAGAGGTGGGAGAATTCTCGCTAAATTTAGTTAAACGCAACCTATACCATTTACTCAAGCGAATCCGAAAAACAATTCGGGGCACTGGCTTTAACGATTGAACGGAATTTCTAAGCGGAAGGAGCGGATCACCATCATTGCCACCATTAAACGTTTCATTGATCAGCAATATGCACATCCTACAGGACGGTTTGGCACATACATCGGGGAAAAGATGGTGAGACAACATCAACCTGAGACTGAGTGGACCGTAAATCTGCTGAACGTCCAACAAGATGACACCATTCTAGAACTTGGCTGCGGGGCAGGTTATGCCATCGAGCGACTTGTCCATCAATCATTAGCAAAACAGATTACCGGTATCGATTCTTCTTCTGCCATGCTGCGTTCGGTACAAAAAAGAAACAAAGTGGCGATCCAATCCAATCGGGTTAAGGTACTGTATGGAGATTTAAATCAATTGGCATTTCAAAATGAACAGTTCGATAAAGTATTTACGATACATACACTCTATTTTTGGGAAAACATCTCCGGTACCTTAGCAGCTCTTTATCATGCCTTAAAACCGGGTGGTCATTTCGTCATCACGTTCTGTGATGGCAAAAATGATGAAATCTGGACTGGCGTGAAGGATTTGGTACAAACCCAAGTCATTCCCGCTGCAAAAACACATGGTTTTACCGATATCATACTTGTCGAAGGTCCCGTCTCAAGGCAATTCCATACCGTTGCAGTGATGGGATATAAACCTTCCAATTAAAAAAAGAACGGTCGTCAGAAGACGATCGTTCCTTTTATCACGTGCTTCACTCCGGCTCAACATGGACATGAATATCGTAGACACCATATTCATCCGTCAGCGTATCTTCGACTTTCGTCGCGATATCATGTGCTTGATTGACGTTTAATTGCGAGTTGACGAGAATCACGACATCCACGACTTCATTATTCCCATAATTCCGTCCCTTGATCGACTTGATTCCTTTGACACCCTCTAAATCAAAAATCACATCTTCATACATCTTCAGCTTCTGTTCATCAAATCCATCCGACAATTCATGGGACGCTTCCGAGAAAATATCCCAAGCCGTTTTACAGATCAAGAATCCGACGACGATTGCCGTCGCGATATCAAGCCACGGCATCCCGAACTGGGACCCAACAATCCCGATCGTCGTTCCAATACTGACCCAGGCATCGGATAAGTTGTCTTTCGCAGCCGCCATGACGGCCTTGCTGTCAATTTTCCGTGATAGGTTCCGGTTGTAACGATAAACGAAATACATCACGATGGCGGAACCAATCCCGACGTAAGCCGCGACGATATCCGGCGACTCCTGCTTTCCTTCGAACAACGTCGAAACCGTATCGATCAAGACCTGTAGTCCAACTGCCATCATAATGAAGGAAGCGACCATCGAGGCAATCGTCTCACTTTTCCAGTGTCCGTATTTATGATTATCATCTGCCGGACGTCTTGAGATTCGTAATCCGATCAAAACCGCAATTGAGGCGATGATATCCGTCGTATTGTTTAAACCGTCTGCCCGTAACGCCGCTGAATCCGCCGTGTAGCCGACAATCAATTTGATGACCGATAAGACAATATAGGCAATGATGCTGATCATGGCACCACGCTCACCAAGCTTTAAATTATCATATTTTTGTTGATCCATTTTTGTCGCCCCCACTCGCTCTGTCGATTAGCAAACCTCATCGTAACAGGTCGAAATCAAGTGGGTCTATAGAAATCATTTTGCTTAAAACTAGTTAATTAACAAAAGACCAATAGTGTTTCCTCAAGGCAAATCATATTTTATTGTGGATTGATGCTTCTTGTGCAATTTGCGCATACTTTTGCTATTTTCTTCTACAACACTTTTGCAGAACATGGCTACCCTTCAATCATAATCCGTGCATCTTGCGCCTGGAATCAGTAGACTAAAGATATACACCAACAACAGGGGGACTAACACATGAGTAACTACATTAAGAGTGAAGATACATTCAAAGAATTAATCGCAAGCGACACACCGGTCATCATCAAGTTCGAAGCCGACTGGTGCCCAGACTGCAAACGGATGGACTATTTCATGCCGGATGTCGAATCACAATTCAGCGAACTGCCGATCTATACGATCGACAAAGATGAATTCCCGGAAATCGCATCAGACAACGTCGTCATGGGCATTCCAAGCTTACTCGTCTTCCAAAACAACGAGAAACTCGGTCACTTGCACAGTGCCAACGCAAAAACACCGGAAGAAGTAACGGACTTCCTCAAGAAAAACTTCAACTAAACGCGCGAAGACCCACTTTCCAAATTGGAAGTGGGTCTTTTTTTTAACGTTCGCAGGCGATGCCGTCTTTGTCACGGTCACTTTTTGTATTGAGGTTATACGTCGCTAAGCTGACGTGTGCAGCATACTGTGTCTTTTTATAAATGGCTTTTCCGTTTTTATCGTAACCGGTCCGGTTTTTAAGCCCCTTTTTCTTCGCGACGCCACCTTTGTATTTATCATGCATCTCTGTACAGTTTTTGAAGGCCTTCGCTTTAGTCGCGGCGTGGCTTTCTGCTGATGTCACACTGATCAACGAGAGACTCAGTACACCGGTCATGATGATTTTTACTGCCTTGTTCATGTCAATTCCTCCTCAATTTTAAAATTCCAAATTTTAGTGATAATTTGATTATAGAGGATTTTTTTAGAATGTGTTTTGACTTTTTGATTTTTACAGGGATGATTTGTCAGAAAGTTTTTATGAACTCAAAAAAAAGATCCATCGCTTCGCGACAGACCTCTCTTGAATATAAGATTGAATTATCGTGTTCCTGCCAAATACATGACGACAAACATCAAGATTAACGGGGATACCAAGAGGACCAAAAGCGTCAACCACAACCCTAATGCAAAAGCACCCGAGTCGCGTAATCGAATCGTCTTCCGGGACTTTGCTTTTCGTTCTCCGCTTTTTTCCTCACGTTCACTGACTGGACTAAACATCGCTTCTCTCCTTTTGAATCGGATGAATGAAATCATCTGCCCGGCAAAGAATTGTCACCGACCAGTTCGGGTGAATCCGAAATCCTTGGACAGGACGTGAAGAATCAAGAGAAGAAATAGATGTCGATTCAATCAAATTCAACGTAACAAACTGATCACGAATTCTCCGGATTATCTGACGCATATAGTTGTAAGAAATCCTTTGTCCCCCTAATTCAGACAAGGCATCCTGTAAAACCGGATACGGTTGAAATGATTTTTGATTCAGTAACACGAGGGTCAAGAACATATGTAGGTTTAATGATTCAGCTGGTTTTCCGAACACCTGCAATGTTTTCCCATCATCCGAACTTCGGAGTAACAGCTCTCCTTTATCCGGACGGATGTCGTAAAACTGTTCTTCATTGATAATCGTTTCATGGCCTGCCGTGATTTTCCGATAATACAAACGGTCTAACATATTTTCTTCCTGGACAAGCATTTCAGCCCGGTAGCGTTCAATGCGTTCCTGGTCTATCTCTCCTTCGATCCGAAGTTCCAAGTCCTCTAACTCACGCAAGGCCTCCCGTGTAATCGCCATTCCGCAATTAACGAGAAAGGTATTCGCTAAAATTAACTGTGTCTCACTCAAGACATCGGTCTCCGTTCCGTCAAGCGCCGTCTTAAAATGATAAACTGCCAGTTCGTACTGGTGCTCACGATAAAGAAGATATCCCAGTCGATAATTGGCGATTGGATGATTCTTTTCTATACGTAGTGCCTGTAACAACCACTTCTTTGCTTGAACAAAATCCGGTTTTTCCGACAGCTTAAAAAACTCGGCTTGCCGAATAAAATGGTTAAGTCTCATCTTACGTTGGAATTCCATCTCTTCAACTGTCCTTCTCGGAAATCTGTGTCCAGGCCGTTTTTCTTTGAGATGTTCGGATTGTTCCATGCTTTTCCTCCTATTTTTGACGTGTGACAGCCTGTCACAGCTCCCTTGCTAAACTGAAAACAACTTATCCAACAAGGAGCTGTTTTTATATGACAAACGCAACGATTCTGTTAGCACGACATGGTCTGAGCCGGGACGATCAATTCAATAAAACACACGTCGCTTGTTTGACTGACTCCATTTTACAATATCCGGTAGTAGACTGGAACGACCGTCAGCTGATCGAGTGGATTCAGCAGGTCCCTTTCGAGAACCTACCCGGTCGTGAAGCAATGATTGATCCCTCGACGAATGATTTACCGTATCAATCCTTTGATCCATACATTCGGGGAATCGTCCGTTGGCTGAACGCACTCGATATCCCGACGTTGTCTTGTTGTGACGGTCATGGCCGCGGTCGGGCATCAATCCTGTTAAAACGCGCTCCGTCGCTTGAGCAGTGGCAACTTCTTCAGCTTGCCCTTCCCTATCAGATGACGATGGGATTAACGCAACTGACGTTACATCTTGACTACCGGAAAAGCGGATTTTCTTCTTTATTATCGTTGGCCGAACGTCTTTACCGGCTGACTGAAGACCGGACTTATGTCGAAACATTACGACTTGAACAATTTAAGCACCGTTTGTTGACATGGCTCGATATCCCGGGCGTCAGCAAACGGGAGCGACTGGTCGCCATGCATCTCCGCAATCATTTAAGATCGAGCACAGATTTCCTGTATACCGATAAGCAGGGAAATGTACTGGCAACCATCCAGTATGGCGTCGGTCCGACCGTGCTGTTGTCCGCTCATATGGATACGGTCGAACTGATCGAGGAAGGTCGGGTCATTCTAGAGGACGGGACGAACCTCCGCAGTTCCAGCGGCATCCTTGGAGCTGACGATCGTGCCGGCATCACGGCAATACTTGAAGTACTCGATCGTGTCCAAAATACAAACTTTTCTGGCACCCTGAAACTCGCTTTTACCGTTCAGGAAGAAATCGGATGCCGCGGTGCGGAAGGAATTGATCCGGATTTCCTCCATGATGTGGATGCCACCATCGTTGTCGACCGCCGTGGAACACGCGATATTGTCACGGCCTGCCGAAATCAAATACCGTTTTGCACACAAGAGTTCGGTCAGCTGTTCGAGGAAGCCGGATGTCTCGCTGGAATGACCGACTGGCAAACGACAACGAACGGCGGATCAAGTGATGCCAAGGTGTTTGCCGGCTTCGGCATCCCTTCTGTTAATCTGTCTGTCGGATACATGCATGAGCATACCGAACACGAAACGGTTGATTACGCAGCAACCTTCGAGACGGTCACTTTGATTGAATCTGTCCTACACCATCAGCTCATTCCGGTTCTTTCTTAAACTTCCTGCACCTCTTCGACACGAAAAGCGCGCCAAGGCGCGCTGTCCGAGGAAAACGATGGATTAGAAAAATCAGCTTGTCAGTACCGCAATCGCTTCGCCTCTAGTCTTTTGTATCGGACACTTACGCCAATCGCCAGCACGATATAAGCAAACCCGGCAAACAGCGCAAACTGTCCATACAAGACGTCAAACCAGGCATTGAACCCAAACAGCGGGACCGCAAACAGATAATAAAACGGATATTGAATAGCTGATACGATATCAAACCAAAGTTCCCCTAACCAGTAGCGCTCAAAAAACGTGACTAAATAGACAATAATGCCGGCTAATAACCCGAGACGCAGGTAATTGAAGACAAACAAGATTGTCTTTTCTTCGCGGACCAGTATCACAGAACCGATTAAAAAGATCAGCCAAACGATGGATGCTGCGATTTGAAGCAGACCAATCGAACCGTCCGGATAAAGACTCGCCGGCCAGGCATTGATACTGATTATTGCGATCAAAAGCACGACAAACAACGCGACATACTGTTTCGTCGAACGAACCATGATGGTGTTCCTCCTCTAAAATTGCATGGTATATCCTTTCTCCGAATTGGATTTAAATTCCTTTTTTACATGAAAATAAAAACGTCTAGAAGTCTCTTCCCCTTCGACAAGCGAGGAAGTCATTCTGGACGTTTTGTATAAAACAATTTAATTCGTGTTATTTCACTTCCAGTTTCACATCATCAATCGTCACATCATGCGCGGCAAACGGAGAACCGGCTGCTTTCCCAAGCAGGAATTTCAGTCCGGCTGTATCGTCTTGACCGAGCGTAAAGTCAAACTGATACGTTTTCGCTTCCGTTCCGAGTTCAACGATTTGACTGAAGTAACGTGTGTACGCTGCATTTTCGACAGTGACTTCGAGTGGTCGTGCGACCGTCGACGATGCCTTAAACGTCAACTGATACGTCTGCCCTTTGACGAGCTGCAAGTTACCTTGCTCCAACAGAACGCTCCATGGTTCCTGTCCTTCTGATGCGATGGCGAGTTTCGCGGCGTCATTGACCGTTGAAACGACCGCTTGCGCGTCATAATGGACGTATGAACTCCAGAAGTTCAGTCCGTCCGTGAACGAACCATTTTTGAGCGGTGACCGATCGACTTCGATCGGTGTGACATCCATCAATTCGACGTCATCGAGTGTCACTTCACCTTTCGCCGTTCCGAAGTTGAACTGGAGTAAACTATTTAAATCTGTCGCTTTCGTCATCGTAAATGGTACTTCGACTGTCGTTGCGGATTTCGTCAACGGCACGTCACGCGTTGGCAGATACGAAACCGTTCCGTCCGCATTCGTCAACTTGACTTGCAGTTGTTTGATCCGTTCGGCTTTCGTTTTAAAACGTAAGATATACTGATGGTTTTCCTGCAGTTGGACACCACGTTGCGTCAGCGTCGCCGGTTGTCCCTTTTTCGTCTGTGCTTTTGTTTTGAATGTAAAGTCACGTGTCACCGGATCAACCGTTCCCGTACCTTTTGTCTGACCGGCATCAAACTGCCAGTATGTCAGGCGATCCATCGCGCCTTGATCAAACGTACCGTTATAGATGTGATTGCCGTCCGGTAAAGCTGGTTTTGTTGCGGTTTCATCAATTTCACCGCGTGGCACTTGTTCGACGCGGACGTTACCAATTTTGACCCCTGCTTTAGCCAGACCGAGGTTGAACTCAAGTCGTGCCGCAAGATCCGTTTCTGCTGCCATATCGAATGTGAACGTATGGCGTTTGACGGTTGGTGTCAAATCGATGACTTCTTCGTTCGAGTACTTCGTGTAGCCGCGTTCTGCCCCGCCACCGACTTTCGCGACGATTGTCCGTGCTTGTTCACTGCTGGCGTCAAAGCTGACTTCATACCGTCCGCCTTGGGCGAGCGAAATCTTTTGAATCAACTGGTGGGCATAGTTTTGAGCACCCGGTTGGTCGATCGTGACGCTGGCGAAGCGGGTTCCGTCCTGCTCCGTCACGTCGACCGATCCCTTGCCGCCAAAGTCCGGCAACGTCACATAGTTCCAGTACGTCGGGTCAAGGACTTGCGCGCCGTCAGTAATCGTCTTGATCACTTTTTCATACGCTTGATCATACACGAGATTGCCGTCTTCTAAAGGTTGTTTTGCCCCATCCGGTAACGTCACGTCTTCATAGACCGGCTCGACCGGTTCACGGTAATCGCGGTTCTTCAGATCATAGACCCGGACATAATCGACTTCCATCTCGGCCGGGAACCTCGTCGTTTCGTCGACTTCACCGTCAAACCAGCCGCCGACCGCGAGGTTCATCACGAGATAAAAGTTCTGGTCGAAGGGTGCCGGATAACTGTAGTTGGTGGCCGTGTTTTTGCCTTTGCTGTACCAGTCGTTTTGTGTTTGATAGAGGTTGCCGTCCACATACCAGCGGAGTTCGCCCGGCTCCCACTCGACGGCATACGTATGCCATTGGTCGATCCGTCCGCCGTCCGGGAAGTGGTAGTCCTTACCGGTGTATTTATTGTTCGGCCAGTTCTCGCCGTAGTGAATCGTCCCGGCGACCTTTTCCGGCTGACTGCCCCACGCTTCCATGACATCGATTTCACCGGACGAGGCCCATGCCCCGTATTTGTCCTGCTCCGGCAACATCCAGAACGCCGGCCATAACCCTTTGCCGGTCGGCAGTTTCGCTTTGATTTCATAACGTCCGTATGTCTTGCTGAATAAGCCTTTGGTTTTCAGTTTGGCTGATGTATAGTCGTACGAACCGAGCGAGTCGGTCGTTTTTTCTTCTTTTGCCCGGATGACGAGTTTGCCGTCGCGGATAAAGGAATTGTCTTTTTTGGTCGTATAATATTGTTTTTCATTATTGCCCCAACCCGGTGAAATCGCATTCCCTTCAGCATCGACAATCCAGTTTCCCGTATCATACGTCCACTTCGTCCGGTCGAGCTGTTGTTTCGTAAATTCATCCGACCAGACCATTTTCCATTTCGTCTTATCTTTTTTGTCCGCCTTCTCGGCATGACCAGTCCCGGCGTATGACAGAACAAGTCCCGTTCCGAGGGCGACTGCGAGCCATTTCTTCATCTGTAATTCCTCCTTTGAATGAACAACAGGCAAGGGCGATGAATTCGACCTTGCCTGTTCGACGACGTTACGCTTCTTGCGGAAGTGCTGCCTTATGCGTCCGGATGACATTCGCATACCAATGCGCGCTGTCTTTCCAGATTCGTTCCTGTGTATTGAAATCAACGTAGATGATGCCGAATCGTTTGTCATACCCGAAGCTCCACTCGAAGTTGTCGAGCAGCGACCAGAGGTAATACCCGGCAATGTTCATGCCTTCCTCATTTAGATCAGATACAGCTTGCAGATGCTGCGCGACGTAATCAATCCGGTTTTGATCGTGAATCTTGCCGTCAACGAGCCGGTCGTCAAACGCAGCCCCGTTTTCTGTGATGAAGATCGGCAGGTCCGTATACTCGGCCCGCAAGCGGCGGATCAAGTCCTTGAATTCACTTGGAGCGATATCCCAGCCCATGCCGGTCTTGTCATAATCCGAGTAGGCGTCTTTGTGTAAGAAGTCACTCGCGGCACTGAACTCAACCAGGTTCCGGCTGTAGAAGTTGATCCCGAAGAAATCACATGGTGTCGAAATCGTCGCGAGGTCTCCCGCGTGGATGAAGTCGTACGTATGGACGTATTTCGAGAACAGATTCATCATGTCGACCGGATACTGTCCTTTGAAGATCGGATCAAGGAACCAACGATTCGCATAGCCGTCGGCATTGTTCATCGCGATCTGATCGTTGACGGAATCCGTTTTCGCGTACTTCGGTGCCAAATTCAATGTGATGCCGATCGGCGTCGCTGAATTGAACTCCCCTTTCAGCATCTCGACCGCTTTTCCGTGTGACAACAGCATATGGTGAACGGCCCGGACGGCTTCATTCATGTCCGTGTGACCCGGTGCATGCTGACCGAGGTGGTAGCTCAAGAAGCCGGCACACCATGGTTCGTTGTGCGTAATCCACGAGTCGACGATATCGTCGAGTTCTTCGAAGCAGACACGGGCGAAGTCGAGGAACCAGTCGACCGACTCACGGTTGACCCAGCCGCCTTCTTCGTGCGCCCACATCGGAAGATCCCAGTGATAGAGTGTGACAGCCGGTTTGATGCCTTCTTCCTGGAGACGTGTTGCCAGTGTCTTGTAGAATGCCATCCCTTCCGGATTGAACTGCCCTTTACTCGGGAAGATCCGTGGCCAGGCAATCGAGAAGCGGTACGTGTCGACACCTAACTTTTTGATGTGTTGAATATCTTCCTCAAAACGGTGGTAATGGTCGCAGGCGACATCCCCGTTATGTTTTTCAAAAACTTTTCCGTCCGTATCGCAGAATGTATCCCAAATCGACGGGGTACGACCACCCTCGTCGTGTGCGCCTTCGATTTGGTACGAGGACGTCGCCGTCCCGAAGACGAAGTTCGGTGCAAATTTCATAGATGTAAGCTCCTTTACCAGTTTATTCTTTCACGGCACCAGCTGAGATGCTGCTGACAATGTATTTCGAGAGGAACAGGAAGGCGATCATGATCGGTACGACGGAAATCGCGATTCCGAGATAGAGCGAACCGAGGTTTTCGGCGACTTGTGATCCTTTGAGGAAGCCCATCAAGACCGGCAACGTATACTTTTCCGGTGAGAAGAGCAGGACGAGCGGCATGATGTAGTTGTTCCATGAACCGATGAACGTAAAGATCGACATCGTGGCGATTGCCGGCATCATCATCGGCAAAGCAATCGTGTGGAAAATCCGCATCTCACTCGCGCCGTCCATCCGTGCTGCCTCAATCAAACTCGGGTGCATGACCGTCTGCAGATACTGACGGACAAAGAACACGGTGAACGGACTGGCAATCGCCGGAACGATCAACGGGATGAAGCTGTCGAGTAGACCTAAGTTCTTACTGAGTTCGTAGAACCCGATCAATCCGAGTTGTCCCGGAATCATCATCATGACGAGCATGAAGACGAACAGGACGTTTTTTCCTTTGAACTGGTAGAAGGCAAATCCGAATGCAGTCATCGCCGAGAAATATCCCGATAGGACGGTGACGAGGACGGCGATGATCAGACTGTTCTTGAAGCCGGACCAGATGTTGACGTAAGAGCTTAAAGCGGCATAGTTTTCAGCGAGCGAGTTCCCGGGAATCAATGAGAAACCGGATAACACTTCTTCGTTCGAACGGGTCGCGTTGATGATCATCATCAAAAACGGAATGATACAGGCGATCGTCAAGGCAATCAGTCCGACGTAGATCAGACTTTTCCCGAACCAGGCTTTTTTCTGCTTCGGTGGTGGTGTCAATTTCAGCGGACGTTCTGAACGTTCCGGTTGATCTTCCGTTTGTGGCACGATCCGACGTGCTTCTGCATTTCGTTCCATCGGTCAGGCTCCTTTCGCTGAACGTTCTTTTCGGAACATCCCTTTGAAGACGATGATTGAAAAGACGAGCGTGATGGCAAACAATCCGTATGCGACAGCAGCGGCGTAGCCATAGTTGTTGTATTTAAAGGCTTGGTTGTAGAGATACAAGACCATCGTGTTCAGGGCACCATCCGGCGCACCGACACCGTCCGTGATCAACATCGGTAAGTCGAACAATTGCAGTCCGCCGATCAGTGACGTGATCATGATGTAGAGCAGGATTGGTTTTAAGAGCGGCAACGTGATCCGTGAGAAGATTTGCCAGCGGGTCGCACCGTCAATCAGTGCCGCTTCGAAATAATCCTTCGAGATGCCAGATACACCCGCCATGACGACGATGAACGAGTGACCAAGCCACATCCAGGTCAGGATGAGGGAGACGGAAATCTGTGCTGTGACCGGTTGTGTCAACCAGTTGATCGGCTCCGAGATCAAACCGATTTTCATCAGCATCATGTTCAGTGAACCATGCTGCCAGTCGAGCAGGATGCCGAACAATAAGGCAACAGAGCTAATCGTGATCAAGTTCGGCAGATAGAACGTCGCGCGGAAAAAGGCGAGACCTTTGAGCTTAAGCTGTAAATCCGAGAAAAGTAAGGCGAGCATCAACGCTCCCCCGATTTGCAGGATGAAGTTCAGCCCCCAAATCTTGATCGTATTGAAGAATGCTTCAATGAAGTACGTATCTCCGAGCAAACGCGTATAGTTCGCGAGTCCGACGAGTTGTTCGCCTTCTGCGCCTGTGTAGTTGGTGAAACTGTAATAGAACGTCAAGGCAACCGGGTAGATGCTGAAGATCAAGAAGACGATCCAAAACGGTGCGATGAACAGATAACCATGGCGATCAAGTTTTTTCACAGGTCAAACCCCTTTCTTAAATAAGAAAAGGTGAAGCGAGGATCGCCCCACCTAGACTCCTTATTCCGGTACTTTAACGTCCGGATACGCATTTTTGACTTTTTTGTAGAATTCAGCAAGTGCTTCGTCTTTCGACTTTTTGCCTTGGACATATTCCATGACTGATGCACCGTACAATGTGTCAAGCTGTTGGTCGTACTTCGTCACGATTCCCGGTGTGATCTTGTCTGCTTGATCGAGGAAGAACTCGTAGTTGTTCTGTCCGCCGAGGAACTCATCTTTGAAGTCGGTTTTGATTTTGTCCGTAACCGGTTTGTAAGCGAGGACGTCGCCTGTTTCTTTCGCCCAATCCGTCAGGAATTCTTCGTCTTGCGTCATCATTTTAACGAAATCATAAGCCAGTTTTTGTTTCTTCGAATCTTTGTAGACACCTAACCATGTACCGCCCCAGAAGTACGGGCTTGGTCCGCTTGTGACAGCCCAGTCACCGGCTGATTTCTTCGCGTTTTCTTTTAGGACACTATGTAAGCCCCATGTCGGAAGGACATACGAGAAGATTTCTGTTTCGGTTTCTTTACCGTTTTCTTTGACTTTGACCGGCTTATCCATACCGGCGAACCATGATGGTGACCACTCCGGCGCAAGTGCCGTGTATTGTTTTGTCCGTAACTCTTTCGCGTAATCCATGTAGTTTTTCTTGTCTTCTGTCACGACGAGTTCCTGTTTGTCGTTGACCCAAGCTTCCGGCTCATTTCCTTGTGCGAACCAACGGATCGATCCTTCATCCGGGAACATTTTGTAGCCTTTGCCTTTCATCTTCTCAGCGACTTCGAAGACGCCGTCCATCGAGTTCATCATCGCCCCGATTTCTTTTGGATCATCTGTGCCGAGAACTTTTTTCGCGATGCTGCGTTTGTAGTAGACGCCACCTGGTGTCGTTTGCCATGACAGGGCACGAACGTTACCGTCTTTGTCTTTCCCCATGTCATAGACATACGGGATATAGTCGTCTTTGACTTCGCCTGCGTTAAACGGTTTTTCTGAGAGATTCGCCCAGTAGCCGGCATCGACCCATTGCTTCAAGAAGGCGATTTCACCTGTGAAGATATCCGGTGCACCGACGCCGCTCTCAAGTGCCGGTTTTAATTTTGTCGGGTAATCCGCGATCGGAACGATTGTCAATTCGACTTTGACGCCGTTTTTCTCTTCGAATTTCTTGATTGGTTCTTTTAACTCATCCGTGAACGACCAGATTTTAAGAACTTCCTTGCCGCCGCTCGTTTTTTCCTCTTCGCCACCTGAACATCCTGCTAAAACGCTTGCTGTTAATGCGCCGATTGTTAATACGCTGACAAACTTCTTCTTCATGTCATCCCATCCTTCTCATCTGTTGGTAGTCCCCTAAGTAAGCGGTCTCATTTATTATCCAAAAATATCGAAAGCGCTTTCGTAAATAGTCTGAAAAAAGTTCCGAAAGCCCTTTCGGAAACGTACAAAAAAATATCATGTATTTCGAAACCGCTCTCGCGTTTTCTCGAAGACAACCTGCGAGAGCGATTCCGAAAAAAATTATGGTTTTACGGGTCCTGTCGACTGACGGACGATCAAGTCGACTGGAATGATATCCGTCGTCATGACACGTCGTTTGTTGACGATTTGTTCGATTAACAGTTCTGCTGCATGCTGCCCGATCCGTTCCGTGTCTTGCCGGACCGTCGTCAGCTTAGGTGTGACGTATTTCGACATTTCGATATCATCGTAACCGACGACGGAAATGTCGTGCGGTACCTGGAGGCCCGCTTCATGAATCGCTTCCATCGCCCCGATCGCCATTTGGTCACCTGCGACGAAGACCGCGGTCGGACGTTTTGGTAAAGCAAGCAACGTCTGCATCGCTTGTTTTCCTTCTTCGACCGAGAAAAATCCGCCGTTGATCAGATAGCCGTCTGGAATCGGTAAGCCAAGTCGATCCATCGCCTGTTTGTATCCTTCGATTCGTGCCAGTCCCGCATCAATCGTCATATCGCCTGCGATATGGGCAATCAAACGATGTCCCAGTTCGTAGAGATGGTTGACGGCGAGTGTCCCGCCGGATAAGTTATCCGAGAAGACGACACTGCAATCGGTGCTGTCCATGTCGACGACAACGATTGGAATCGAACTTTGAATCAGTTCCTGCACATGCTTGTCCATTTGATCGGAACAGATGACGACGATGCCGTCGACCGCCCGATGCTGGAAATGCTCGAGGTAACTCATGTCCCGATTGCGCAGATTCCGCGAGGCGAAGATCAAGTCATAGCCTTGCTGCTCCGTTGCTTTCCGGAAACTTTCAATGATTGCGTTGAAGAATGGATGCATCATCCCGACTTCGTTTGCTTCCGAGAACATGACCCCGATCGTCCAGGATCGTTTCGTCGAGAGCGACTGAGCGTGGGCGTTTGGCAAGTAGCCCATATCGGCTGCCGCCTGAACGATTTTCGCTTTTGTCTTCTCACTGACGTCGGAATAATTATTTAAGGCTTTTGAGACCGTCGTGATCGAAAAACCGGTTATTTTCGCTAAATCATAAATTGTACCCATGTAACCACTCCATTTCACCGAAAGCGCTTTCGATAAATTTAGTATAGACGGTGATTTGGAAAGATACAACCATTTTTTTAGAATTTAATCGGAATTCAAAAAATAAATGATATCGCTTTCATTTTTAATCAGAAATCCCTTTAAATAAGAACAAACGTTTGGTATACTATAAGTATCAGCCAACCGTGCCTAAAATAGAGAGGAGCATCTATATGCCGATTACTCCCTACCTTGTGTTCAACGGTAATACCCGTGAGGCGATCCATTACTATGCCAACATCTTTGGTCAAGACATTCCTGACATCATGGAATTTGGTCCCGGCAATGGTCCGGACGGTCAACCGTTTGAAAAAGACGTCCAGTCGCTTGTCCTGCATTCGCAATTAATTATTCACGGCACACGCGTCATGTTTTCCGATGCGATGCCGCATGATCCGGTGGCGATCGGACAAAATGTCACGCTGGCTCTGCATCTGCCGGACATCCAAGTCATTCACGAGACATTCGATAAGCTCGCGCAAGACGGCAATATTATCATGCCGATCCAAAAAACGTTTTGGAGTGAAGCCTACGGTATCGCTGAAGATCCGTTTGGTGTTCAATGGCAGTTGAACCATGAAGTGAGTGAAGTGATAGCGTAAAGTTCTTTATTCAGTATTTCAGTATGTATCCTGGCCACTCACTTTCCTTAGGTGACTGACTAGAACGTTTATCTGAATACAAAAAAAAGACCCTCTAAAAATTAAAAATAACTTTTAGAAGGTCTTTTTGGTACTCAATTGTATATAATTAATTAAAGATAACCCATGCAGCCAAAAGAACGATTGCAATAATCCCCCAAAAAATGGTTTGTTTATTCATTTTTCTCATAATTTCACCTCATTTAACAAGCAGAATACCAACGTGATGGCACATAAACGTAGCAATCTAAGTAAACACCGCAACCTTTATCTTGCTTAATAAAAGTCCATACTCCTATGCCAGCGACAGCTGTTACAAGACTTGTAACCCACCCTGGTGGAGATAAAAAGTACCCAATTGTTGCATTTAAAGCAGCTGTAGCAGAACCATAAAGAACTAAGTTTGATTTCAACTTATTTACAAATTTATGTGACCAATAAACTTTAAGTCCCCACCACGTAAATTCCCAATCAAAGTTCTCTTTCTTATTAATAGCATATGTTGACATTCCTTTGCTAGGAGCAGATTGATTTGAAATAAATTTATCTCCAGAAACTTTTAAATCGGAACGATATTCTTTAACCTCACCATTTGTATTCGAAATTATTTTTTTTGCTTTTTTTATTTCTTTACTAGTTAGTTTTTGAACAGCAGACTTTTTCAACTGAAATTTTTCAGTATTATGATTTAAGTAAACATATGGAGTAACTTTCTGAATAAATTCATTTTTCTTTTGTTCTTCATTCTTTGAAGTAACTGATTTTGCAGAAACCCAAGAATAGTTTGACATAGAGATACTAAATACTACAATCAAAGCAGTGATTAAAACCCATATTTTTCTTTTAAACATTTTTGTTCCCCCAATTTCTTCTATATACTAAGTTCATCTGTAGATTATCATTAAAAAAATAAAAATAATAATTACAAAAGCGTAATAAAAAATTACATTTTTGTAATTATAATGGTTCATCATCATAAGTTATAGTGACTCATATTTAATATGTGATGAAGGCACCGTACGACGGGCAGTTCAACCCAAGAGTGACAGAATAGTTAGAGCGTTATCAGCTTCATCTATGTTGGACCTTTGGTGAAATTCGCAAAAGCGATCCGGATTCGTGAGGAAGCAATACGTCGAACTATCATATCCAGTCTATCGAACAGAGAAATGGAAGGAAAAATCGATAGATTTCCAAAAATGTTTTTGATTTAGATATCGTATTATATATAACTTCTAAAGCAGAAAGGACTGACATTTGAGTTGAAGAGCCTTTATTTTGAAAAACAAAAATTCAACTACGCTGATTTAACACGTAGTCGAACGCTCTACATAGACAATTATCCAATCGTTTATCTGTTGTATAACCGGTCAAAAGCACAAGCTTACGTCGGACAAACGGTTCAAAAAAATCAACGGTTAAAAGCCCATTTAAAAGATCCTCGTCGGAAGCAGCTCGACGAATCGATTTTAATTGGGCATGAACAGTTTAACCAATCGGCTACTTACAATATCGAATTCAATTTGATTAATTTTTTAATTGCAGATGGTCGCTATACACTGCAAAATGTCATCCAAACCGTCTCCCGCCAGATACACAACTACTTCCGAAAAGATTTTTTCAATGAGACGGTTTTTGAAAACATTTGGCAACAGTTACGCGAGGAGCAGATTGCGGAAGGAACACTCGATCAGTTACGAAACAAAGACGTCTACAAACTCTCTCCGTTTCGTGAATTGTCTGAGCAACAACTAGAAGTCAAAGAGGAAATCTTAAAATTTTGTAAAACAAAAATCATCGAAATGGGTCATCATGTCTTCATTGTCGAAGGCGACGCCGGAACAGGAAAAAGTGTATTACTCAGCTCCTTGTTCAATACGATCCAGGATTTAACGAAAGAAGCAGTTTCCTCACTGTATCAGACGGATAACTATCTGCTCGTCAACCATGGTGAAATGCTCAAGACGTATAAATCGATTGCCGGCAGCCTACCGAACTTAAAGAAAAAGCAGTTTTTAAAGCCAACACCCTTCTTAAATACATTAGATAAACAAAAGCGGACTGCTGACATCGTGCTCGTGGACGAAGCCCATCTGTTACTTACAAAAGAAGATGCCTACAACAATTTCCACCAACAAAATCAACTGCATGAAATCATTACACGCAGTAAAATTACAATTCTGATTTTTGATCCAAAACAAGTCCTCAAGATTAAAAGTCACTGGGGACGTACGACCTTACAGGACATCGTCGGTCCCTTTTCGACAAAGACGCTGCAATTATCTAATCAATTCCGGATGCAAGCGAGTCCGCAGACATTGCACTGGATTAATCGGCTGGTGGAACGCGAGCTCTTACCGATTCCGAGTGATTCAAATTATGATTTACAGGTCTTCGCGGATTCGGAAACCTTCAAGCAGGCAATTTTCTCGAAAAACGAACAGCACGGACTATCCCGAATTGTCTCGACGTTTGACTACCTGCATAAAAAAGATGGGGCCGACTACTTTGTTGACGAAGGCGGAATTAACCTTCCGTGGAATCGTACTTATCCCCATACAACATGGGCAGAACAACCGGAAACGATTCGAGAAGTTGGATCGATCTATACCATTCAAAGATTTGATTTAAACTACGTCGGTGTCGTCCTCGGTCCGTCGATTCAGTATGATGAAACGACTCAACAATTGAAGCTCGATCCAACGTCATATAAAGACACCGGGGCATTTGTTTCCCGTCAAGACTTGAGTCGATCAGAAAACGAACGTGCCAAGGAAGAAATCATTTTGAACTCCCTGAACGTCCTGTTGAATCGTGGCGTCAAAGGGCTTTATCTGTACGCAACCAATCCTCAATTACGCGCCCGATTATTACAACTAAAGTAGACACAGCTATGAATGAAATCAAAGCGTTAATACAAAAAATCGATGACTTCCGTGACGAACAAAACTGGCGACCACATCATAATCCAAAAGACTTAGCGATTTCTTTGTCAATCGAAGCATCCGAGTTACTCGAAGCCTTCCAGTGGCGGACCAGCGAAGAAGCGTGGGAAGAAAATCAGGAAAATATTAAAGAGGAAATTGCCGATGTGTTGATTTATGCGCTGACGTTGTGTAGTGAGTTGAATGTAGATGTAGAAGAGATTATGGTAGATAAGATTAGGAAGAATGGAGAGAAATATACACTTTAATTTATCAAAATAAGACTTTTAGTAGTTTCTACTAAAAGTCTTATTTTGATTGATACTACTCATTGCAACTTTATTTTCTAATTATTCTTCTTATATGATTATGCCAATTCCATTGACTTAACGACTTCCCCACTCACATAAAACTTCTCATCATTCCCTCGAACCTTAATATGATCTTCCCAGATATAAAATCTCCATTTTTCATCTTTTGAATAATCGAGAATCATATCTGCTGTCATCAACCGTCTCAGGTTTTTGAATTCTACAAAATATACTTTGTTGCCTTCAATTCGCACAGCCATGATCGCCATATCTGCACCATCCAAAATTTCAACTTGCTTCGTCGACAAGTCAAACCAACCATGCTCTTGATTGTGCAATTTACTTTCTGGCGTACATAAGATTACTGATTTATCATTACGCGTTGTTCCTTCATACATGATTTTCTTTTGTTTCATGATTGTAAGTACACAATCGTATCTTTCGCTAATCATTTTAACAACAGTTTCTTTTTCTGGTATCGACATCTATAAAACTCCCCATCACGTCTCGTGAATTATTTTATTAAAAATCAAAAATACATATATTTCTATTTTATCACTCTTCATCAATTCATTAGTCTAACTTGAAAAATAATGTTCAATCCGAAACAGAACAATATCCGTTATCCACTCCGTTAATACTCTACTATTTGTCTTAAAGTCTTGTTGAATAAATAATGTTCTTTGGTCTTTAGTTGTTTCAAACGGATATCCCATTTTTGGAAAGGGCTGTTGCTTCAGTAATGCTATTACCTTTGACTCATTGTACCCATCCTCAAAGACCTTCCCTTGCGCATCCTTTACTTCCCGATACTTCTCTGCATATAGATACTCATAAAAGAAGGGAGCGACTTCTGCTGCCGTAATCGGCTCCATCCATCGCTCTTCGCCCCGCTCGAGCATTGCTAGCAACACAACCATCTTGTAACTCCGGTTCATGACCGTTTTTTCGACCTGTTCAATCAGTTCACGGTTAGCATCGTAAGTCTCGATTTCTTCATCCGTCAATTCACCTTGTTCCTTCAAGAAACCGACGTACGAGCCCCACTCTTGTTTATAGCCCGTTGGCATGGCTGTCAGTTGACCAATCTCAACGTAGGTTGGACGCCGCCCAAGATCGATCTTCAGTTGTTCATAACTCTCGATCAAACGTAGTTTACGCTGATTTGGTTGGCGCATCCGATGAATGATATTCAGTGCTTGTGTATCGAACTCGATGATGCATCCCTTTGGTGGCGTAATCGGCTCCTTATCCCCCCGCTTAATCTTGTCTTTTACTGTTCCAAGCAACATCAGCTTCGTTTCAACATTTTTGTAGTTCCCAATCAAATCGATGATGACACAATGTGATTTCTCACTCGCTAAACGTAAGCCCCGCCCAATTTGCTGGGTGTAGATTGCAATCGATTCCGTCGGTCGGCAAAACAGTAACGTATCGACTTTTGGAATGTCGACTCCTTCATTAAACAAATCGACCGTAAAGACGATTTCTAACGTTCCCTGTTCAAACTCCTGAATCCGCTCTCGTCGATTAATGGTCTGTCCGGTCAAGGCAATCGCTTGGTGCCCCATTTCCCGGAATGTCTGCGCTAAGTATTCGGCTTGGCGGATCGACGAACAAAAGGCGATCGTCTTCGTCTGCCGGTGCTTCGACCAGGCGGCATAGATGTTTTCTGAGACTGCCCGATCAATCTGCGCCTGTTCCAGTTCCATCGCATCATATTTTCGTCCCATCCGTCGCAGTTGCGAATAGTCGATGACGTCATGAATCCCGTAATAATGGAACGGAGTCAGAAATCCTTCGTTGATGCCTGACGTGAAGTGCATTTGAAAGGCAACGTTATTGTCGCACAGTGCATAGACGTCCGCTCCGTCCATCCGGTCCGGCGTCGCTGTCAGTCCCAGTAAAAATTGGGGGTCGAAATGCGCCAGAACCTTTTGATAACTTTTAGCTGCTGCGTGGTGAAACTCATCAATGATGATCAAATCAAAATAATCTTGTGCGAACCGTTCAAGATGCCTGTTTTGGGATAGCGTTTGGACTGACCCAAACAGTACGTCCGTCTGTTTATCATTCGTGCGGTCTGATCCGATGTAGAAGGCTGTCTGCCAATTAGGTTCGACCTTTTTAAACGAACGTTCCGCTTGCTCCAGTAATTCACGCTGGTGTGCAAGGAACAGAATTCGTTTAAAACCACGTGCAAAGAATGCACTGAGATACGTTTTCCCAAGCCCGGTTGCAAGTACGGTCAAAGCACGCGTCCGTCCTTCTTCCATCGTTTCCCGAAGTGCCCGTAAGGCTTCCTCCTGCACCCGGTGCGGCAGAATCTCCTCGGACATGACGAGCTGTTGCTCCGCATAGTCGACTTCCGGTTCTGCAACATATTGCCGTGCGTCATGTTCCTGCCGGTACGCTTCGAGGACAATCGGATTCAGGTCTTGAGCTGCTTCACTTAAATAAAGATCCATGAATGCCTCAATCGCATCATCCAAGATATGCGGTGCGACGGCTTGCGGTAAATGAAGATTCCACTCGACACCGGTCCGAAAAGCGCTTTTGGAGATATTCGATGAGCCGACAATCGACAGACCGGTCTCTGCGTTGCGGAACAGATAGGCTTTCGGATGAAACGCCCGTCCGCCAGAGCGATAAAACCGGATCGACAGACCGTCCAGTTTTAATAATTCTGCCAACGCCTCCGGGTCCGTGATATGTAAGTAGTCGCCAATCAAAAAATGAACATCAGCGCCCCGTTCGACGGCGCGACATAACGCCGGTAACAACAGTTCGACACCCGAGCGTTGCGCAAAGGCGGCGACGATATAGACTTCATCAGCTTGGTCAATGGCATCAACCAACGACGCATACAAATCGTGTGTCGTCAGTTTTGCTGCCGGAATCAATCTTCGACCTCAATCAGATACAGCTTGTCATCAAAGCCGCCCCGCTTATCGTGTTTCGTCAGCCGGATTGCTTCAAGCTGTTCCGGTGTCGTTCCGTGCGTCCGCGCCAGCGCGTGAATCAGTTCCAGTAAATCAGCCAGTTCTTCCACCGCTTCTTCGGTCGTTGTTGCTTCTTCATATTCCGCTACTTCTTCATGCAACTTCCGTTTCGCTTCGACGAGGAATTCTTCCTCGTCAAGTGTCCGGAACGTTGCTTTTTTTCCGTTCCGAGCAATGATAGTTGGAATCTGATCCCGGACTAATTTATGATAAAGAGGCATTGGATTCACTCCTTGTAAGTATGGTGATGGTGTTGTAAAAATTATCCTATAGTTCAAGGCAGATAGCACGTTCTACATACTATTTATTTTAGTTAGAGGAGGAGTTTTCATGAGTTCATTCCAGAAAATCGAAACAACCAACGCCCCGGCTGCCATCGGTCCTTATTCGCAAGGTTTCATTGCCAACGGTACATTATACGCATCCGGTCAAATCCCGATCAATCCTGCGACGGGTGAAATGGTCGTCGGTGGCATTACGGAGCAGACAGAGCAGGTCATGAAAAACGTCGATGCCATCTTAAAAGAAGCCGGTCTGACACCGGATCGTGTCGTCAAGACGACGTGTTACTTAACGAGCATGGATCATTTCGCTGCGTTTAATGATATCTACTCCGATTACTTTGCTCCGCATAACCACTTCCCGGCACGATCTTGTATCGCCGTCAAAGAGTTACCGAAAGATGCTTTGGTTGAAGTTGAGATTTTAGGGTTAGTCTAATTTTTTGGAGCACGTCACGTTTAGTGGCGTGTTTTTCATATATCATGAAATCCAGCAACGCTTAATAAAAACTTAAAAAACGAAAAAAAGAAAAGTCACGTTCAAGTGACCTTTCTTTTAAATTCATTTACAAATAATCCCATAAAATTATTTTTTCCCAGCTGCTGATTCTTTTTCAGATGCACGGATTTTTTTATTTTTCTCGACATAATGAATTACAAACGTCATTAAAAATGCGCCAATTAAAATTGCAAAGAACACTAAATGAGGTAGGTGGAAACCAAAGACACTAGCAAACATTTTTGCAGCAATGATTCCGATTAATACAAATGCTGTTGTTTCAAGTTCTGGGAATTTGTCTATCAAAGTCAAAAATATTCCTGCTACAGTTCTCATCATTAATATTCCAAGCATTCCACCTAATAAAAGCACCCATACTTGATCAGAGATTGCAAAAGCTGCTAATACAGAATCAATACTGAATGCAATATCCATGATTTCTACAGAAATAACGGTTGCCCAAAAAGTCCCAAAGATTCTTACCATTATACTAGTTTTATTGAACTCTTTAGCCTCATCATCGTCACCTTTATTTTTGAAATACTGAATCACAATCCATGCAAGATATGCTGCACCTAGTATTTTTACAATTGCAAATTTAACTAAATAAACACCGACTCCGATCGCAATAAATCGAAATACATAAGCACCAATAATTCCATACAATAATGCTTTTTTTTGTTTTTCTTTTGGTAAATGCTTGACTAAAACTGCTAGTACTAAAGCATTATCTGCAGACAACAATCCTTCGATTAAAACTAATGATCCGATTAATCCCCACGCTACTGGGTCTGTCAGTACCTCGCCCCACATTTTAAAATCAAAAAACATTGCGTATGTATGTAAAATTTGTTGAATTACATCATTCATAAATATATCTCCTTATTCTATTATTAATCGAAAAAGATATAGAAGGATATATACCTTCTATATCTTTTTCTTCTAATCCGTTATTATTTTTTTATAAACCGTAAGAATTGATTAGAGACTGTAGCCCACCTTGGTAGCCAGCTCCAACCGCATTAAATTTCCAGTCCGTTTGGTGTCTATATATTTCACAAAAAACAGCCGCAGTTTCAATGCTAAAATCTTCACCCAAATCGTAACGTAAAATTTCGGCTCCTGTTTCTTCATCGATCAATCTAACAAAAGCGTTTGCAATTTGTCCGAAGTTTTGACTACGAGCGACTGCATCATGAATTGTAACTGTAATAGCAATTTTATCTACATCACGAGAAACTTTTGTCAAATCAATTTTAATTTGCTCATCATCGCCGTCACCCTCACCAGTTCTATTATCACCAGTATGTGTAACCGATCCGTCTGGGCTATTTAAATTGTTATAAAAAATAAAATCAGATTCTGAACGACATTTCCCCATAGTATTAAGTACAAAAGCAGAGGCATCTAAATCATAATCTTGTCCACCATCATATTGCTTAACATCCCATCCTAAGCCAACAACAAGCTTTTTTAATGTCGGATTAGTTTTTGTTAAATCAATCCGTTGACCTTTTGATAATTGAATTGCCATTTTCATTTCCCCCTAGATAATATTATGTAATTAAAGTAAAAATGTGTTATTTGAACTACTATTTATACTTTAATTGTTAAATACAAAAATATCAATATCAATATTTTTAATTTATGTTTTTTTATACTTTAATTACAATTAAAAGTATTTTAATTATTTATTTTACTTTCATCTTTTTAAAATAGTAATTTAATGGTAAAATTTAAAAGTATTTCAAACTTAATCTTGAGGTGTTTATTATGTCAATTAACTTAACAAAAGGACAAAAAATTGATTTAACTAAAGGTAATAACAACTTACAAAATTTAACAGTAGGTCTTGGTTGGGATCCTATTCAACAACAACCTACAGGATTTTTAAGTAGACTGTTAGGTAACAGTAATAATGAAATCGATTGTGATGCTACTGTTTTTATGCTTGATAGTAATGGAAAAATACAAAGATCTGAAGATGTCATATACTTTGGTAAACTAAAAAGTGACTGTAACAGTGTTATACATACTGGAGATAATTTAACTGGCGAGGGTGACGGTGATGATGAACAGCTTTTAATTTCTCTCAATAAAATACCAACTAATATTCATCGTCTACTATTCGTAGTAAATATTTATGAGTGTACAAATCGAGGTCAACATTTTGGCATGATTAAAAATGCATATATTCGTATTGAAGATAGTACAAATAAAAAAGAGTTACTGAAATTTAATTTATCTAGCAACTTTAGTGGTCTAACTTCTTTAATTGCCGGAGAACTTTATCGGCATAATAATGACTGGAAGTTTAACGCAATCGGTGATGGAACACATGATACTTCTATTAATGAAATTTCAAAAAGATTCATCTAATAATCACATACTAAAGGAGAAAATAAATTGACTACTTTGATACGAGGACAAAAAATTGATTTAACAAAAAATAACCCTTCTTTAAGTAAGATCAGTATTGATTTTGAATGGTTTATAAACTCCACAGAAAATTTCGATACAAATATCATAGCAATTTCTTTAGATAGTAGTGGGAAAATTTCAGACAAAAATCAAATCGTTTATTATAACCAAAAAAAATCTTTAAATAACTCCATTTCAATCTCTACAGAAAAAAAAATGAAGTTTACTCTTCATGATCTCCCTATAACAACTAACAAAGTATTGATTGTTTTAGATATTTATGAAGCTATAAACAAAAAACAAAATTTCAATCAATTTAAAGAAATTATCGCGATTATCAAAAACGATCTCACAAATTCAGAACTTTATCGATATAATTTAGAAGTCGACTTCAATAAAGATTCTACGTTAGTAGTAGGAGAAATATATCGCCATAATGGGGAATGGAAGTTTAGTGCGGTCGGCAGAGGTGTTAATCGTGGTCTTGGTAACTTATTATTACAATATGGATTTGCCATGAATCAGAAAGATTTTTTAAAAACATCAAATAACGATGTTAATAATAATCAATCGACTTACAATAAAAACACAAAAATTTCATTATCAAAAATTGAATTAAAAAAATCTGGTGATTCAATCGATTTAAGCAAAGTAGATGATAAATTAGGAAAATTAAATGTAAACTTGAATTGGAATCAAAATGGTAATTCAAATGCCAATAAAGGTTTTTTTAGTTCCTTATTTTCAAGTACTTCGGTAGATTTAGATTTAGGCTGTCTTTATGAATTAAATGATGGAGAAAAAGGCGTTGTTCAAGCTTTAGGTAACATGTTTGGTAGTTTTAATAATCGACCATATATTAATTTAGATCAAGATGATCGTTCAGGTAATTCTTTGAATGGAGAAAATTTAAATATCAACGGAAAAGAATATAGTCAATTTAAAAAGATTCTTGTTTTTGCTTATATTTATGATGGTGCAGCTAACTGGTCTGAAGTAGATGGAGTAGTAAAAGTGAAGCAAATAGAAGGGCCTGACATAATTGTCAAACTCGATAACCATTCTAATAATAAAAATATGTGTGCTATTGCAATGATTGAACGCAGTAAAAATAATACTTTAAAAATCACTAAACTTTCTAAGTATTACAGTGGTCATAAAGAGTTAGATCGTGCATACGGTTGGAATATGAGATGGACGGCAGGAAGTAAATAATTTTATATTTTCTAAAAAATAAACCCGCATAATATTAGTCAATTTAAAATAAATCTGACTAACATTATGTGGGCTTTATTTTTTAAAGAAAGGATTTAAAAATGTACACACCAGCTAAATTGATTGGAATTCTATTCTTTTAAAACAAGCTATTAGAAACAAATATACGATCTAAAAATAAAATTTATTATTATTTTGTTTAAATTCACTAATTAATTTTTTTACTATATTCATTAACTTTTTTCATAATTTCTACAGAGGATTTAATTCCTCGTTCACTTGTTTTGTTTAACGTCGAATCATAACAAATTATTTCGCCGTGTAAAGGAACTATAGAAAAATCTGCGTACTTTATTAATGGATAATCTAATATTGAATCACCTGAAGCAAATATTTCCCCACAAATATTTTGTTTTTCTTTTAGGTACTGAAGAGGAGCTCTTTTATTAATATACCTTGGAATAAAATAAATTTTTCTTCCTTGTTGTGATACTATCCATTCTTTATTTTCCGCCCATTTAGATACTTTAGTTATTTTATCATCATTGATATATTCAACGTTCAAAATTAAATATAAAAAATATTCTTCTGCTTCTTTTAAATTTATAATACATTTCTTTTCAATGTTAAATAATATGAATTGAATTAGTTCTTTTTTTTTCTTTTTATAGTTATGATGCTCAGCTAAAATTATTTCATCCCATTCTTGACTTCGCTTTCCATCTATTAATAAAACTGCTCCATTTGCTACAATAGCAAATTTCGGCTTTATTTTTTCTTGAAACAAAGATATTCTTTTGTACTGATCAACTGTTCTAGTTGTAACTGGTATGAATAAATTTTTTTCAGAAAATTCCATTAAATCTTTTAACACACTATTTTCTATATAACTATTAGGTTTGTTATCATAATATTCGACAAGAGTACTATTATTCAAGTGACATTCAGCTGAAGACCTTGAATATATTAACGTTCGATCAAGATCGCTTGCAAAGATCATTTTCTAACAACACCTTTATACATTTTTTATTAGTCCACAGCATAAATAACTCATATCTTTATATTCTTCAACTACTACATTACGTTCAGCTGCAAGAAACAAAATATGATTTAAGCGCTTATCACTAATATCTTTGACCAGTATTTTCCATGTTACTCTTCTTAGAAGAACACGTGTTGTTTCACCAATCCCAGGTTTTATATAGTTTGAATTTTCTATTTTGTAACTCTTCATTATTTTCAAAACGTCCTCAACACCACTAAACGTTCTTTCTGCGACATTTAGTTCTTTAACTAACGATTCAATTTCACTTGGTATCTTTGGAAACATTTCTTGAATTTGTTCAATATAAAAACACGATAAGTCACTATCTCTTAAATTATTATAGTACTTTGTACCATGAAAATCTTTTTCTTTAATAAATTGAGAATTTAAAACTGTTCTACTAATTAAACCTGAAACCGTAGCGTTTAAACATGCACTTGGAATTAAAACATCCTCACGTGTTGAATATACTCCTGCACATTTTCCTGGATCAGCCAACACTACTAGTCGATCATCCAAATCTATGCCATCATTTAGTTTAATATCTTTACAAGATTTTATTAATTCTTTAGAAATAGCTCCTTTTCCTGTCCAACCATCTATGAATCGTAATGTAAAATCTGGGTGTTTATTTATAATATATTTGACTGCATTTAAATCTAATCCTCTGTCTCTTATAATTGAAATACTGTAATGAGGAACGTCAATCTTATACTTTTGTAAAAGATACCTTTTTATTAAGACACCGACAGGCGTACCAGCTCTTGCAAGAGATACTATTACAATGTCTTTGCCGTGTAAATAAAATAAAATTTCTGCAACTCGTGCAACATGATTAGCAATATTTACTTTTTCTTCTTGAAGTAATAAATGAAATAATTCTATATAAGATCTTGGAGGCTCATATTCTATTGGTAACATCTCTGAATAATGAGACCCCGATTTCATAGCATGTTCACGGTCTAAATTCTCTCTTTCTTCAAGTAATCCATTTAAATTCTTTAACAAAAAAATAACATCATTTTTTAAATAACTTCCTGAGAATTCAACTTCTTTTATATTATCCATTTTTATTAACCCCTTTACATAAATGATACAAAATGTATTTCAGAAAAATTTATAGTTTTTAATACTGAAGAAAGTTCTAATAAATCTATATCATTCAATTTTTTTTCTACAAATACTATTACTTGTTTCTCATCAATATTTTTTAAATTATACAAATAATTTATCTCGTTTAAGACCTCAGGATTATTAAATTCATTTCTATTTTTTATAGGATAATTTTTGTTTTCCCTAGGAATTATTGGACTTTTTGTAGTAGCTTGAAAGCGACAGTCAATTTTTAAATATTTGCTCACAAGAAGTGGTAAGTACATGAACTCTCCAGTTCCAATACATAGTGTTTTAACAGGCGAAACTTTTCCGGAAAGATATTGCGAAATTTCTTTAGCATAGTTAAAAATATCTTCGTTTTGTATGCTTTCAATACCGAATCGTCCTGTTATACTCAAGTGTTTAGAACTTTTTCCTTTGTAAATGAAATCACTTTTTTTCGTAAATTGTTCATATAGAGAATAATAAAAGAAATGACTATTCTCATTATTATCATTTTCTTTTAATTTATAAGATTTTTTTTCTTCAATTAGAACAGTATTTTCATTAACTATATTTCCTTTTATCAATGACAAAAAAACAATTTCTATGTCTAATTCTTTTTTCAAATTATCAATTTTTTCTTGATCTTTTTCGGACAACCAATTTAAAATTGATAACACTATATAACGTTTTCTAGGAAATTTTTTTTGAATTGATTCTATTATATTTAAAGCAGTTTTTCCGGTAGTGATTTCATCATCAACTAAAACAATAGTCTTTTTATTATTTACATAGATTTGATCAAAGTAGCATAATTGATCAACAGCATGAGAGTGTTCTTCCTCAAATGTAAATATTGGTTCTTTATCTTTAATAATTTCTCTTGTCGTATGTACATAGTTTGTATTATTAAAGCATTGATAAACAACCTGTCCTAGAGCAGTTGCTGTTTCCGCAAAACCTAAAAATAATAATGAATCTCCTTCATATTTATTAACTATTTCGCTTGAATTAATTTCTGAAAATGATTCTTTATTAAATAGTTCTTTTAAGCGTTTTTCTTCCTCTATATTTTTTTTTGATACTATAGCAAAATTCAAATGATATGCAAGTGCTTGACCCACTGTAAATAGTACTTGTGGTTTGATTGCAAGATGTTTTCCTAGCAAAGGGCTCACAAATAAGAATTTTCGTTTCTTATTTTGCCTTTCAGCTAAAAGAAAAACATCATTGAGAGGAATAGCAAATAAATTTTCTTTAATCTCAACTTTGATTTGTTCACTATAATTGTATTGCTTCTTCAATTTTGAATAGTGATTTGTAGTTAAATCCATCTTCAAACACCCCAAATATATTTGATTTTATAATTATTTTTTTTGCCCATTCTCTATGAGGATTAACTTCATTCATTTTGTTACCATATGTACTTTTTTTCACCCCACCACTATTAACACTATCCAAAATCGAAATAGCATCAAGATAATCTTCTTTCTCAACTATTTGCATACAATTAACAGGTAAAATGTGAGAGGGATGGATTATTGTTTTTCCACTCATTCCATTTTGCTTATCGAGAAGTAGCTCTTTAATCAAACCAGTATCATTTATTTTTAAAGAATACATATCAACTATTGTATCCTCATTTTTCTCCATACTAAAATATTCCCATACTGGAGCAGATAAAGTGTATTTAGCTTCGATACGTCCAAAAATATTTATAATATCTGAGATGCAGGCATTGATAACCGAAATGTCATAGATTGAATAATAAGGTTTTCTTCTTAATCCATAAACACCCGAAAAATCGGTAGCCCCTATTCTTATATTTAATATGATTGGAGCATATTTATCACAGACTTCTTTAATTTCTAATAAAGTTTTAATCCGACTTTCTACATAAATAATTTCTTTTGTTTCTAATATTGGCATAGCATAAAGATTTATTGAAAATTTCAAATTAACTTTTTCTATTAAATTCAAACATTTTTCCAATATGTCTTTTGAACATTTAGGAAATATAAAACCTGTAAGAACCGATAGTTCCAACTTTGTTAACTGCTTCATCATTTGATCAAATTGATTATAATTTCTTGTTCTAACGAAAATCAGAGGTAAATCATTTAAAGAGTTGTTATAAAATCGACTTAGTTTTTTCAATTGAAGAATTACATTTTTTTCAGCGAATTTCATATCATACTCTGCTACGCTATCTTCTAAGCAAATAGCAACCGATTTTAACTCTTCATATTTTTGATTTATAATGATATCTGAAATATCTTGTCGGGTTCCCGGCATATAAAGAAGTGCGCCCAAAGAGTGTTCTAGTAATTCTTTAGGCGCAAATTTATCAAACGTTATTGGTAGTTTATAAAAAAAACTATCTCTATTCATTTTTTCTAAGTAAGAGAAATATTTCATTGTACATCCTTTCTCTTGAAAAACTAAGATAATTAATAGTTATTCAAGTAGCAGTCCCTTAATATAATTAAGTTACTACATACCTTTTTAAAAAATTATTTTTTGACAACAGAAAAATAACTGCAATAATAAAGAGCGCTAGGAGCGCTCTTTATTATTGCATGCTTTTTTTAACCTACTTGTAAACCAAAGTTTTTAGCCAAAGCCCCTAATCCACCATTAAACCCACTACCAATTGCGTTAAATTTCCATTCTCCGTTGTGACGATACAACTCTGCAGCAACAATGGCAGTTTCTACTGAAAAATCTTCTCCTAAATCGTAACGAATTAATTCTTTTTCTGTAACTTCATCAACGATTCTAACAAATGCATTAGTAACTTGACCGAAATTTTGATTACGTGATTCCGCTTCATGGATTGTAATTGTAAACGATACCTTTTCGACATTTTGTGGAATCAACGACAAATCAATTTTAACTTGCTCATCGTCTCCTTCACCTTCTCCAGTTAGATTATCACCACTATGCTTAACTGATCCTTCTCCACCAACTAAATTATTAAAATATACAAAATCAAGTTCTGTATTAACTTTTTCGTCTTTATTTAAAAGGAAGACTGAAGAATCTAAATCAAAATCTTTTCCACCGTCATATTTATTCGTGTCCCATCCTAACCCTACTACTAATTTAGTTAGACCAGGATTTGATTTTGTTAAATCTACTTTTTGTCCTTTTGATAATGAAACTGACATAAAATTCTCTCCCTAAAAAAATATTTTTTAAATATACTTTGATAAAATTGAACTTAGTGATTTATCTTTTGTTCCGTCACCTATTGCATTAAATTTCCATTCATTATTATGTCGATAAATTTCTCCCGTAACGAGAGAAGTTAATCCTTGAAAGTTATCAGTTAAATTAAACTTTAATAACTCACTTCCCGTAGATACATCTTGTATTCTAATGTAGGCATTTTTAATCATTCCAAATTCTTGTTTACGATTTTCACAGTCATAAATATTTACTACGAAAAGTAGTTTTTGAACTGAAGATGGTACACGATCTAGCGAAACCAAAATTTGTTCGTCATCACCGTCACCTTCACCTGTTAAATTATCTCCTGAATGTTTTATACTTCCGCACAAACTAGACAAATTCCCAAAATATATTACGTGACTTTGACTAAGTAATTTTCCATTTTGGTCAAGCATCAACACTGAAGCATCGCAATCAATAGAATTTGAAGAACCACCAAACAAAGAACCTAAAAAACCTGAAGTTTCTTTCTGAACTGGATCCCAACCTAAACCAACCATCAAGTTAGATAAATTTTTACTGTTTTTTGTCAAATCAATTTTTTGACCTTTTACAAGATTAACTGACATTTTCCCCACCTCATGGATGCATTTTTTTACATACATATTTTATCATTAAATAGCACATATTACAAATAATTGATTATTATATTGATATATTTAAATAGTTTTTTTAAAATTAAAGTATTATTAAATTTAAAATTGAAATCAATACTTTAATAAAAAGAATCATATAACTACTTTATTTTCTTTTTAAAGTCTTCGTTTGATTTCCTACTTACGTGTTTTAAACTGACTGTACAACAATTTCCAAAGGAATTCCCAACCTTCCAGATAAGCATTACTGCCACGTGATGCTTGGTCCCCGCCTGATTCGCTCCAGCTGATTTCCCAATGTGTCTCGTCGAGAATTAACCACTCCTTCTTATAGAACGGTTCCCAGTAAATGATGTCCGCTTGACGAAAATTTTGTTCCTCCCCCTTGTCCGACTCCTGGTACATCATTTGATAGAGTTATATTATCCCCATTTCACTTAATTCCTTTTCAAAATATTCCTAGTATTTCTAGTATAATTCATTTTCCGTTTTCTACCTATCTCAAAAAATGATTAGGTTCTGCTGATGGACTTAATTCCAATCGGCAGTTGCTTTTTCATCTTTCTGATTCTATACTGTCAATAACAGTTAAGTGTTATCGACAGTTATAAAGTATAACCAATCAGGAGGGATTTACGTTGAAACATACTGGTCGCCACACAGGCGCTTTTTTACTCTTATTCCTTGCGAAAGGTCCCACTTATGGCGGGGATCTGCTTCAACGCTGCGAGCAGGAATTGCCGTTTAATCCGATTGATAGTGCGATTCTCTACCGGACACTCAAAAAACTTGAAGAAGAAGGTTTCGTCACTTCCATCCTCACCATGTCTCCCCAAAACAAGATGGTGAAAGTGTATCAGATAACATCGTCCGGTCGGGCACAGCTCGATCGCTTTCATGAGGACATCGAACAAAAACTCCAAAATCTGCTGTATTTCCAGACGCATTATGCAAAACAGGTAAAATCCGATGGTTAACAGCATCGTGCTGTATGGAATGGTGCTTCTTCTGTCCAGCGTCTCCTTCTATAAGGACAAACAAAAGACGCAGGCGGCGTTTGCGAAAGCCTGGAAAATCTTTACGAACCTGTTGCCGGATCTCCTGGCCATCCTGTTGTTCGTCGGCTTGTCGTTATCGATCCTGTCGCCTGCTCAAATCTCGGTCTTACTCGGACAGGATGCCGGGTTTCTTGGTATTATACTGTCGCTCGTCATCGGGGCGATTGCTCTGATTCCGAGCTTCGTCGTCTTTCCGCTCGGAGCGACCTTGCTTGAGAACGGTGCCGGACTGGCGCAAGTCTCGGCTTTAATGGCCTCACTGATGGCCGTCGGAATCATGACAATCCCGTTAGAGAGCCGCCTGTTCGGCAAACGGTTTGCTTATGCGCGCAATCTGTCCGCACTTATGATGTGCCTGTTCTTTTCGTTACTCGTAATGGAGGTGCTTGGATGAAACGAATCAAAACATATCGCTTCTTCCTCACAATGTCCGTCCTCTTGCTCGGACTTCTGCTCGTCGATCCTGTACGCGGTCAGCATGCCGCCCGGCTCAGTTTTAAGAGTCTGCTCGATATGCTGCTTCTGTTGCCGCCAATTTTAGTCTTGGTCGGTTTACTCGATCAATGGATCAAAAAAGACACCCTGCTGAAATATATGGGACCGGATGCAGGGTTTCAAGGATATCTATATGTCTTATTACTGGCTGCCATCGCAGCCGGTCCGCTCTATGTCGCCTTTCCCGTCGCCGTCCTCCTGCTTGAAAAAGGGGCCAGCATCCGCTATGTCGTCTTTTTCCTCGGAGCGTTCACGACGGTCAAATTACCGGTCCTGCTGTATGAAATCTCTTCGTTTGGCCTTGTCTATACCGCACTTCACATCGGATTCGGTCTGCTGTTCTTTTTCATGACGGCTCAACTTTTTGAGCGGTATCAGACCGCTTTGAAAATGAAATCATTTTAAATACAGGAGGTTTTTTCATGAGAGATCAACAGCTGTTTCTCTTCGGCGGCGGTCCGCCGTTCACTCCAATGCTTTGCCAACAATTCGTCTCTTGTCTCGGCCGGTCGGGACCGGTTGCCTTACTATATGTACCGCGTCCCGGCTCAAACTGGGACGATTATGCCCCGATCTATACGGATGCGTTAACGACAAATGGTGCGACAGATTTCTTCCACTTTCCGTTGTCTGCACGTCCGACACCTGAACAACTCGAACAGTTAGCTGGAAGTGTCGGAATCATCATCTCGGGCGGGGAAACGGAACGGTATCAACAGTTCATCGTCGGCACACCAATCGGTACCATCATTCAAGAACGGTTTCAGCACGGCGTTCCTGTCGCCGGATTTTCAGCCGGCGCCTTACTGACACCAAACGAATGCCGGATTCCTGCGATTGATCAACGGGACGGAAACGCACTTGTCTTGAACGGACTCGGACTGCTTACGGATGCTGTAGTTTCTGTCCATTACGACACATGGCAGGAAGAGACGAACTTGTACGAGGCATTCTCAAAGACGGAAAGTACCTTCGGATACGGTTTACCGGAACGAAGCGGCATTTATCTAAAGAATGGTCGGCTGATGCAACAGGAAGGACCGGAAGCTGTTCTTCTCAGACAAAAGGGGGAAAACATATGACAACGATCGTAACAGCTGTCAAAGGTATCGTGCAGTACGACAACCGGATCTTAATCGTTCAACGCGCCGCTGCCGACTCCGGTGGCGGAACGTGGGAATGTCCGGGTGGAAAAATTGATTTCGGCGAGTTGCCGGAAGACAGTCTGGCACGGGAAATCGAGGAAGAGACCGGACTGACGGTCACCGTCGACCGCATTGCTTATGCTTCGAGTCTGATGACCCATCCGGACCGCCAAGTCATTTTGCTGGTTTACTTCTGCACCGCTACGACCCGGGCCGTCGAATTGTCCGACGAGCACGACGCCTACATCTGGGCAGATGAATCGACACTCCGCCAACAGATTGCACCGAATATCCTAGCTGATTTTGAACGGTATCAGATTTTTCCGCAATTGGTTTCCTCTTAAAGACAATTCTTCCTATAGTACCGCGTGATTTTAATTCAAGTCACCAGCTCGGACACGTCACTTTTAGTGGCGTGTTTTTTGTTATGAAATGTCTGTCTGTTGAAACACTACTTTTGATAAATTACCTGCCAATATATCTCTCATTTAGTTAGATATTTAAAATCCGCTTGTATTCAGGATAAAAGATTCCTAAAATGAACAAGTATGTCATGCCATTTAAGGAGTCTACCTATGAAACTATCCTTTACTTACTTTGCGTTACCACTAGCTGCCCTTCTCTTAACGGGATGTGCCGGTGAAGAAACAGCTTCGCAAGAACCGAAGACTGACCAAGAAACTATCCAAAAGAATCCACCGAAGCAGGCAGAAACAGAAACTAAACCGGTCGAATCAGACCAAACGTCTGAGAAACCCGTTACGAAAAAACCTGCGAACACCGAAACGACCATTGCTGACGCGACAGCCAAGTCTTCGAAGAACTCCATTTTTTCGGGATATACAAAACTGAACGTCGACGGAGGCGATATGTCGGGTGACCGGGAACCAAATGTCGTCGTCAATATCGGTTTTGGCGACCGCGAGTACTGGGCCTTTACGAACGAACATGCCCAACTTGTTAAAGTCGTCGCCAAAAAAATCACCTTACAAAATGATGCCGAGGAGACGACATCATCCGGCCGTTACTATTCGGATGAAGCGAAGGTCCCAGGTGTCGAGAGTCCGCAACTCGACGAGGGACACGTCATTGCCGATTCGCTCGGCGGGGTCTCAAATGCGTACAATATCACGCCGCAGGACAGCACGCTCAATCGCCACGGCGATCAAGCTTATATGGAAAACACCATCCGCAAGGCCGGTGAGGTGACGGACTTTGAAGCGACCATTACGTATCCCGATACGACAACACAAATCCCGTCGCATTATCACTATACGTATACGCTGCGTGGAAATAAAATCGTCGATGATTTCGATAACGTCAACCCGGATGAAGTCAATGCCGAACTTGGTCTGACTGAAGACAAAGAAGAACCGGCACCAGCTCCTGCCGATCCGGAACTAGATTCCGACACAACGGGTGACGTCTCAACCGTTGATACGAACGGCAACGGACAAGTCACGATCCAAGAGGCAAAAGACGCCGGATTCAGCATGCCGATCACGGATGATCATTGGCTCTATCCCTACATGCGGGACAATGACCATGACGGGATGGTCGGCGAATAAGTTTTACGTGAAGCATGAAACAGGCGGACTCCGAGGAGCCCGCCTGTTGGTGTTGGATTATTCTTCGCTGTAGCCGACGACCTTGTTCCGTCCCGTCTGTTTCGCCTGATAAAGGGACTGATCGGCCTTTTGGACGACTTCAAACGATGTCTCGCCTTGATCCGACGAGGCCGCCCCGATCGATAACGTGACATGGAATGCCGGATACGTGCTGAAGACAAAATGTTGATCGGCGCACGCCAAGCGAATCGTCTCCCCGAGCCGGACGGCTTCTTTGAGCGGCATGTCCGGCAATAATAAGACAAACTCTTCCCCGCCGTAACGCCCAACGAGTGCTTCGTCAGGACAACAGTGTTGCAACAGATGGCTCAGCTGTCGTAACACGACGTCGCCCCCGTCATGGCCGTATGTATCATTGACCGACTTGAAGAAATCAATGTCGACGATCAAGACGGAAAAGGCAAAACCATCTTTGTCATAAGACGCAAGGGTCTCGTCCAGTTTCCGCCGGTTGGCGAGATTCGTCAGTCCGTCGGTCAATGCCAGTTCCTGTTGCATCTGAACGAACTGGAAGTGTTTGCGTAATTCCTGCAGGAAACGGTATGTGACATAACCGCCCAGTAAAATGAAAACAATATAGACCAAGGCGATTTCAAGAAATCGGTCAAACGTTGCCGTCAATAAATAGAGGGCCGGTAAACTGTATCCGATACCGATGCCAATCAAGATCAAATAATCTTTGAGCGTGTGTGAAGCAAAACGACGATAAATGCTTGCCGTTACGAGTAAAGCGATACAAATCAAGCCGGTCAGAATCAATCCTTCGTAAGCACCCGGTGGCGTAATCGCAAACCGTGCCCCAAGAATCGCGAGCGTCGTAATCCCGCCACTGACCCAGCCGCCGTAATAATATGCCGTGACAAGCGCGACGAGCCGTAAATCAATTTTTGCCCCATCATACGTAATGCTGTTGAGAACAAGCAATACACTGATAAAACCGGCAATTACCCCTACCAGGATACGAATTTTGACCGGTGAAGCCGGTGAAATTCGTTTGACGTGTCGGAGTGGTAAAAATGCAAATAAGAGTGATGTAATCAACAATGAAAAATTCAACAGGAACTGATTAAACTGACTCAACATGGCACACGGACACCCCTTCGACTGACAAACTTCATACTCTGTACAGTTCTCTATCGGATGGTCTGCTTCCTGTCTTGAGCTTCTTTGCAGGTTTCCATTTTTTTCATCAAAGAAACACTTCAAAGAGACCGTTTCCACTTAAATAAGGGGGTATTCAATCATAGATATGAAAGAGGAAAAAAAGAAAAGTAAGATGCCGTTCTTCGTCATTCTCGTCGTCATCATCTTTGTTGCCGTCGCCGCTGCCCTGATTATTTATGTCACGTCCGAACCAAAAGAAGAAACCCAACAGCTCTTACAGATGACGACTAGTTTCGTCTCGGCTTACCTACCGCATGCCAGCTGACAGCGGACATCCTCGGATGTCCTTTTTTTGTGCGCTCAACCTTTACAAGAACGCTACGATTCCTTCATAAAATTATCGTCTCTCCTTCCCGATAGGAAACATGGAGGCGATAAAACGAATGAAGCAACCTACACAGAAAAAAAGATTATTGGCCCAACAATTAAACAACTGGCTGATCCCGATCGTCGCAGCGGGACTGTTACTGATCAGTGCTTTAAGCGTCGAAGAACTCTACCGCGCGTCGACGAAGTCCGTCAGTGAACGGCTCGAACGGGAAATGACGATGCTCGATGCCAATATCCGTTCGATCTACTTAGCCTATCCGGAAGACGAACAGGAACGGACACGCGCCATCAAACGTTTAAAAAATCAGCAGCTCGCCGATATGTCACGGGACGAGTACGATGCGGCCATTCAGTCGCTCGCAACTAAAAACGTAGCCATCCAACCGTTGACGTTGACGGCACAACAGAAAAAAGATGTGATGCAACAATTGAAGCAAACACGGGTGACGACGTTTACGAGCAACAACCGGTTCGTTCTCGCGATGTCGATTCAAGAAGTAAATGATGTCCTGTTCTTATCGGTCGATCAAGCACGATTGGTCGCACCCGCTAAGGCACTCGCCTTGAAACTCGGTGTGCTCGGAATCATCGTCCTCTGTTTCGTCAGTCTGTTGATTCGGGCCCGCATCAAAAAGCAACTGGCTCCGCTGTCCGTCTTGTCCTTAAAGATTGAAGAAGCCTATGCACGGCGAACCTATCAGCCGATCAGCATCAAGACGACGACGTTTGAATTACAGCAATTGACGCACCAATACAACCAACTGATGCAGCAAGTCGGTAGTTTGACACAAGAAATTTCGATTGCGAGCGAACGACTGGAGGCGACTCAACCCGGTTTTTCGTCCCAACTCGCCTCGATTGATGAATCCGTCCTCGCCGTCCATCAAGTGGCGACGTCGTTGACAAACCAGTCGACGCAGATGGAACAGATCATCACGGAATCCGGGCAACTGTTGACGACCTCAATCGAGGCACTCGCGACGATGGACGAGTCGATCCAAACGAGCCATCAACGGGTCAGCTCCTTTAATGACGAAGCGACGACGAGTCACCGGATTCTCGACTCATTGCAACAGGATACAACGTTGTTACGGACCCTGTCTGTCAACACGTCACAGTCACTGGAAGAAGCGACAGAGCGCAATCAACAAATGCATGCCTCGATCCGCTATATCCAACAGGTGGCGGAAGCGACACGCCGCTTATCGTTGAATGCGTTGATCGAAGCGACACGGGCAGGCGAAGAAGGTCGCGGTTTTGTCATCGTCGCCAAGGAGGTCGAATTACTCGCGCTCGACATCAAACGAAGTATCGATCACATCAACCAGGCGAACCGGGATTTGACGGCCAGCATCGGACAAATCGAACAAGATGTTGTCCAGATGACGACCCAAATCGAGACGACACACGAACAGCTTGAACAGAGCACCCGCCGGATTGCTTCCGTCCTCGATCATGCCCAACAGATTGAAGCCGCACTCGTCCAGGTCGAGACGGACCGGGCGCTCGTCTATTCGGTCCAACCGCGGATTCGGGAACATTTTCAACTGATTGAAACGATTCTGTTTGAACTGACCCACTACAGTCAGTCACTTGAAGCAAACATGCAAGCCAACAGTGCCCGCCAACAGGAACTGAAACAGCACGGTTACATCATCGGCGAACAAATCGAGTCCCTCAACCGGACGATTGTCGGTCCGTCCCAGTAAAGATAAACAGACCCTCTGCCTCAAGCACAGGGTCTGTTCGTCGTTTAACTAATATACTGGGCTTCCTTTTTGTCGATGATATTGCGAATCCGGTTTTCCGTCACCTGATAGGTCAACGCCAACCGGCGAATCGAAAGCCCGGTTTGATACCGACGCCGAATGTCACGGATCTGCCGCGGCGATAATTCGATATGCCGCATCAATAACAGGTCAAACTCGTCCAGGAGCGACGCATACGCTTGACTCACGGACGGTTTGACCGTCAGATTGTCAATCTGATCGTTTACGCGATCACCGTCCGTCCGGATAATCCGGTCGTGCACGGCCTCGGAATCGAGAAATGCCTTGGCGACAAGCTCGGCGACATAAAACCGTTCCCCGCGTCCTTGTTTGTACAACGTCACTTTCCGGTAACCTTCCTGATTGATCCGTGGGCGCAACACGACACCTTGCCGCCGTTGTTTGACACCACGGCTCGTCTCGATGATCCGGTCGAGCGACCGGACGTTCCCTGATGTCGAGACTTGATATATACCTGCATAGCCCTGTACCGATTTCCAATGTTCCATATAGTCAATGACCTCCATTCGGTCCTAAAACGACAACATGTCCTACTGTCATTATACCATTTTACGAACAAACGTTCTAATGTGAACACTCTGTTTTTCTGTGCTAGTATTAACAAAAAAAGGAAGAGGTGTCAGGGATGAAGTTTGTCATGTTACTTGGTCCGCAAGCCGTCGGCAAGATGACGATTGGTCAGGAACTCGAACAAAAAACGGGCATGAAATTATTCCATAACCATCAGACGATTGACCTGTTGCATCCGTACTTTGATTTCACGAAACCGGCGCACCATAAGCTGAAGGACTTGATCCGTCGGGAAATGTTCAAAGAGATGGCCGTCAGCGATCTCGAAGGGGTGATCTTTACGTTTTTGTGCCTGTTCGGCGTCGAAGGCGGCGGGATCGAATTCATCGAAGAGACCGTTCAACTGTTTGAAGAAGCCGGTGCCGAAGTCTTCATCGTTGAACTGGAAGCCGCTCTGTCGACCCGTCTTGCCCGGAATCAGACGGAAAATCGTTTACTACATAAGTTCACGAAACGGGACATCGCCGCGTCGGAAGCCAACTTGCTTGAAACCGCTGAACAGTACCGGACGCATTCGCTTCCGGGAGAACTGCCGTATCCCAACTATCTCCGTCTTGATACCGAGGGGCGTTCGGCCGGCGAAAGTGCCGAGACGATTTGTCGACACTTTAACTGGTCAACGAATCTGGTCGAACGATGAACCAATCCAAGCAGACGTATTTTCCGGTCTTCTTGACGCTCGGTTTGCTTCTGTTCAATATGCTAACTTCCTACTTGCTGAGCGGACGGTTTTTCCCGAATCTGAGTCTGTGGGTGCCGATCGGTCTCAACATCTTGGTCGGAATCGGGTATATCGTTTCGCTGGTGCTTGGTCTCCGGTCGACGAATAACTACGTCAAATGGTTCAGTGTCTTCGCGAATATTGCCTTTTTACTGTCGTTATCCGTCATCACCTTTTTGTTGTTGCTCGCAAACGGCATCTCAGAACCGTAATCCCAACACGAAAAACCGTCTCTTCAGAAGCACGTTTTCTGAAGAGACGGTTTTATTTTTGTTTATTCAAAAGAATCGTCGACTCCACTCGACTTCTACAGGAAAAGGAAGCATGCTTCCGTCAGGAACAGGCGAGACCCGGTCGTCCTCGGACGACCGCGGCTTGCGTTCCGCCTGAGAAAAGCGAGTGGAGGAAAGACGATTCTTGGCTCACTTTGTTTCATGATTTTCCCCACTTCAATGCATCAAGTCACGCCGAAAGACCGGTCCGTCAGCATGAAAGCCATTTCGAATCCAAACCGCTGCTTCTCCGTCCCGTCCAATCACGAACGGCAATAACAACGTCCGGGCGAGATACGCAAGGATGACCGTCAGCGCTTCTTCGATATAGCCCGCCCGGTCGGTCGGATCAATTGCGTCATAGCTGAGTTGCTGACCGCTGAACTGAATCGTCGCAATCTGTTGTCTATCCCGTGTCTGTAATGTCCAGACACAACCGTTCGTCGTATCTGTTGCTTCAATGTGTAAACGGGACGTTGTAAAGTCCGGGTGGCGACCGTTCATTCTGTTTCCTCCTCTACGTCAAAAGTTGCTGTCACGTAGGCTTCACCGTTAATCAGAATCGTCAGCTGGTGTGTACCCGGATAATGGACCCGTGTCGTCAAGTTCCGGAATGACTGCCGTTTCGTAAACGTCTCCCGTCCAATCACTTGCCGTTCACTGATCCGAAAGACTTTTTGACTCGTCCCCCGCTTTTTGACATAGTCGATCGCGTATTCGATTCGCAGGACTTGCGGTTCGGTTGTCGCAAGGGCAAAGGTAAACGTCAGTTCCCCGCCAATCGGCAACGTGGGTGTGACCGTCAGTTCGTCGACCGTCACCGTTCCCCGCGTGACAAGACCAAACGCTTTCAAGACGTCCGGATGTCCCTGTTTCAGGAGTGTCCGTGAGGCATGCCGTAAAATCCAGTCCGTATGCGGATGGGTCCCGAGCTGTTCCAACCGTTCGATGACGAGTTCCGGATGAGTCTTCGCGATATCGTTTAAATGATTGGCGACACTTTTGCGGACGTAAAGCGCCTCGTCCTGCAACAAGTCATCTAAAATTGGTAGGACCGGACGCGGATCAGCAATCAATGCCGGTATCCGTTGTCCCCACGGCAGGCGCGGACGGGTTCCTTCTGACGCCAAGCGCCGGACGTGCTCGTCACTCGACTGACTCCACCGGACCGCAAGTTCTAAAAACCGTTCTTGATCTTCGAGCAGGAAGCGCCGGACCGCAAACTCCGACGTCGAGTGCCGGGTCAACCGTTCCAGGGCTACCATTGCCCGCTCCCAGGCATCACTCGGCGCATAAACTTCGATATAGTCTGGAAAAACGATGCCCGGCAGTCCCGGAAACTCCGGGGCGATCGTTTCGAGGTGCGTCGCCGCCTGCTCAAAGTCAGGCGGTAAATAACGGTTAAGCTCAGTCGCAATCCGGCGGACCCGTTGCTTAAACGCCAGCTCCTCCCAGTCGCCTTGTTGCACGACGTCTTTAAAGTCCGATGCCTGCACCGCTCCCCCTAATCGGTTCAACCAGTCTGGTGTAAACACATCTTTAATCAAACTCATACATGATTCAATCCCCTCTTCGTCCGCTCCAATTTTAATAAGGCCGCTTTTCGTGCCAAGCCGCCGGCATATCCGCCGAGATCGCCCGTCAAGCGGATGACCCGGTGACACGGAATGATCAGTGCCAGTTGATTGGCGCCGTTTGCCCGGGCGACAGCACGGACGGCTGCCGGATTCCCGACGCGGACGGCCAGTTCCTGATAGGAAATCGTCTCACCCGCAGGAATCTGTTGTAACTGTTCCCAGACTTGTCTCTGAAACGGTGTCCCGTACAGGACAAGCGGAACCTCGAACCGGTCAAGCGTTCCCGCAAAGTACGCCTCCAGTTCAGCCGTCACCTGCTCAAACACCGGTGTCTCACCGGGAATGATGACGGCGCGGGCTGCGAGCCGTAAACGTTCCACTTCCCGCTCCAGCCCCCGACGATCCACGAACTCGAGTAAGTGCAGTCCTTGTTCGTCGACAATCGCCAGCATTGGACCAAGCGGCGTATCAAGCCACTTCGCCTGAAGGTACGTTCCATCCCATCGCTTCGGCGTCTCACCCATGATGCGGGCAAACGCGTCGCGAAAGCCGCTGCTCGATTCATAACCGCTTGCCAGTTGTGCCTCGATGACCGGTTGTCCGTTGCGGATTTCCTTCATCGCAAGGCCCATCCGCCGGGACCGGGCGTATTCGACGAACGTCATGCCAAACCGTTTTTTGAACTGCCGACGGGCGGTCGAGGCATCGAGTCCCAGTTCCCGGAAGTCGGCATCTTTAAAGCGTTTTTCGGGACTCGCTTCGACGGCAGCAACCAAGCGGCTGATGACTTCACTGTCCCCGGGATAGGCGAGCGGTTTACAGCGTAAACACGGTCGGTAGGAGGCAAGCAACGCCTCTTTCGCCGTCTCAAAAAACTCGCAGTTCTCCTGCTTCGGCTTCCGCGCCGGACAGGTCGGCCGGCAAAAAATCCCCGTCGTCTTGACCCCGACAAAAAATGTCCCTTCGTACGAGCTGTCGCGGCGGACGAGTGCTGCATAATAATCCGTTTCCGGTAAGGTATTCATCACGTGTCCCCTCCCCTTCTTTTCCTCAGTATACCGAGTTTATCGTCCTGCATGTCGCCGAAAATCAGGCATGGATGTTTTCTTAAGACAAACTTAAGAAATCTCTCCTTTTTGTGAAAGATATGCCCTGTATCATCGATGGTATACTCAAGAAGAAAGTAGGTTTCGCATGTTTGATTTTTTAAAAGAAGCGATTCAATCACCGAAAACAATTGGTGCGATTGCGCCAAGCAGTCCGCGTTTAGCAAAAATGATGGCACAGCGGGCAGTTGCTGATCGACCGGCCGTCATCATCGAAGTCGGAGCCGGTGATGGGGCGATCACCCAAGCCTTATTGCGTGCGCGACACCCGGAAACGACTTTATTGATTTGCGAACAAAATCCGGTGTTTCAAGAAGCCTTGGCGAAGCTGTTAGCCGATGAGACGAACGTCGAACTGTTTATCGGCGACATTCAAAACTGTCCGGAAGACTGGCATCATCAGGCCGGTGTCCTGGTCAGCGGTTTACCGTTCGCTTCGTTCCCGCTTCTGTTACGCCATGAATTGCTCGAAACCTTCCAGACCCTGCTGCAACCAGGCGGTCATTTCATCGCCTTTCAATATACCAAACTCCATTTCAAGACATTCCGCCGGTATTTCTTTGAGCACAGTTATTCTTATACGCTGCAAAACATGCCGCCTGCCTATGTCTTCGAAGGCGTCCAAAAGGAGGAACTGCCGTGCCCACAATCTTAATCGTCGATGATGAAGCCGATATCCGGCAATTGTTGCGACTGTATCTCCAAAACGAAAATTATCTAATTCTCGAAGCCGCCAACGGCGAAGAGGCCCTTGAGCTTGTTCAGCAACAGCCGATCGATCTGATGGTCCTCGATGTCATGATGCCGGTTCGTGACGGCTTTTCGACCGTCCAGGCCCTTCGGCAAGCCAATTACATGTTTCCTGTTCTGATGCTGACGGCAAAACAGGAGGACCTCGACAAAATCCAAGGGTTGACGTTCGGTGCCGATGACTACATCGGTAAACCGTTTAACCCGCTCGAAGTCATCGCCCGGATCAAGGCGATGCTCCGCCGGGTCGCCCAGTCAAGTGCCGCTCTCGGCCAGCAGCCTGCAAGTCGGTCCGTTTACCTTACGTCAGGAGGAACGGGTCATCTTAAAAGAGACAACCCCGCTTCCTTTGACACGCCGGGAATTTGACTGTCTGGCGCTCTTACTGAATCATCCGCGCCGTGTCTTTTCCGCCGACGAATTATATGAGCGGATTTGGCAGGAGGAGGCACTCGGTTCCGCCACCAACGCCGTCATGGTCCTGATTCATAAATTACGTGACAAAATCGAGGATGCGCCAAAAGAGCCGCGTTACCTGCAAACCGTTTGGGGTGTCGGCTACAAGGTCGAGCCGTGAGGCGCTTCCGCTTTAAACTGACCTCCTGGATGACGGTCCTGTTATTAGCCGCAGCGTTTCTGAGTACCGCGTTCGCCTGGTTGATCGCGAGCCAGATTCCGCTCGGAACGAAAAACGTTCCCCGTTATTATTATCCGACGGAACAGGACATCACGCAGCGGGTCGAGCGCGATATCAAACGGTACGAATCCGGTCAGACCCCGAACGGTGACTATGCCTGGGCCGTCTATCGGTCGAACGGATCACGGGTCGACGCCTCACCCGATTTTCCGCGGACGATGACACCCAGTCGGTTATTAGCCGCGCAAACTCCGGATGAACGGGAACCGTCTGACGAATCGGACGTACGGACGTTGCATCACATGCAGGCGATTGATCTTGGCGAGAGTGCACCCGGTTATTTCCTTTCCATTGAAACGGTCACCCCCCGTCTGAATGAATATCAGGTCGGTAATTCGACGGCGTTTTTCATTTTACAGTTGGCGTTGTTCCTCTTATTTTTATTTGGTATGACCCGCTGGATTGCCGGGTTGTTCCGCCAACTTGAGACGCGGCTGGAACGGCTCGTCGAACCGGACCGAGCTGTCAGCCCGCTTGTTCCGGTCAAGGGTCCACGTGAGTTCAAAGCATTTGCCCATTCGATTGAACGGATTGGGGATGAGCTCGATGTCCTCAGACGAAACGAGCGGGAACGTTTTACGGAACAACTCCGGCTCATTACCAGTCTCTCGCATGACTTGCGGACTCCGTTGACATCGATTCAAGGATTCGTCCAGTGGCTGTCCGAACACCACACGACCTTGTCCGACCAGGAACGGACCGATGTACTGGCAATCGTCAGCCGCCAGTCGGAAACGCTCGCCTCACGAATCGAGGAGCTGTTCATGCTCGCGAAACTGTCGAATAAAGATTATCCGGTGCACATGACATCACTTGATTTCGTGACGCTGTTGCATCAGGTCGCCGAACAACACCCGGAAACGGCTTATCGGTACGCAGGACCGGCTCATTTGAGTGTTCAAGCTGACCCGAACCTGTTGCGGCGCTTGATTGAAAATCTTGTGCGCAATGCGACGCTTCACGGAACAGGTGACTTGTCGTTTGACGTGGCTCAAGAAAACGGTCGCTTGACCTTCCGTTGTTCCAATACCGTCCCGGAAACCTTGACGCCCAATCAACTGACGGAACTGGCAACCCCTTTCGTCACGTCCGATCTGTCACGGTCCAACGGCGGCTCCGGCATTGGTCTGTCGATCATTGAACAAATCGTTGCCCGGCACAACGGGACGATGCAGTTAGCGTCGGAACAGAACCGGTTTATCGTCTCGATTGTGTTACCGGATGCTTTTAAACATTGAGTACGGAACAGGATGAACTCAAAAATTTTTGAGTTCATCTTTTTTTGTTGTTACTGGTTCGACACTCCTTCTGAAATGGAATTCGATACACTAGAGAATGGCATTCTTTAGGCACAGCTGTGAAGGAGTTTTTTACTTATGAAATCATCAAACCGTTCGACCACATATATGCCCGGACTCGATGGTCTGCGCGCGTTCGCCGTCATCGCTGTCATTTTGTACCATCTGTCGGTACCCATGCTGACCGGCGGATTTCTCGGCGTCGATTTGTTTTTTGTCCTGTCGGGTTACTTGATTACCGGCTTGTTGCTCAGTGAGTGGCAACAGACCGGTCGCATCGACTTAAAACGGTTTTGGGTGCACCGGTTCCGCCGGTTATTCCCGCCGCTGTTCGTCCTGCTCGTTCTTGTCCTCAGTTATGTCACACTGTTTGAGCGGGACTTGTTACATGTGCTTCGCCAGGACATCATGGCTGCCCTCGTCTACATGACGAACTGGTGGTATATCGTCCATGACGTCTCTTATTTCGAATCGTTCGGCAAACCGTCACCGATTCAAAACCTGTGGTCGCTTGCAATCGAAGAACAGTTTTACTTGATATTTCCGATCGTGCTCAGTTTTGGGCTCGCATCGAAACGGCTGTTGCTCCGGGGAATCGGACTGCTTGCCCTGCTGTCCGCACTCCTGATGGCGATTTTGTTTACACCGGGAATGGATCCAAGCCGTGTCTATTACGGAACCGATACCCGGTTGTTTGCCTTGTTGATCGGCAGTCTGCTTGCCTTCGCTTGGCGACCCGAACGGTTTAAGAAAGAGATTCCGTCACGGGGTGTCCGGTTATTGAACGTGACCGGTGCCGTGATTGTCCCGGTGCTTGTTTTGCTGATGCTCGTGACAAGTGAGTACGGTCGTTTTCTGTATTATGGCGGATTTGTGTTCGTCGCTGTTCTTGCGGCGTTACTGATCGCCGTTGTTGCTCATCCGGCGTCTTTTTGGAGCCGGTTGTTCGCAGCACAGTGGCTGATCGCCGTCGGCAAACGGTCGTACGGTCTGTATTTGTGGCATTTTCCGCTGATTACCTTGATGACGCCCATTGAACAAACCGGAACATTTTCCTGGCTCCGAAGTCTCGGGATTCTCGGAATCCTGGTCGTCGTGACCGAACTGTCCTATCAGTTCGTCGAACGTCCGGTCCGCCGGCTTGGTGTTTTCGGATACATCCGGCAATTTCAGATTCACCCGCGGACCTTCCGGCAGTTTTCCCGGACGAAGTGGGTCTCTGTTTCCCTTGCCAGTCTGCTTCTCCTCAGCTTCATCGGAAATTTATCGATTCTTGCTGTGTCGGACGAATCGGCTCAACAATCGATTCCGAAAGTCGCGGCGCCGCATAAAAAACCGGCATCGCTTATCAAAAAACCGACGAATCCGGTGCCTGAGAAACGCACACGCTCGATGTGCCGCCCGACCCTTGCGATCGGCGATTCGGTGCTGCTCGGGGTCGAAGATTATCTCGGCAGTACACTTCAACACGTGACAGTCGATGCCAAGCTAGGACGTCAGCTCCGGGAAGCCATTCCGCTCAGCACGAAGTATGCGGCGTACAATCAAACCGACCATCAAGTCATCCTGCACCTCGGGACAAACGGCAGTTTCCGTCCCGAGCAATTAGAGGAGCTGCTCGACCGGTTCGCACATGCCGATCAGGTGTACCTCGTGACGACGCGGGTGCCGCGTCCGTGGGAACAGGAGGTCAACACGATGCTGAAGCAAGCAGCCGAACGTAAACGGGTATCACTCATTGACTGGCATGCCGTCGCCGTCAAGCATCCGTCGTACTTTGAACAGGACGGTGTCCACTTGAACATCAAAGGTGCCCGGGCCTACTCGAAGCTGCTTGCCAAAGCGACCGGGTGCGCGACCACCACAAAATGACAGAACACAGCCACCATTCTCCGATCGTTGAGAAGGTGGCTGTTTTAGAGCGTATACACGAGTCCGATGTAGAGCAGGCTGACGCCAAGGAGACAGAACAGACTGCCGAGCAAAAACGGCAGGCGTTTTTGATAGGTCAACAGCAATAATCCGATACTGCCACCACCTGTTAAGAGGAGAACGATGTTCGACCAAAGAATCGGCTTGACTGCTCCAAGAGTTTGCAAATCCGCCGGTTCCAGATTACTGAGTGCTGCTGTCGCAAGAAACACACAACAGAGGATCAGACTCTCAAAGCGCAGACCACGCCGCGGATCAAAGGCCGATTCCTTCTGTAACTGCCGTTTAACGAGTGTCCCGTTGATGAACGCATAACCAAGTACCGGAATCAGCAATAAGTGTTTCCATAATAAGGCCTGTCCGTACGGAACGTTCCAGGCATTGCGGTACTCGCTTAACGGAACACTTTGACGCATCAGGAAGAAGCCGGTCACGATGACCCCTAAAAACGTCAATTGGGCGAACGGACTGAACCAGCGTAAAAACGACAACCAGTGGTTAGAGTCCCGGGCACACCAACCGATGACGAATACGACTCCAACCCACAACGCCATCAGGCTAAAATGACTGGTCTGTAACACAAGCCCCAGCAGGCCATGCTTCGATGCGGCGTGACTGGTTCCGGAAATTCCAAGAAACAGCGGGATTGTCACACCAAGCAGCAACCACCGTTTGATGAGCAGGATTCGTTTCATGAATACGATGATGAGTGCCATCAGTGCTGAAAAATACACCATCAAAAAATACTGCCCGATTCGTACTTCAAACAGACTCACCCGTAACGCTTCACGGAAGGATAAGTCCATCTCCTGCTGAAAATAAGAATATACACGCCATAATGGAAGGCCGGCTCCTGCAACGATGCTGACGAGTGCTGCACACGCAAGACCATCCAATTTACCGACTGCCGGTTTTTTATCTTCTGAAATAAACAAAAGCAACAGCCGCCCTACCCAAAGTGCCCCACCGATATAGATGAGCAGTTCACTGACGATGCCACTCATGGTCGTTTTTGGCGACGGAGTAGGAACAGCGTGATGACAATCGCAAGTACAAGGACAGTCACAAGCCAGGGTAAGAAGGTCGGGAACAGTCCCGGTTCGACGGTTTCTGCTGATTCGGTCGGAACGATGCTCGCCTGTTGCGGTTCCGGCGCCGCCGGCTCGACGTCTTGATCGTCAGCAGGATCGGTCGAAGAAACCGTTTCTTTCAAGTCGAATCGAATCGTTCCTTCGACCGGGTGTCCGTCTTCTGAAATCAATTTCCAGCGAATGAGATAGGTTCCGCTTTCGAGTTTTTGTTGAACGGCTGCACTCCATTCATTGCCGATGATCAGGGGCTTCTCAAGCGGAACCACGTCACCTTGAGCTGTTTTCAATTCGACCGTACTGGTTTTTTCAATCGCTGTATCGAAATTCAAACGAATTTTTTCCAAGTCGCCTTGTATGACTTCACCTTCTGACGGATTTGAATTCTTTAGACTCGTGTGAGCTGAGACTGAAAACGGCTGAACGACGAACAAGACCAGAATAAACAGCACAAACCATTTGATCTTCATCGTAAACTCCTCCTTTGACCGAAAATGTGTAGAAAAAGACCCGCTGTTTCCAGCGGGTTCGGTTGTCCGATTATTGTTGTGAGCGGCGTCCGCGGAGTCCAAAGAATCCGAGGATTGAAGCTGCTGCGATTCCGAGTAATGACCAAAGGATACCGGTTGATGATTGCGATTCCGCCGTTCCACCAAGACCAGTGTTCGGCATACCGGCCGGTTCGCCTTTGAATTTATCCGGGAACTGATCGACGATTGCTGTCGCTGTTCCTTCACCGACTCCGTACATGTGACCGTAAGCTTCACGGATCGCCGGGTACGTTTTGTCGTAGTCTTTTTCATTGTAGCTGTTGAAGGCCAGTAACAATTGATCGATGTGGACCTTCAGTCCTTCTTCCAGATCTTTTGATTTCAAACGGCCTTCGGTGGCAGCATCAAGGAAAGCCGCTTGTTCGACGCGGTACTCATCGAGTTCTTTTACTGCCATATCGCGCGCTTGATCGTCTTTCGCACCTGTCGCCTTCACGTAATCCACGAAATAACCGATATGACTCGACCAGATTTTCTTGAATTGTTGCGCTGCTTCACTGCCGTAGACCGAGCCGATGGAAGCGGAAAGATCGTCTGTATTTTCGTTCAACGCACCTGCTGCCGCGTCAAAGTCCTTCGCCCCGTCGATTCCTTTTTGCATCGTCAGAATCGCAAGCGCTGCGTGTTCCGAGAAGTTCCGGTTCAGTCCGGCACGGAGATCTGCTGCCGGTGTATCGACTTTCGTATTTTTGAATTTATCCGGGTATTGATCGACGATGGCACCGGATAAGCCTTCTCCTACCATGTACATATGCTCGATGGCGATACGGAGATTGCTGTAGGCGGCGTCATAATCACCGGCAACGTAGCTGTCAAATGACGTTAACAATTGCGTGATATGAACTTTTAATCCACCTTCTAGATCTGCTGCTTTCAAGCGGCCTTCTGTCGCTTTATCGAGGAAAGCAGCCTGTTCGACACGATACTCATCCAGTTCTTTCAACGCTTTTTGTTTGGCGTCCTCATCTTTGGCTCCTGTTGCTTTGACATAATCAACGAAGTAACCGATATGACTCGACCAAATCTTCTTGAACGCTTCGCCGGCTTCATCCCCGTAGACGGATCCGACAGCGGCCGATAAGTCATCCGTGTTTTGGTTTAAGGCAGCGGCGGCTTGATCAAAATCTTTTTTGCCGTCAATCCCTTTTTGCATCGTGACGACTGCTAAATACGCATGTTCAGATAAAAGCTGATCAAGCGTCGCTCGCAAATCCGATGCGGGAGACGAGACATCTAAGGAAACTTTTCCCGAGCTGTGGGACATCTTGCTGTGATCTTCATGACCATGGGCACTGACGCCTGCTGCCGGAATCAATAATGCGGCACTGAGTGGAACGGCGAGATACGACTTTTTCATCTTCATCTTATAAACACCCCTTTGTTTTTTTGGACTACACACAGATAACGTAAACAGTTCACAAATAGTTTTCTTTTTTTACATTTTTTATTAAAAATATTTTTTACGGAAAAATATAAGGCGTTTTGAAAGCTTTTCTCTTTAACTATTTTGTTTTTTACTGACTTGTTTTTCGAAAGAGCGTCCTTATGTTAGAACAATTTGATTAAACTCTTCTTAAGATCGCTTTTTAAACTATTTTTTTCAGGAACAGGAGTGAACGTATGAAACGAATCATCATTGGAGCGTTACTCGCCTCCGTCTGTCTCTCTCAGTCGGTCGTATCTGTCGACGCCAAGACAAAACCAAAGAAAAAGGCAGTGACTCAAGTCGATCGGGATCAAAATAAGATTCCGGATTCTTGGCAGAGTAAGTATCATTTAGGGTATGGAAAAACCGTAGCAACGGCCGATCGTGACCGTGACCGTCTGACCAATCTCCAGGAGTATCAATTGCAGTTGAATCCGACCAAAAAAGACACAGACGATGACCGGCTGGCTGATGGACAAGAAGATGCGGACCGTGATCGCGTGACGAATCAACAGGAGTATCTTGCCAAGCTCAATCCCTTGAAAAAAGATACGGATCAAGACGGGATTTCAGACGCGGCGGAAGATCAAGATGCTGACAGCCTGACGACGGAAGAAGAATTCATTGTCGGCACACAACCAATCCAAGCCGATTCTGATCGGGACGGTCTAAAAGACGGTGAAGAAGATCGAGACAAAGATCAACTGAATAACGAGGACGAATTCGAACTAGGATCAGATCCGACCCATGCCGATAGCGATCATGACGGCATTCGCGATGATCAGGAAGATGCAGATCATGACGGTGTCCAAAACAGTCAAGAAATCAAACGAATTACGATCAAGTTGACTAATACGAACAAACAAAAATTCGAATGGCGTTACAGCAGTGAACATCATCGGAACGAGTTACGAGTCAAGGATGAAATCGGAATCAAAGATATTGCCACTTTACGTGAACGGTTAACTCTTACTGCCTCGATGACGAAAGAAGAACTTTTAGTACAGGTCTCTCAAGCCTTACAGCTTGCGACGCCAATCAAAAGTCTTCAGGTCGAAGTCAAGTTCGTGAATGGACACGAAATGGAATCAGAAGATGAATCCTCGGATGATGATGGACAATCCGATGATTCTGGAGATGACGACGAGTCGGATGATGATTCAGACGATCAAGGGGATGACCACGGATCTCATGGAGATGATGATTAATTTAATCCCTTGCACATGAAAACAGGACGACGGATTTTTATCCATCGTCCTGTTTTGCTGTCTTATTTTTTAATGATGATGCCCACTGCTTCCACCGGCAGGTTTGGCACCGCCCTGTAAGATTTTTAAATCGTTGGCGGACAGTTGACCGACAATGAATTGTCGCGTCGGCATAATCATCGCACCGTTACTGCTTGCGTGAACCTTGATGTAATACAAACCATTTTTCGGTAATGTCTTTTTAATCGAATACATACCCGGTTTCGTTTCATCTGCCGGTTCCATACTGTACCGAAGTGTTCCATCTGCTTTCCAGATTTCAAAATGAACATACTCTGCTTGTTTCACTGCTTTTTGATCCTGCCAGAGCGTCGCTCCGAAGCGGTACTGTTTCTTCTGGTCGGCGTTCAGTACTTTCGGAATCTCAAACTTTACAGATAAGGGCGCGGTGACCGCATAGTGCTCTGCCGCGTCCGATGTAACCGCACACCCTGCAAGACCGCTACTTGTCACAATCAGCCCACTTAGTAAAATGCCTTTGATTGATTTACGCATTTAAAAACCTCCTGACGGCCGGAATCCGTCGAATGATCAAGAAATCGGCCAACCAAACGATGATCAACGACAGACCGACGAGCGGGAACAAAATCCCTAGCAGAATCAACACGAGGATAAACCACTTAATCGATTTCGCCGGCGGTCCTTTCGGTGCGCCCATCCCTTTGCCCGGTTTTCGTTTGAACCACAGATAAAAGCCGCTGACGGCGACTAAGATGATTCCAAGACAAATCGCTAAACTGATCAATTGATTGATCAAACCAAATTCCGTTCCTTTGTGCAAGGTAATCCCGAGCGCAACGACTTTACCGACAAGACCATAGTTATCAAAACGATAATCTGCCAAGACGGCTCCGGAATATTGATCGAGATGGATTGTGGCTTCATTTTCTGCTTTCGCAGGATACGCCGACAGTGTGTAGACGCCTGCCGGATCGTTTGGAATACTGATCGCATAACTCGGATCCATCCCTTGTTGTTTCGCAATCGACACGATGTCGTCAATCGACGCCGGCACCAGCCCTTCGACGTTTGATTTCGGCACGTCGAGCGTCTCGGCCGCCCAAGGAACTTCCGCCACATCTTTTGTTTGAACAGCTGATACCGGTGCCTCGCCTCCCCAGATGGATGGCGGATAACCGAGTCCTTGGTTTGTAGCGACAGATTGAAAACTTGTTCCCCAAAAACCGGACCACGGTAAGCCCGTCAAAATCAGGAATAACATTCCGGCTGTAATCCAAAATGCCGGTACGGCATGCAAATCACGACGGAAGATCTTTTTCCCTTGACGCAGTCGTGGAATCAAGACACCGGACCAGCCGGTCGATTTTTTGCGCGGGAACCATAAAAATAACCCGGTTACGATCAAAACGATTGCCCAACAGGCAACGAGTTCGACGATCCGGTCGCCAATCGTCCCGGCCATCAGTTCGCCGTGAATCTCTTCGATTTTATTCATGATTCGATCGTCATCCGACAGTTCCCCGATGATTTTTCCGGTATACGGATTGATGAAGACAGTCGATGAGGCCTCTGCCGTCGCAATCTTCACTTCACTCGACCGCGCATCGGTTTCTCCGGGACGGTACTTCGTAATACTTGCATCCGGATAGTTTGCTTTGACAGCATTGATTTGTGCCGTTGCTGAAATCCGGTCGTCTTGCGGTGTCACTTCATAATACTTCTGATATAAAACATTCTCGATTTGTGGTTTGAATAAGTAAATTGATCCCGTCACGGCAAGCATGACGAGAAATGGTGCAAAAATCAGTCCGGCATAAAAATGCCAGCGCCAAACCGTCCGGTAAAATGATGATGCGGAACGATTCTCCGCTTTCTGTTCTGTTCCCCTCGTCTCGAGTTGATTCATGTACAATCCCCGCTTCTTCGTTAAGTAGATGTTCTCACGACAGTATGTAGGATGAGTTATGATGGCACACGTGTTGTCATGAGCCTGCTGTCTTATTCTACGTTTTCTTTTCTCTCCCCACCCCTTCAGTGATTTCAGTTTGCCGTACATCCGCAAAAAATATGTCCAGCTTGTGAACGCTCATTAAGTATAAGCGGTTACACAATTCCCGGACCGTTGACACTATGGCGATTTTTTGGCATTCCGGTGATATCTCTGCGTGTTAATTAAGTGACGATACGAGTTATTTTTCCACAGTTATTTCATAGCTTCTATATGATAGTGCTTACTTTTTCTACAAGTTCTCTAAATGATTTTGAAATCTTTTCATATTTTTTAATCTTTTTTAAATCCAATTCCAATCCGGGCACGTATGCTGTTCAGAACGACGAGGAAATGAATTACCAAATTGGTTAAAATACACACCCAAATTTGAGAGGATGAGACAAAATGAAAAACACGAAAAAATTCGCAGCAACAGCAATGGCAGCAGCACTCGTATTACCAGGAACAGCAGCATTCGCTTCTGGTGGCGGAGATGACATGAAACATGAGGACGGCGCGAAAAACGTCACGGTCAAAACAAAAGCCGCTGACCTTCGTGCAACACTTGATCAGTTACTCTCTGAGCACTTCGTGCTTGCCGTCATGGACATGAAAAAACAATATGACGGATCAAAAGATGCCCAGTATTATGAAGCAGCACTTAAACAGAACGCACTCGACATGACACCGGCGATCGCTTCTGTCTACGGCGACGAAGGCGCAAAACAATTCGAAAAAATCTTCGTTGACCACAACAAATACACAACCGATCTCGTCAAAGCCGTGAAAGCGGACGACCAAGACGGCATCAACGCGTCAAAAGCGGAAACAGAAGAGTTCGTCCAGGACCTCTCGAGCTTCCTTGATACAGCAACAGAAGGTAAACTGCCGAAGGCAGCAGCGGAAGAAGTTCTCCGTGCCCACGAAGCAGACGTCTATAAAACATTCCAACAATATGCAGCTGGTGACTACGAAGGATCGTACAACACGTTCCGCGAAGGATACAGCCGCATGTATGATATCTCGAAAGCACTCTCAGTCGCGATCACAACACAGATGCCTGAGAAGTTCGACAACACGAAAGCCGATACAAAAGCAGCTGACCTCCGGTCAACACTCAACAGCCTCGCAGCTGAGCACGTCGCACTGGCCAACATCAGCATGACGGCAGGCGTCGATCAAGCGAAAGACTACGATGCAGCGAACTGGGCAGAAGACATGCACACAGCTGACTTCAAAGCGGCAATGAAATCCGTTTACGGTCAAGCGGGCGCGGATCAGTTCGAGCAAGTCTGGACAAAAAACCACATCGAAGCGCAAGCAAACCTCGTCACAGCAGCGATCAACGACGACAAGAAATTGATGGGCGACGCACAAGACATGCTCAAAATGTTCTCTAATGACTTCGGTGCGTTCCTTGGCGCAGCAACAGAAGAAAACCTTCCGACAAAAGCGGCACAAGAAGCGGTCTCTGGTCACGAGACATACGTCCAAGATACGTTCATGCAGTACGTCGAAGGCGACTACAAAGGATCAGCTGATACATTCCGTGAGTCGTATGCTTACATGTACGGCGTCGGTGAAAACCTCGGTGAAGCGATCGTCAAACAATCACCTGAGAAATTCATGGATGGTACACCAGGTTCAATGCCGAATACAGGTAACGGCGGCATGAGCGACAGCAATACAGCTGGAACGACTGGTGCGATCGCACTCTTCGGTCTCGCACTCGGTGCAGCTGGAATCGTCCTCGCACGCAAACGTCAAAACGCATAAGAGTTTCCACCTAAACCACAAACATCCCCTTCAGGAATCATTTCTGAAGGGGATGTTTTTATTCCGTGACGAATTCTTCTTCTTTTTTTAGACGATTTCGCCGTTTTGCGTGCACGACACCTGAAATAATAATTGTCAATAACGCTGCCATAATTACAAGTACCATACCTGGATGTCCACTTAACCATACTCCGAGTTCGGACCATGTGACGACTTCACCGATTCGGACAATCAAGAACGTCCATAATCCGGTGTACAGCCCTGCCGCAACGAATGTCATTACTAAATACCGCGGTAACGGATAATCAAGTAACCCGGCTACGTAATGAATCGGGTGCCGGACACCCGGTAAGAAAAACGACAACCCGATGGCCCATAAACCACGGCGCTCTAAAATCGATTCGGCCTGCTCCATGAATTTTGATTTCATCAACCGTTTGACGAATGGAATTTCACGGAAAAAGCGTGCCAACAGATAGAACCAGGCAAAGGCAATAAAAAAGACAGGCCATGCGGCTAACCAAATCAAAACCGGATGAATTCCTTCCCGGACTCGTAACGCAGCATATCCCATCATCAGGACGTCATCTGACAGCGGCGTAAACATAATCCCGCCGGCTAATCGGACCAATGCCATAACATCTACCATTCTCTCACGTCCTTTTTTTCTCTCTATAAGTAAAGTATGCCCGAATTTTCTTGAGTTGAGCCCTCTTCTTTTCTTTCTTTTTTCTTTTTCTGCTTCTTGCTACAAAAATATTCTTTTACATGCGCAAAGATTACTACGCCTGCAAAGTCGCTTTTTTCACATCGAATCCGACAGAAAAGCAGGGATATTCCCCCTGATGCGAGAAGGTAGTCAAGGAACCTAACTGCTTAAAAGATAGAGGAGGAATTTCCATGTTACATCGCCGGAAGACCTATACGATCCGCCCGGAACGACTGCAGGAATTTACCGAGTTCTTTCACACGTATCTCTACCCTTTACAAATCAGCCACGGCGCCCGTCTTGTCGGTCGCTGGGTGAATGAAGCAGAAGATGAAGTCATCGCCATCTGGGAATATCGTGATCGCGAACATTACGAACAAGTCGACCGGGACGTCCGTGGCAGTACGTTACGCCGCGAAGCGATGAAAAAACGCGCCCGTCTCGGGAAAAACCTTTATATTAAATCAACGGAAGACTTTTTGACGGCAACCGGCGTCTATGCTCCGCCACGGGCCATCGTCAGTGTCACCGCTTATATCACGAACGAAGCCGGAGAAGTCCTGCTCGTCCGTAATCTCCATCGTGGTGACACGTATGAAATGCCGGGTGGTCAGGTCGAGAATCACGAATCGATTCTCGACGCCATCCACCGGGAAGTCAAAGAAGAAACCGGAGCGGATGTCACGATTGAAGGCATTACCGGTATTTATCAAAACGTCTCAAGTCACGTTCTTTGTGTCGCCTTCCGCGGCACCTATACCGGCGGAGAACTCCGTCCGCAAGAAGGTGAAACAGCAGAAGTCGGTTTCTTCGACTTGAACCGCGAGAACATCGAAACGTATATCAAACGGGAACATTTCCAGTTGCGGACGCTTGATGCGATGGATCCGCATTACTTCCCGCATGCCCTTTATAAAGTCCGTCCTTATGAATTGATCAGCCGTTATGACGGTAATGCACCGTCAGCTTTGTCCGGTCAAAATTAAGAGACGTCAAAAAAGCGATTTCGTTATCGAAATCGCTTTTTTCTATGGTGATTATCCTTTAGAGAGTAAACGGGCGGTAATGCCGGCATCATCCGTGACGTAGACTGCATCCTCTTGCCGGTTGACTTCGTAAGGAGATTGTTCGAGTGCTGCGACTGCCGTTTCACGCGAAGCCGCGTCCGGATAAATTAACGTCCAGTATTTTAAGCCAACTGCATCAGCCGGTGTTTTCGGTGCATCAACCCCTGACCAGACGTTCGTTCCGATATGGTGGTGGTAGCCGCCGGCAGCAAGGAACAATGCCCGCATCCGGGAAGCGTCCGCCGCGACATCAAACCCGAGTGTCTCCACATAAAACTTCCGCGCTGCTTCAAGTGACTTCACATGAAAATGAACATGTCCCATGACCGTATCTACCGGCATGCCGTACCAGTCTTCCTCACCCGCCTCGACGAGCATACTTTGCCAGTCAACCGGATCCGTCGTCATTTTGACGTCACCGTTTGCTTCATACGTCCAGGTATCACGCGGACGATCGGCATAAATCTCAATCCCGTTTCCGTCCGGATCTGATAAATAAAACGCTTCGCTGACGAGATGATCCCCTTGCCCGAGTTCAATTCCTTGGGCAATCAAGTTACGAATGACGAATCCGAGTTCTTTCCGGTTCGGTAATAAAATCGCGAAATGATACAGACCCGCCACTGAATTTTTCGGGAGTTGTTTTGCCGTACTGTGTTGCTCCAGAATGACGAGCGGTGTCGTCTTCGCGCCGAGTGTTGCCGTCTGTTCGTCTTGTTTTAAAACGTTTAATCCCAGTGCATCCCGGTAAAACGCAATCGATTGTTCCAGATTGGTAATCCGTAAGCTGACCGGTCCGAGTGTAATGTTTGGATTGATGTTCATTTTGCTTCCTCCTCATAAGTTCGCTTCGTATCTTCATTATCAATCAGAAGTGACAGGAACGGAAGTAGGCACAAAGAAGTGGTATAGTATCCTAAACGATACCATTAAGGAGGAACCGCCATGGAAGAGACACCAAGCTGCCGCGTCGAGACGGCACTCGAAATTCTGACCGGGAAATGGAAACCCTCGATTTTGCTCGAACTGATCACCCATGACACGCTCCGATTCAGTGAACTGAAACGGAATCTCCCGAACATCACGCAAAAAATGCTGACAGCCCAGCTCCGGGAACTCGAGCTGAACGATATCGTCCACCGCGAAATTTATCAGGTGGTCCCGCCGCGTGTTGAATATTCGCTGACGGATTACGGAAAAACGTTGATTCCTGTTCTGAACGCTATCAATGCCTGGGGCGAAAAACACGTAGAACATTTGGCGCAGAAAGATATGCTTCAAGATACGACACCAACACTTGCTTCTAGTACGAGCGATTCATTTTAATGGAATCGCTCTTTTTTATGGAATAATATCCCTTATTTCACTTATACTGACTGAATAGACTATATAAGGGAGCGAGCCCCATGCATCAACTTCATGCGATTGAACAGTTAGTAGCACGTTTACGGCAAGATCCGGCTGTCGAAGCGATTTTTTTGAAAGGTTCATTTGGACGCGGAGAAGAAGATGTCTATTCGGATATCGATCTCTATTGTCTTGTGTCAGAAGACAGAATGGCTAAATTTTTAACCCGTCGACTGACGCACCTGTCTGTCTATCGTCCGATCATCTGGAAAGACGACATCTTCATTGTCGCACCGCAACTGATTGTCGTGTACGATGATCTCCTGCATGTCGACCTGTTTACGGTGACCCGCGAATCGTTGAATCATTCCGATACGATTCGTGTCTTGTATGACCCGAAAAGACAACTCGATGCGTACGTCGAGACTTCTTCTTTGGCACTCGGGACACAAGAAGCTGCGGATGAAGCGATTGATTCCGTCTGGTTTCTGTTCCAGTATCATAAAGCAGCCGGTCGCGGGAATGGATTATGGGCGGTCGAGATGTTACGGAGTGCACTGATCAAATTTGCCAAAGTCCTGTTGCACCGGTATGTTCCTGACCGGGCGCAACTCGGTTTAAAAACGGTTCCTGACTATTTACCGGAATCTCCACGTCTGCGTCTTGAAGCGATTTATAACGTCCTCGTCCCGGCAACGCATATCGAAGCGGCACGTCTCTACCGGGAATTCTTACAGGAAGAACGGCCGCACTTGCAACAGATGCTGATTAATCAACCGGACACGTTACAGTTACTCGACCGACTGTTGGCATCCGAACAAGTCTATTGAGACCATCAAATCCAGCTTTATGCAAAAAGCCGATTCCTCTTCTTTTGAAAAAAGAAGGGATCGGCTTTCTTGTGTGATTTTCAGTAGCTTGTTAGAGAAGCAGGCAAGACGAAGACCCCTACGGGAAAAGCGGAACCGGTGAGACCCCGCAAGTCGCGCAGGCGACGAGGAGGCTCACGTTTCGCCCGAGGAAAGCGAAGTCTTGCCTGTGTATCTCATAAGGCTATTGATTTTCGTCTATTTGAGAGCGCGTTCTGTTTTCTTACTCACTTCACTTTAATGACGATTTTCCCTTTCGCATGACCTTCTTCTCCGTAGTCATGTGCTTCTTTGATTTGATCCAAATCAAAGATACGGTCGACAACCGGTTTCAACTCTCCCCGTTCCACTGCTTGGGCGATATGTTGCAGCCGCTCGCCTGTCGGCTGCATGAAGACATAGGCGACGCGTGCCTGTGCTTCCTTCGCCTGATCTTCGTCCGGTGGTGTTGAAATCGAGACGAGCATTCCGTTTGGTTTAAGCATCTGGTACAGCTTTGCTTGTCCATCGCCGCCCATCGTATCAAACACAAAATCGAGATCACGGACAGTTTCTGCCGGATCTTCCTGTTTATAGTCGATGACTTCGTCTGCTCCGAGCGCTTTGACCCAATCGACGTTTTTCGTACTCGTCGACGTGATGACGTGTAAACCGTGTGCTTTCGCAAGCTGAATCGCAACCGTTCCGACACCGCCTGAACCGGCACCGATAAAGATTTTATCCCCTGCTTTCGCGTCCATCACTTCAAACATGACCTGCCATGCCGTGTGGGCGACGAGCGGCAGTGATGCTGCCTCCTCAAACGTCAACGCTTCCGGTTTCTTGACGACAAGATGGGCGTCGACGGCGACATATTCCGCATAAGTCCCTTGACGGGCAATATCCGGACGGCTGAACACTTCATCACCGACCTTCAAGTCTGTCACGTTCTCTCCGACTTCTTCGATGACACCGGAGACATCCCAACCAATGACGAGCGGCATATCGTAACTGAGCATTTCTTTTAAGTACCCTTCACGCAACTTCCAATCAACGGGATTAACACTTGCTGCATGCACCGCAATCAATATGTCATCTGCTCCGACGATCGGACGATCCAGTTCCCCCACTTTAAATTGTTCCGATCCACCGTACTGTTCAATATAGGCTGCTTTCATGTGATTTCCTCCTCTGATTGTTGTACCTCTTAGTTGTTCCCGTTCACCACTTGTGACAAACGAAAAAAGTGCACCGACTCTTAAGAATCGGTACACAGATATCAGGCATGGGCCGTCTGTTGAAGGGTTAATGCGGTCTCGTTTAGTGTATGAATCGCTTGCTGTAAATCACCAATTTGTTCGACTTGCGAACGCGTCAGACCGGACAGTTGATCACTGCTCGTCAGTAACAGATCCATGAAGGCGTCGAGTTGTCCGGTAGCCTCTGCGATATTCGAGAGACTATTTGTAATCGTCGCGAATTGTTGCTGCGCACCGCTGATTGCCTGAACGGAATCGTTCGAATCAGTCGCAATCGTCTGCAACGCGGTTTGACTCCGTTGCATCCGCGCTTCCTGCTCCCGCAGTAAGTTGGTGCTGGCATCAATCGAATTACCGGTCTGCATGACATCACGATCAACCCGTTCGATGATCTGATTGATTTCCGTCGAAGCCGCTGCCGTCTGCGCGGACAAATTCCGGATTTCCTGGGCGACGACGGTGAACCCTTTACCGAATTCACCGGCACGTGCCGCTTCGATTGAGGCATTTAAGCTCAATAGATTGGTTTGTGTCGCAATCGCATTGATGCTCGAGGTGATGCTGACGATCTCTTTGAAGCGTCCGGCGAGCTGTCCAAAGGCGGTGACCGATTCATCCATACTTTCGGTTAATTGCTGTAACGACTCGCCGGCCTCGCTGATCGTAGCCTGGCTTTGCTCGGCCGTGACTTTTGATGACGAACTGAGGGCAAGTGCCCGGTCGACGGCTGTCGCGACATCCGTCATCAACTCGACGTTATCAGTGTTCATCTGTTTAATCTGTCGGACGGATTGGGCATTTTTCGAAGAATTATCAGCCAGCATCTGCATCGCCTGATCAATTTTCTCGAACGAGGCTTTTGCCGTATCGACCGTTTCACTCATCTCTTCCGTGAACGTCGTGACATCCGTTGCGGTCGCCGCTGACTGACGAAGCGTCAGTTGAGACGTCTCCGCGTAATGTTCCGCTTTTTCTTGTTGACGTTTCACTTCCCGCATGACGTTTCGCCCAAATACGGCGACGAACGTCGCTGCCGAAAAGACCATCAAGTAGATAACGAAAGCGACGATCATGTCAAACGTGTTCGTAAACACGATGGTTCCGAGCAGCGTAAAGAGAACCAGTTCAAACAATCCGAGGACACCTGCGAGCACGACCAGGTGCGGGATGAGATAGACAATCGAGATCGTCAGATAGAGATAGGCAATCGTCCAGATGCTTTGGGACGGTAAGGTGACGAGCACCAGTGCAAGGACAAGGTACGTCAAGACGATTTGAATGTATTTCCCACTTGGCTTTTCACCAAAAAACTGATTTCCGGCAAGCAACGCGATTGTTAATAACAGTCCGCCGGCTAAAAATTGGTAAAAGACGCTCATCGGGACATAGCCGATTTGAGCAAAAATAAAAATCAAGGGATGGGCAACTGTGATCAATACAGGAATCAGACGAGAGAGTATTTTTGTACTCAATCGTTCAAGCGGTGAGACCATCTGCAAAACTCCTTCTGTTGGATTCGTACACTTTTCTTATCGTCCAATTTTAAGATGACGTTTAGTCTCTATGAAAATTTTCATGACTTGACGCATGATTTCTGAAAAGCGTATGTTGAATACAAAAATGAGTGGAAGGGGGCTCCTTATGCTCTATCTATTAGTCGGGCTCGCCGGCATACTCGGCGCCTCTGCCCGGTATGGTCTTGGTCTTCTCATCGGAAATGTGGTGGTGGGTGCGTTCCCGTGGACGACGTTAACCATCAATTTAATCGGTTGCTTCGTATTAGGTTACGCGACACATTTTTTATTTAAGACGACCTTACTGCATCAGTATGCAATGACGGCACTCGGAACCGGTTTTGTCGGTTCCTTCACGACCTTCTCGACGTTCAGTGTCGAATCGGTTGAATTGTTGCGGGCTGGTGTCTACAGTTATGCGTTCGCCTATATCAGTCTCAGTTTGTTTGGGGGCTTATTGTTGTCTTACGTTGGTTATCTACTTGGAACACGCCGGTTACGCCGCTTTCAAAAGGAGGAGGTCTCATGAATTTCCTCGCGCTTGCGACCGGTGCCTTTTTTGGGGCAATCAGCCGCTTCGCCTTAAGCCAATGGACCAAAACGGTTTGGAAAAAGGATTTTCCGCTGGCGACATTCATCATCAATGTGCTCGGTTCGTTTTTACTCGGTCTTGTCATCGGCTCCCACCTCGATTCGACCTGGACGTTGTTGCTCGGGACAGGATTTCTCGGCTCATTTACGACGTTTTCGACCTTTAAGCTGGAAACGTTACAGCTCGTCCAGAATCAAAATCGAAAGACACTGGTCCTGTATCTCGGACTCAGTTACCTCTGCGGAATTGGTGCCGCTTTTTTAGGAATTATTCTTGCCTGAAACACAAGAAAAAAACCAGAATCTGTTCCCTGTCTCAAGGAATCGATTCTGGTTTTTCATTGTTTTTTAGTCATTCAGCCAGAACAAGCCGACTGTTTCTGCTCCGGCGTGTGTTCCGATTGCCGGACCGAACGTGCCGTCGAGCACCGTCAGTTCCGGGAATTTTGCTGCGACTTGTGTCCGTAAATCGGCTGCCATCTCTGGTGCCATCGTCGTCGCGACATAAATCCGGTTTTTATAAAACGTATGCTGACGCATCGCTTCTTCGACCTGTTTGATGATTTCGATGTAAGCCTTTTTCAGCGACCGCGCTTTTTTAAACGGGACGATTTTTCCCGCTTCATCCGTCGTGATGATTGGTTTGATGCTGAGCAGGTTAGCAAGGAACAAATCACCGGACGAGACACGTCCACCCCGGCGCATCGTCTCCATGTTCCCGACGATCATATAAAAATGTGTCTTCTTTGCCAATGCATGCAAGGCAGCCGTAATTTCTTCGACTGATTTACCTGCTGCTTCAAGCGCCATCCCGAAACGGATGAACTCCTGCTGGTTTTCAAATGCTGTATGTGAATCGATGATGTGGACCGGGAAGCTCGCCGCTTCCGCTGCTGATGCTGAACTTTGGACCGTACTCGACAAACCGTTTGTACAGTGGACGGCAATCGCACAGTCGTATCCTTCTTCTTTTAACCGTTCATACGTCCCGACGAACTCCCCAAAAATCGGTTGCGAGGTTTTGGCGACTAACTTCTTGTCTGCCTCAAGCGCTCGGAATAACCGTTCGACAGTAATCGTATCTTCGTTGTATGCTGTCTCACCGAGCATGATTTGAATCGGTACGACATTGACGCCGATTGCTTCTGCCTCTTCCTTTTTGAAATAGGCCATACTATCGGTCACCCATGCTATTTTAGTCATTTTCCTATGCCTCCGTTAGATTCTTCTCGCTTTATCCTACCACATTCGCTTCGGATGTTAGCAAAAAAACGTTACTGCACTCGACTAAATTGGAAGGTCGTCCGCTTTTCATAGACCTCGCCTGCCCGCAAAACGACAGACGGAAAATCTGGTTGATTGATCGCGTCCGGCAATCCTTGTGTCTCAAGACAAATCCCGAGATAGGGTGTCGCCCGGCGCCCGGCGATTGTAAAGTCTCCTGCCAAATGATTTCCCGTATAGACGACGACACCCGGTTGATCAGTTTCAACACGTAAAATCCGGCCACTGACCGGTTCCTCTAAGACGATTTCTCCGCCTTCTTTCAGTAAAAACGGGTGGTCAACACCACTGCCGGCCTGGCGCAACGCTTCGTCACTCGCATGCGTCACTTCATACAGAGAACGCGCTTTTCGGAAGTCAAAGACGGTCTCGTTGACGGATAAAATCTCGCCCATCGGAACCGACTCTTCATTTAGCGGTACGTAAAACGGCGCATCCATCCGGAGACGATGTTGCTCAATCGTCGTTTTCGCATTTCCTGTCAAATTAAAATACGTATGATTCGTCGGACTGAACGGTGTCGATGCCGTCGTCGTCGCGTGATACGTCAAAATCAGTACATCTTCGTCCGTCCAGTCAATCGTCAACCGGACATCCAGTTGACCCGGATAGCCGTTTTCTCCATCCGGACTCGTCAAGAGCAGATGTAACAGCTCACCGTCGATTTCATAATCAAAAAAACGATTCGACCAGTTGACGCTCCCTCCATGAAGGTGATGCTCTCCTTCGTTTTGCTCCAGGATATAGTTCATCCCTTCTAATGCAAACGCTCCGTTGGCGATCCGCCCGCCGACCCGTCCGATTGTTGCCCCTAAATGGTGGGGATCTTCTAAATATTCTTCCATATCATCAAAGGCTAAGACGACATTCTCAATTGTCCCGTGTTGATCCGGAACACGGATTGCCGTGATTTTCCCGCCCAAATTGAGTAATTCCACGCTGTGTCCGTTACGATTCATCAATGTAAAAGCGATGATCGGCTGCTCGCCGGAAAAACCGACTTCTTTTGTTGTAATCATGCGCTTATCCTCCTGTATCGATCTACTCTTGCTTTCATTTTTACCCAGGATTGGCTAAAAAAAAACAATCGTTCGATTCCGATAATCCGAATCGAACGATTGTTACATCTGATCGGTCGTAAGGGGCAACGTCAGTTTCAGGCGTGTTCCACCCGGTCGGGAATAAATCGTACACCCCGCCTGCTCACCGTATCGCCGGTGAAGAGCACGTCGTAATAAAAACAAATTACTCGTTTCCGTCTTTTTATCCTGCTCCCAGCGTTTTAAGAATTCGGCCGGTATACCGACTCCGTTGTCCGACACTTCAAGCACCCAGTGTGTCTCTTCCTGAAATGCCCGGACATCAATCCGGTGATACGGACCGCTTTGGGGAAAGGCATGACGTAACGCATTATCGACAAGCTGTGTCACGAGCAACGGAAAGACAAAATGTTCTTCAACGGCCGTTTCGATATCTAAATCAATCGTGACCGCAGCCGGTGTCAATGGATGATACCGGCGGATTCCTTCCAGCGACAAGTAAGATTTTAAGGTCAGTAATTCTTCACGTAAGGGATACATGTCGAGTCGTCGTGCTGTCGTAAGCAGTTGTCGCAAAGCTCCGAGCTGTTGTTTGACCGGGGTATCCGGATCAGCCGTCTGATGGATTTCATCGACGATCCCGAGGAGGTAGTTCGGACTCAGGATCGGTTTAATACTGGTGTTCGGAAATTGATTCAGTTGTTCCTCTTGATGAACGACGAGTTCGCGTGCCAAAAGATCCACCAACTGTTCCATCGTTCGCTCCATCGTATCATCGAACAGATGGACCGGAAACCAACAGACAATGCCAGCTTTCTTTCCTTCGACCTGTAAAGGATGAAACGAGATGATTTGACGCGTCAGCTCATCTTCCGACCGGTAAACGGCAGCCGTCTCCACCCATTCTAAAATCGTCTGATGCTGGAATAAATCCGCTGTATCGTGTCCCGTCCGGACATCGGCCAAAATCCCATCCGGTCCAAGTAAAACGACACGGTTGATTTTCGTTTCTTCCAAGATTGTCGATCCGATTTTCCGGGCGACATCAACCGTCATGCCATTTTTACGCAACGGACGAATCGCATCCAATAAACGATAGGAACGTGCGGATTCGCGAACGAACAATTCATTCTCAATTTTCAACTGCGTCCGTAAGATCGCAATGAAGACACTGATTCCGACTGCATTCGTAAACAACATCGGAAAGACGGCTTGACGTGTCAATTCCAGTACACGGGCTTGGTCCGGCGCCAACATCAATGCTACACCAATGTCGAGGATGACAGCAGTTAAGACGATACCAATCGGTTGGAGCAAGGAATAGCCGTCTTTCCTGCGCCACTGGCGACTGTACAACCCACTCAACAATCCTGTTCCAACCGCAATGATCCAAGCCGATTCCGCACCGAATGCACCGAGGTAATACCGGTGAAATCCGACCAGTAACCCGGTCAAACCGCCGACGAGCGGACCACCAAGCAGACCACTCGTGACGATAATCGTCAATCGGGTGTCGACGATCCACTGGTCCGGTGAAACGGCTAATCCGAGTAACGGATCAATCGTTTTATCCGGCGAAAGACCAATTCCGGCATAGTTCATCAAAATACCCGATACGACAAAAACACTCAGCAAAATGAAACGATGACTACGGCGCGACGACGTTTGAAACAAATGGCGCGATATCCGCCATTGCGACAATAAAAAAGCCAGTAAGGCTAACATGCCTAAGCGGCTGAGTAAAAACGGGATTTGCTCAAGCACTGGACGTCTCCCTTCTCAAAAAAAATAATCTCTCGTCTCTTTACTCTTTCCCGCTTCCTACATCGTTTCCCTACTACGATTTGTCTTCTTTACACAATCAGTCGGATTTTCAATTTTTGACTGATGACTTGTCCTAAAAAAAAGCACCTTTCGTACAGGACGAAAGATGCTGTCGGTTATTCCGCTTGTTCAAGCGGATGTAACCATAATTTGATCTGATTGATTTGATAGTTCTCCATCTCGATCACTTCGACCGAGAAGGCTTCCGTATCAATGTGTTCTCCCGGTTGCAGGTCGATGTTATGCATTTGGATCCAACCGCCGATCGTATCGACGTCTTCGTCGTTCGTAAACGTCATACCGAACCGGGCTTCGAGATCTTCAAGCAAAACGGTTCCCGCGACCAAATACTCATTGTTCGGCAACTCTTGAATTTCTTCGACTTCATCCGTATCAAACTCGTCCCGAATCTCACCGACGATTTCTTCGAGTAAGTCTTCCATCGCGACGATGCCGGCTGTTCCGCCATACTCATCAACGACGAGGACGATATGTGACCGCGTCTTTTTCATCTTCCGTAACGTGTCCTGGAGCGAAGTGACTTCCGAGACGACCGGTAAATCCTTCACGTAATGTGTGACCGGATGATGGTTTCCATTGGCGAAGTCCGTCAACATCTCCTTGACGTTGACATAACCGAGAATCCGGTCCTTATCATTTTCTTCCGTGACCGGATAACGGGTAAACGGATTATCCATGAATATTTCCATCAGCTCGTCTTTTGACAATCGTTCTGAGATCGTCGCCATTCGCATCCGTGGAACCATCAAATCTTTGACGATATGCTCGTCAAATGCAAAAACATTCTGCATCAGTGCGAGTTCCGTCTGATTGATTTCTCCGCTTTGAAAACTTTGTGCCATGATGATTTTCAATTCATCTTCTGAGTGGGCTTGTTCGTGACCAGCCGGTTTGACACCGAATAATCCAAGGAAAAAGCGGGCCGAACCATTGAGTAACCAAATGAACGGATACAGGATTTTCCCGAAGATATACAGAGGACGGGCAAACAATAAGGTCATTTTTTCCGCATATTGAATCGCTAACGTCTTCGGAGCAAGTTCTCCGATGACGACGTGTAGGAACGTCACGGAAACAAAGGCAATCCCGAATGACAACAAAGTCGAGACGGCAGCCGAGACGCCGAATTCATCAAACACCGGGTGCAGGATTTTTTCGACGGTCGGTTCACCGAGTGCACCAAGACCAAGTGCCGTTACCGTGATGCCAAGCTGACAGGCAGACAAGTAATAGTCCAGGTCCCCGGCAATCTTCTTCGCCAGGACGGCACTCTTATTTCCTTCCTGAATCATTTGATCCAGACGCGACATCCGTACCTTGACGACCGCAAACTCTGATCCAACAAAAAACGCGGTCAACACGATCAATAACACCACTAAAAATAAATTGATAAATAATATAGTATCCAAAATCCCCTAAACAGGGGTCACCTCCATTTTGTTGTTACAGCTGCGCAATCAGGGAAGCAATCAATGTCAGACGTTGAGACAGTTCGAGACGAATCTCCTGTTTCTCATAGTCGGTCGATTGCAATAAACGCTGTTCGAGACCGTTGACGCTTTCTTGAAGCTGCTGTACTTCTTGATAAATGGCATCACCCGTTTTGACTTCACGCTCGGTGAAGAAAGCAAGAATCTCTTGCAGGGACAGCCGTTGTGTCTTTAAATACTCAATCTTTTGAATATGCTGGACGACATCTTCCGTATACAAACGATAACCAGCTGGTGTCCGCTCTGTTGTTAATAAACCGAGCGATGTATAGTAGTCGATGGTCCGTTTTGATAAGCCGGTGGCCTCCGCGACCTGACCGATTTTAAGCAACGCCTTCCCAAAGATCCTCACCTCCCTCTCATTAAATAATGCTTTTATCATACCACGGTTAAACCGTACACAACAACGTTATGCTTATTAGGCACCTTTAAAAAACGCCCCCTCTTTCGTAGAGGAGACGTTCCGTTTGCTCAAGCTATTTTTTAAACTTAGTTTGTTACCGCTTCCTTCATTGGTGTTCCGACGATTGACCGTTCGAGCAGTTCGACGACATCATAGGTCGCGACTTGCTCGTCGACCTCTTTCGCCTTCGTTCCGTCGCTGAGCATCGTCAGGCAGTACGGACAAGCTGATCCGATGACGGATGGTTGCACCGTCAACAACTGTTCGGTCCGTGCGACGTTGACCCGTGCGCCGACTTTTTCTTCCTGCCACATCATCCCACCGCCGGCTCCACAACACATTCCTTTTTCCCGGTTGCGTTCCGTTTCGACAAGCGTGATACCCGGAATTTTCTCTAAGATATAACGTGGTGCATCATAAATGTCATTGTAACGCCCGAGGTAACACGAATCATGGTAGACGACCCGTTCACTGACCTCATGAACCGGTTTGATCCGTTGATCGTCAATCAACCGGGCGAGCAGCTCCGTATGGTGATACACTTCGACGTCCGGGCTGAGACCAAAGTCTGGGTACTCGTTTTTGAACGTATTGTACGCATGCGGATCAATCGTGACGATTTTTTTAACATCGTATTTCTCAAACGATTTGATGTTTGCTTCCGCGAGTTCTTGGAACAGAACTTCATTCCCGATGCGGCGTGGTGTATCACCGGAGTTTTTCTCATCGTTGCCGAGAATCGCAAACGAGATGTCCGCTTCATTTAAGATTCGCGCAAACGCCATCGCGATTTTTTGACTGCGGCTGTCATATGAGCCCATCGCTCCAACCCAGAAGAGGTACTCGAACTCTTCGCCGGCTTTTTTCTTTTCTTTTGCAGTCGGGACGACCAGCTCTTCGCGCGTTTTGCGCCAGTTTTCGCGTTCTTTCCGGTTCATCCCCCATGGATTCCCCTGGCGTTCGATGTTCGCCATCGTCCGCTGCATCTCGGGATCCATTTTCCCTTCCATCATCACAAGGTGACGACGGAGGTCGATGATTTTATCAACGTGTTCGTTCATGACCGGACATTGGTCTTCACAATTCCGGCATGTCGTGCAGGCCCAAATCTCTTCTTCAGTGATGACGTTACCGATCAACGAATCCGGAACGACATCCATCTGTCCGGCCGCAGCAAGTGACGCAATCTGATTTCCCTGTGACCCTTCAAAGGCAAACGCTGGTGCCCACGGAGATTTTTGGGTGATCGCCGCCGTCTTCATATTCAGGTGATCACGCAGTTTAACAATCAAGTCCATCGGTGACAGCATTTTTCCGGTTCCGCTGGCCGGGCACATATTCGTACAACGGCCGCATTCGACACAGGCATATAAATCAACGAGTTGCTTTTGATTAAAATCTTCAATCCGGTTAACACCAAAGCTGAATTCTGCCTCGTCGTCTTCTGCTTCTTCCATGACTGACAGATCAATCGGTGCGAGGCGTCCGACTTTTGACGTCCGGCCGAGCCAAACGTTGGCTGTTCCGGCAATCAGGTGGGCGTGTTTGCCTTGCGGGATATAGACCATGAAGCTGAGTAAGAACAGCAAGTGCGCCCACCAGAAGAAGACAAACAATCCAAAGGCGACTTGTTGCGGCACCCAGCTGAATAGGAAGGCAATCGCCGACGCGACCGGTTCACCGAACGTGGAATGATTTTCATAGACGAGGAAAAATCCGTTTCCGAACAGGACAGCGATCATTAATCCACCGATGAAAATCAAGGCCAGTCCGGCCATGAAATTTCGTTTTAGACGAACCAGTTTTTCAACATAGCGGCGGTAGAATCCCCAAACGACAGCCACTAAGATGACAAGCATGACGATTTCCTGGAAAAATGTGAAAATCGGATAAAGTGGACCGAGCGGAATATGTGGAAAACGTTGTCCGACCGCGAGCCCCTTCCAGATAAAATCAATCGCTCCAAATTGAACGAGTAAAAATCCGTAAAACATCATGACATGAATCGTACCGCTTTTCTTATCCTTCAACAGTTTCTTTTGTCCAAATACGTTGACGAGAACCGCATTGAGCCGTTCTTTGTTTGTCAGCGTCCATTCCGCTTTTTTCCCCCTGCGAATCGCCTCGTACCGACTTTTGACAAGCGTGACGAATAAATAACCCGCGTATCCTGCGATGAGCAGGAAAGCAATCCAGTTAATCAGTAAAAACGTCCCCATGAAACAAGCCCCTTTCCCCCTAAAGCCATTATTTGATATGAGTATAGCATATAATGAATGACTATTCATTCATTATTTTACTGTTTTTTCTTCTATCTTAATCATTGACTATACCTTACAAAAAAACCGTTTAAATTGAAAAATAAGTAGGTTAAAATTAAAAAGTTCTAATATATGTATATTTTGTAGGAGGTAATTGGCTTTGAACGGAATTTTACAACATTCAAGCGGCTTAATTAAAGAAGTAAAAGCAGGATTCTCATGGACAACATTCTTTTTTGGATTCTTTCCAGCATTTTTCCGAGGCGATATTAAATGGGGATTGATTCAATTGATTGTCGGTATCGTCACTACACTTTTGACTGCCGGTTTCGGGGGATGGATTGTCAATATCGTCTTTTCTTTCTTATACAATAAAATTTACATCAATGATTTAATCGAAAAAGGCTATCGTCCGATTGACCATTCATTCCAACAAGCATTAAAACAACGTGGAATTCATGCAAAGTTGTTATCTGAAACTCCGACTTCACAATCAGCAGTGTAATACTCTTTCCTGTAACTATCTCTAAAAAATAAGGATGACGGATGCGTCACTCTTCATATTCAAAGAGGACACCGGATTTCAATTCCGGTGTCCTCTTTGAATTATCGAGAATTTATTCGCTTCCCAAGACTACTCCAGAAAAAAAACTATATGCTTCAATCCGCCTTCAGTATCAACACGATTTTCCCGAGTTTGCCTGTCTCTTTAAAATACGATTGGGCTGCCGCCGCTTCCTCAAGCGGAAACGTCCGATCAATGACCGGTTCGAGTTTACCGTCAGCAATCGCTTCAAGCATCCGTCCGAACTCGTCACGCGTTCCAAGCACTGAGCCGTAAAATGTTAAGTGCTTCAGGTACAGCATCCGAAAATCGAGGTTCGTCTGTTGTCCGCCGGCAGAACCGGAAATACAGAATTTACCGCCGTTTTTCAGAACCGCAAAAGCCGTCTTAAATAACGCATCCCCGACGACATCGAGTACGGCGTCAACTGGTCCGCTGTTAACAGCTAGGATGTCTTCTGTCAATTGATCGGAACGGTAAGACACGACGTATTTCGCCCCAAGACGCTTCAATTCCTGTTCGATCTTCATGTCGCCGACGACGGCAATCACAGTTGCTCCAAACACCCGCGAGGCGATTTGAACGTTCAACGAACCGACACCGCCGCTTGCCCCCGTCACGAGGACGGTTTGCCCCGGCTGTAACTGGAGTTGTTCGTTCATATGCCATGCCGTCAAGCCACTGACGGAAAAAACAGCACTTTTGACGTAATCGTCAAGCGGCATGTCGTAACAGAGCGTTGCCGGCCAGACGACATACTCGGCGTATCCCCCGTCATATTCCGATCCGATGAACGCCATATCTTCACTGATATGTTCCGTTCCATCGGCGCCACTTGAAGTAAACGGAAACAGGACGACATCTTGACCAACCCGGGAGGGATCAACACCACTCCCGACTTCAATGATCCGGCCGCTGATATCGGAACCCGGGACACGGGGAAACTGAACGCCCTCCGGTTTCCAACCCGATTTGTCATCCGTTCCGTAGGCGCCTTCTCGCATCCAGATTTCTGTGTTGTTGATGCCGCATGCTTTCACTTCGACCAGGACTTCCCCAGCGCGCGGTGTCGGGACCGGACGTTCCACGACTTCGAGTTGCTCGACACCACCATATCCATTGACTTGAACAGCTTTCATCTCATCGCCTCCATCGCTTAACTTTTCTATCTCTTTTACCCGATTACCAGACCATCTGTTCATACAAATAATAAGATTTAGATGCTTTATTCAAATAATCCTGCAACGGTTCAAGCACATCACGATTCAGGAGATAGTCCCCCAACTGTTCGATCGGCACCCACTGACTGTCGACGACTTCTCGGTCAGGATCATTTGGTAACAATTCGCCTCTGATCGCACATTCAAAATAGGTAACGAGACTGTGGGCGTCAAACTGTTCGATGAAGTTTTCTGTCACGTATGCCAGTTCGAACGTCTCGACGGACAGTCCGGTTTCTTCTGCCATCTCCCGTTTTAAAGCGTCCGCCAGCGTCTCGCCGGCTTCAATCACACCACCCGGCAGACTCCACACCGCTCTTTCCCCATCCGCCTGATTTTTGACCAACAGCAACTGATCCCCCTGTCTGACAATCCCGACGACAATCCGGTATAACGTTCTCATGCTGATTCCCCCTTTGTCATGAACATCAAAAAAAAGCAGCCCGTTCAAATATCCTTTGAATGGAACTGCTCTGGCACGTACTTATTCTAATCCAAGCGATTGCGGTAATTTAACGGCACGTGCATATGCTGTTTTGTAATCTTTTTTCGACACGGCCTGTTCGACTTCACGGAGCGCCGGATGATTTTCTTCTGAAAACGCCCCTAAAATCGTCAAGTAACGTTCGTAGACCGAATCATCTTCCTTGCGTGCATGAAGTAACGCTGTGTAGAGCATGACCGTATCTTCTCCGTACAAGACCGGTAAATCTTCGTTGATCAATAATAACGAATCAATCGCATCGGAATCGACTTTCGAATTGTATTCCGTCATGACCTGTTCTGCCAGTGCTTCGAGTTGATCGCGCCATTCATTGTATTTCGGCTCGTCATTCTCTAACCATTCAAACCAATCTTCTTCGAGCATCTGTTCCATTTCTTTTACTGTTTGTTCAAACGCCATGTGTTTCACTCCGTTCCCAAGTTAATTCAATCGTATACAGACCGACCGGCTGATGATTCATCATCAGATCGTACTGGAATTGCATACGTTGTTCTGTCATTTCAATCGTTGCCGTTTCCGTCTCCATCACCATCTGACCAAACTGACTCTCATAACCACTTTTGGTTTTTTGACCCAAAATGAAGACATGGTGCATTGAGACCGGACCTTTCCGGTTCAGGGCAACTTGATCGTGCGACCACTTGATGGTCGTATCAATCGGTTGTTCATCTTCTTGCATGAACTTCAGGGCAAACCCGTCTTTTGTTTCAAACAAAGTCCCGTCTGCTTCTAATTCAACGGACTCCCGCATCGCGTCATCCTGAATCGATGTCACTTGTCGCAGGCGGACCGGATAACGTACTGGTTTCACTTCTATCACCTCATCGTCTAGCGTACACGATTTTCTTCTGTCCTGCATCTTCTTGATTTCTTTTTTAGCGACAGCAAAAGCTGGATTCGGCATCTGCCAAATCCAGCCTTGTTTTAACGTACGCGGTACAGGCGTGCTTCAAAAGGTTGAAGCGTGAGTTCGGTTCCTTCATGATACGTTGTCTCATAGTTCGCAAGCATGATGTTATCCGAATGGAGGATGATGTCGGTGTCGACTTCCGCCACTTCGTCTTTCAGGTTCGTCACAATCAGGAACTGTTCGTTTCCGAGCGTCCGCGTGTAACCATAGACTTTTGTATCTTCCGGAAGAATGAGATCGTATTCTCCGTAAATCAACGTCTCTTCCATCTTCCGGATTTGAATCATCCGTTTATAGAAGTTCAGGATCGAATCCTCATCGGCTTGCTGCGCCGCCACGTTGATGTCGGCAAAGTTCGGATTGACACCGAACCATGGGGATTGTTCCGAGAAACCGCCGTTTTGTTCATTTGTCCACTGCATTGGTGTCCGGGAGTTATCACGCGACGAGTTCCAGATGACTTCCATGATCTCTTCGTGTGTTTTCCCTGATGCCAGTTGCATGTTGTACATGTTTTTCGTCGCGACATCATCGTAGTCGGAGATATCCGGGAACTGGACGTTCGTCATCCCGATTTCTTGTCCTTGATAGATGAACGGTGTTCCTTGCATGAAGAAATACATCATCGCAAGTGACTTCGCGCTTTGTTTCCAGTACTGTCCTTCATCACCCCAAAGGGAGACGGAGCGGACCTTATCGTGGTTTTCAAGATACAGTGCGTTCCAGCCTGTTTCTTCAAGTCCTTTTTGCCATTTCGTCAAAACTTGTTTCAGTTTGACAACGTCGACGCCTTTTTCGGCATCTGCCCGCCACAGGTCCATGTGTTCAAACTGGAAGACCATGTTCATCTTGCCGTTTTCTTCTCCGACCCAAAGATCTGCTTCTTCCGGCGTTACACCGTTCGCTTCACCGACTGTCATGATGTCGTATTTTGAGAACGTCTCGTTTTTCAATTCTTCGAGATATTCGTGAATCCCTTCGACATTCATGTGCATCTCAAACGATGGCACGTGCGGCATGCCGAGTGGATTCGGAAGATCTGCGTATGACTGATCTTTATTAATGTGGCTGATGGCATCAATCCGGAAACCATCGACCCCTTTGTCGAGCCACCAGTTGATCATCGTGTAGACCGCTTGGCGCATGTCTTTATTCCGCCAGTTCAAATCTGGCTGACGACGTGAGAAGACGTGCAGGAAATACTGCTCGGTCTTTTCATCGTATTCCCAAGCAGAACCGCCGAAGATACTTTCCCAGTTGTTTGGCTCCCCACCGTTGACGGCATCCTTCCAGATGTACCAGTCGCGTTTGTCATTATCTTTTGACGAACGCGATTCGAGGAACCACGGGTGTTCATCCGACGTGTGGTTGACGACCAAATCGAGTAATACTTTAATGTCACGTTTATGTGCTTCTTCCATTAATAAATCAAAATCGGCCATCGTTCCGAATTCGTCCATGATGTCTTCATAATCACTGATGTCATATCCATTGTCATCATTCGGTGATTTGAACATCGGGCAAATCCATAATACATCGACTCCGAGATCTTTTAGATAATCCAACTTGGCAATGATACCCGGGATATCGCCGATTCCATCATTGTTTGCATCATAAAAGCTGCGCGGATAGATTTGGTAAGCAACTGCCTCTTTCCACCAAGCTCGTGTGAGTGTTTTTTGTGCCGTTTCCGGACGCGGTATCATTTGTGTCATTATGGATAAATCCTCTCGTATTTCAGTCTTTGTTGTCCGTTTTTTTATACTAATTCTTGATATTTTATAGTAATCATCGGTTCATTCTAATTAAGCGCAACCGATTGCGCAAATACCCTATCTTCATCTTATCAAACCCAGTTGGAATGTCAATGATTCGGGACATTCTTCATTACTTCACACATGTATGAAATTTGATTCTTTACGAATTGTTATTGAAAAAATACATTACATTTACTGAATTATCCTACACTGTTTATCGGTCAATTTCTAGTCTTTTGCACAACCTTTTTCGGAAAAGCGAATCTTTTTTTCAATCTTCGGGTATATCTTTAACAATGCGAATAAAAAAGGGGGATTTTGTAAATGAAGGGACAGTTTTTAATCAATGGACAGTGGCTCGATCTGGGACGCGAGCGGACGGATGTGAAGAATCCGGCGACAGGTGAAATCGTCGGAAGTGTGCCAAACGGAACGAAATCCGATGTTAATGAAGCGGTTGAAGCAGCTCACAAGGCTTTTCCGGAATGGTCGAAACGGACGGTTTATGAACGCGCGGCGCTTCTTGAAAAATTGTATGCGAAAATGCTTGAGAAAAAAGATGAATTGGCCCGACTGATGACACTTGAGATGGGTAAACCGCTCGCAGAATCAGAAGGTGAAGTCGAATATGCGGCGAACTTCGTCAAGTGGTTCGCGGAAGAAGGAAAGCGGGCCTACGGGCGGATCATCCCGTCACATGATGCCACTAAACGCCTCCATGTCATCAAACAGCCGGTCGGGGTCGTCGCTGCGATTACTCCATGGAACTTCCCGGCTGCCATGATCACCCGAAAATTGGCACCGGCGCTCGTCGCAGGCTGTACGTTCGTCCTAAAACCGCCCACCGCCACTCCGTTGACAGCACTCCGGCTACTCGAACTCTGTCAGGAAGTCGGCATTCCGGACGGTGTCGTCAATGCGGTGACCGGAAGTGGGAAAGACTTAGGCGAATCCCTCGCCACTCATCCACACGTTGCTAAAATCACGTTCACGGGGTCGACGGAAGTCGGTCGGACGTTGATGGCACAAGGTGCGGAAACCATCAAGGCGATGTCACTCGAACTTGGTGGACATGCCCCGATTCTTGTCTTTGACGACTGCGATCTCGATCTTGCCGTCAGAGAAACGATCAAATCGAAGTTTCGTAACGGTGGACAGACATGTGTCTGCGGCAATCGCATCTATGTCTCGGATTCGATTTATGATACGTTCGTTGAAAAGCTCGGTCAGGAAACAGCCAAACTCAAAACCGGCAACGGACTCGATAGTGAAACGAAAATCGGTCCGATGATCAACAAGGCCGGCTACGATAAAGTCAAAAAACATGTCGATGATGCGACATCGGCTGGCGCCCGTGTTGTCACCGGCGGATCAGGACAAACAGATGACGAAAACGAGATCTACTATTATGAAGCAACCGTTCTCGCCGATGTCACCCCGCAGATGCTGATCATGAATGAAGAGACATTTGGTCCGGTTGCGCCTGTCCAACGTGTCAGTTCAGATGAAGAAGCTGTCCATTATGCCAATCAAACGCCGTTTGGTCTTGCTTCGTATGTCTTTACGAACAATTATGCCCGGGCATTCCGCGCAATCGAAAGTCTCGACTACGGGATCGTCGGGTGGAATGACGGTGTTCCTTCAGCCGCCCAGGCTCCGTTCGGCGGAATGAAACAATCCGGCGTCGGTCGTGAAGGCGGATCAGAAGGTCTCGAAGCTTATCTCGAGACGAAGTATGTATCGATTGGCGGACTCGATCAATGAACGCGGCCGAACGATTTGTCCAGTGTCTGGAAGCGGAGGGCGTCACGCATATCTTCGGAGTTCCCGGTGAAGAAAACATCACCTTACTTGAAGCAATCAGTAAATCGGATATCACGTTCATCACGACACGCCATGAAACGAACGCTGCCTTCATGGCATCGATGTTCGGCCGGTTAAGTGGACGCCCCGGCGTCTGCCTGTCGACGCTTGGTCCCGGAGCGACCAACATGATGACGGGAATCGCCAGTGCGACGATGGATCATTCGCCTGTCGTCGCCATTACCGGACAAGGTGCAACGTGGCGTCAACATAAGGCATCCCATCAAATGTTTGATTTAGTCGAGATGTATCGACCAATTACCAAGTCTAGTACGTCGATTGTTTCAGGAGAAGTCATTTCAGAAGTCGTCCGCCAAGCATTTGCTCAAGCTGCTTCCGAAAAACCAGGCGCGACACACATTTCCTTTCCGGAAGACATCGCAAAAGCCGATGTCGATGCCAAGACACCGATTTTACGGGATAGTATTCCGACCTTCCTGCATCCGACATCTGTTACGGACAGCGATGTCCTGTTGCAAATCGAACAGGCAGAACGTCCAGTCGTGATTGCCGGATTCGGAATCAACCGAAGTGGTGCTACGGATGCTTTCCATGCTTTCGTCGATCAATTGGGTGCTCCTGTCGTCGAGACAATGATGGGGAAAGGCACGATCTCATCTTTTCATGAGCTCGCTGCCCACACCATCGGCTTACCAAATGCCGATTATAACCAACGGATTCTTGATCAAAGTGATTTAATTATTGCTGTCGGCTACGACATTACGGAATTGCCGCCTTCAAAATGGAATCCGAATCAGACACCCGTTTTGCATATCGATACCAATCAACATGAAATCGATCAGTTCTATCCTGTTGTCGCGAATCTGATCGGCTCGTTACCCGATATCTTGCATCTGCTCTCGGAAAGTATTCCGAACCGATCCTGGACCGGGTGGCAACAGGACCGAGACCGGCTGCGTCAAGAAATCCAGGCGACGTATTCCCTCGCCCTTCCGCTCCATCCTCAAAGCATCGTGCGTGAGCTCGAACAGGCAACAGGTGAGGACGGGATGATTTTTTCGGATGTCGGTGCCCACAAAGTATGGCTCGGACGGCATTTTCAGACGACACGTCCTAATCAATTGTTCATCTCCAACGGTTTTTCTTCGATGGGATATGGCTTGTCGAGTGCGATTGCCGCTAAACTGTTGCATCCGGAACAACGTGTCCTCTGTGCTTCAGGAGACGGTGCCTTCTTAATGAATGGTCAGGATCTCGAAACCGCGGTTCGGTTGAAATTGCCGATCGTCGTCATCATCTGGCGCGATGGCACATACGGACTGATTGAATGGAAACAACAGCAAGCGTACGGTCGTGCACCTTATATTGAATTCGATAATCCGGACCTTGTACAACTGGCTGTCGCCTTTGGGGCACTCGGTCTGCGTGTCGGAGAACACGGTACCCTGTCCAGTTGTCTCGAACAAGCTTTTCTGAGTGACGGACCCGTTTTAATTGACTGTCCGGTCGATTACAGGGAAAATCTGAAGTTAAGTGACCGTTTACGGACTTATGGAGGCTGATAAAGATGACCCAACTCAGAAAATTACAATCGATTTCCGATTTTGATCAATTCGTTTCAGAACATGCAACATTCGTGATTTGTAAACACAGTACGACCTGTCCGATCAGTTCAGCCGGTTTTTCCGCCTATACGAAATATGCGGATACGACAGCAATTCCGACTGCTTATTTATTGATTCAGGAAGCTCGGACATTGTCGAATCATATCGCAGAACAGTACAACGTCCGGCATGAATCACCGCAAGTCCTGTTCATTCAAGATGGAAAAGCGGTCTGGACGACCTCCCATTATGACATCACGACAGATGCCTTACACACACACGTCGGATAATTGTCTCAGCTTTGCAAAACGTGCGCCTTCTCCTGTTGCATTTGATACAGGAGAAAGCGCACGTTTTTTAATGATTCCAAGTTAGGTTACAGCCCTTCTCCTTCATAACAAATAAAATTACCTTTCTTAGCTATTAATATTTGTAATTCAAGCTAATTCAGATTAAGATAGACAACAGATATAACGACCGTATAGAATTGTGTACTGTTAGTTCATTAAGGAGGAAAACCATGTCACACGAAAAATCTGCTACCGCTCGTCCCCCTTACGGTATCCTTGCCGTATTGATGATTGGTGCCTTTATTGCTTTTTTAAATAACACCTTACTCAACATCGCTTTGCCGTCTATCATGAAGGATCTGGAGATTGAAACGTCAACGGTCCAGTGGTTATCGACCGGTTTCATGCTCGTCAACGGGATTTTGATTCCGACTTCTGCTTTCCTGATTCAAAAATTCTCGGTCCGCCGTCTGTTCCTGCTCGCGATGACGCTGTTCTCTGCGGGTACGATTCTTGCCGGATTTGCGGACGCTTTCCCGGTCCTGCTTGCCGGACGAATGATCCAGGCTTCCGGATCTGCGATCATGATGCCGCTTCTGATGAACGTCATGCTCGTCAGCTTCCCGATTGAAAAACGCGGAACGGCGATGGGCTTCTTCGGACTCATCATGATGGGGGCTCCTGCGATTGGACCAACCCTTTCCGGTTGGATCATCGAACATTACGATTGGCGGATGTTGTTCCACTTTATTACGCCAATCGCCCTGATCGTGCTCGCTGCCGGTTTCTTCCTGCTTCGTGACGTCAAAGAACGCTCTAACGCAAAACTCGACTTTATGTCCGTCGTCTTGTCTTCTTTCGGATTCGGTGGTCTCCTGTACGGTTTCAGCTCTGCCGGTTCAAAAGGTTGGGATAGTCTGCAAGTCATTTTAGCGTTAGTCATCGGGGTCGTTGCACTCGTAACGTTTATCATGCGTCAATTGAGAATGGAACGTCCGATGCTCAACTTCAAGATTTACCGTTATCCGATGTTTGCTTTATCGTCCGCCATCTCGATAGTCGTGACGATTGCCATGTTCTCCGGGATGTTACTGTTACCGATTTATGTTCAGACGATTCGCGGGATTTCTCCGCTTGATGCCGGTCTGATGTTACTGCCGGGTGCCATCCTGATGGCTGTCATGTCACCAATCAACGGGAAACTATTTGATAAGATTGGCGGTCGTCCACTCGCCATCACCGGCTTGTTCATCACGGTTGTCACAACCTACTATTTCAGCCAACTTAAAATGGATACGACTTATACCCATCTAATCGTCCTTTATTCTCTCCGGATGTTCGGGATGTCGATGGTTATGATGCCAGTCTCGACGAATGGTCTGAACCAATTGCCGACCCGTTACTATCCACACGGGACAGCGATGAATAATACGTTACAACAAGTTTCTGGTGCGATCGGAACGGCGCTCCTCGTTACGATCATGTCCACCCACGCGAAAACACGTGGAGCGGAACTCGCGCAAGAAGCAGCGAAAAACATGACAAGCCAACCAACAGCGGAAGCTGCTGCAGCGATGAAACAACAAATCGTGATGCAGGCAACGCTTGACGGCATTAACTATGCTTTCTTCATCTCAACGTTCATTGCCGGTCTCGCCTTTGCCCTCTCGTTCTTTATCAAACGGGCGACACAAGCGGAAGACATCATCAGCAACCGTTCGTTAAACGAACAAATCATTAAACCGCAAGTTTCCAATCAGTAACACCACTCGTTGTTGATCCAACAGCGGACCAGAGCAAGGGGCTGACTTTTGAGTCAGCCCCTTTTTCGTTTGGTTTTTTAAACTCCAGTCTTTATACTGGTACCCCCTATACCTATATGATATACTCAACGTATCAACTACTCCGGAAAAGAGGTGTACTTATGACTCATGATCATCCCCTTGTTCCCCGTTCCACTGAAGAACAAGATGCCTTATTAAAACGTTTAAAACGAATTGAAGGTCAAGTCCGCGGCATTGCTAACATGGTCGAGGAAGACCGGTATTGTATCGATATCCTGACTCAAACCGCATCGATTCAAGCTGCACTCCGGCAAGTCGAGTTGCAGGTCATCGAACGTCACGTCAAGATGTGTATGCACGATGCAGCGACCGGTGAACAGGATACCGGTGTCTACGTCGACGAATTGATGGCCGTTATTGCCCGTCTCAAGAAGTAAGGAGGGATTTCGATGTCAAAAACGATGGAACTGAATATCGAAGGCATGACGTGTGCAGCCTGCTCGGCTCGGATTGAAAAGGTGTTGAACCGGATGGACGGAGTCGAAGCCACCGTCAACCTGCCGCTCGAAACAGCACGGATTGCTGTTCCGGAAGAGATGGATGAACAACTGATTTTAGATAAGATTAAAAAAATCGGATATGGTGCCACCATTAAGACGGCACCACACGAACAGGTACAAAACCGCCGGATGCTCTACCGCTTTTGGATTGCCGCTTTCTTGTCCCTGCCGTTACTGCTCAGTATGATCTCGCACATTCCGAACAGTCCGATCCACCTCCCGTGGCTTATGAATCCGTGGATTCAGTTCGCCCTGGCGACGCCAGTCCAGTTCATCATCGGTGCACCCTTCTATGTCGGTGCCTATAAAAGTCTCCGGAGCGGAAGTGCCAACATGGACGTCCTGGTCGTACTCGGTACTTCCGCAGCCTACTTCTATTCTGTTGCCGAAATGATGGTTCATCCCTTGATGCCGAATCTCTACTTTGAGACGAGTGCGGTTCTGATTACCCTCGTCCTGCTCGGGAAAGTACTGGAGGATCGTGCCAAACAACAAACAACCGGTGCGATCAAAAGTCTTCTTTCCTTACAGGCGACGGATGCCGTCGTCCTGGAGCATGGCGTCGAGCGGATGGTTTCGCTTGATCAGGTCCAACCCGGTATGCAATTAATCGTCAAACCCGGTCAAAAAATTCCGGTCGATGGTGTCATCACAGCTGGTGATGCCTATCTGGATGAATCGATGTTGACCGGCGAACCGCTCCCGGCTCATAAAGGGATCGAGGATGTTGTAATCGGCGGGACCTTGAACACGAACGGTCACCTGACGATTCAAGCCACGAAAGTCGGTCAGCAGACGATGCTTGCAAGCATCATCCGTGTCGTCGAACAAGCCCAAACAGAAAAAGCCCCTATTCAACGTCAGGCGGACCGGATTTCCGGCATCTTTGTTCCAATCGTCGTCGCCATCGCGCTCGTGACGCTTGCCGTCTGGTGGTGGACGACCGGTTCATTCGCTGAAGCGATTCGTCCGGCGATTGCCGTTCTCGTCATTGCCTGTCCCTGTGCTCTCGGGCTCGCGACTCCGACGTCGATCATGGTCGGAACCGGTAAAGGCGCAGAACACGGGGTACTGTTCAAGGGCGGAGCGCAACTCGAATCGTTACAACACGTGGATGCTGTTGTCTTTGACAAGACGGGAACATTGACGATCGGACGCCCGGTCGTCATTGAGACGTTTGGACAAGAACAGGCCCTGGATTTTGCAGCTGCCCTTGAAAAAAAATCGGAACATCCACTCGCTCATGCAATCACGGAAGAGCGCGACGTCGTCTTTGATATCGAACATTTCACCGTCGATCCCGGACGCGGTGTCCGGGGAATGATTATGAAACAAGACATCATGGTCGGGTCGGCACGGATGATGGAAGAACACGGCTTATCCTTACCCGACTGGACATCCATCGGAGCAACGGTTGTGTATGTCACCGTAAACGGGACGATCGAAGCGGGTTATGCCATCCGGGATGAATTGAAACCGACTACCAAACAGGTCATTCAGGAGATTCAGCAGACCAAAGCGGTTTATTTGTTGACCGGAGACCGGCGAGAAGTCGCCTTACAACTCGCAACGGAACTTCAGATTCCACCGACCCATGTCTTCTCCGATGTCCTGCCGATTGAAAAAGCCGATCACATCAAAGCACTTCAATCGAATGGGCAACGGGTCGCGATGGTCGGAGATGGTATCAATGATGCGCCGGCCCTTGCGACAGCAAATGTCGGGATTGCCCTCGGCAGCGGGACAGATGTCGCTCTCGAAGCAGCAGACGTCACATTGCTGGGACATGATCTGCAACAAGTCATCACCGCCATTCGACTGAGTGAACAAACGATGAAGAACATTCGGCAAAACCTGTTTTTCGCACTCGGCTATAATGCGATCGGGATTCCGATTGCCTGTCTCGGTCTGCTCGCCCCTTGGGTCGCAGGAGCCGCAATGGCATTCAGCTCTGTCTCTGTCGTCACAAATGCGTTACGCTTAAAACGTATTCCACTATCCAAAGGAGGAAACTAATCATGAAAGAAACAACTTTAACTGTCGTCGGAATGACATGTAATCACTGTAAAGCAAGCGTTGAATCGGCGTTGAACGAACTCAACGGGGTAACGAATGCAACCGTCTCCCTTGCAGACAACAATGTCACAGTGACACACCAAGACGTCGCGACAGAACGTCTCGTCGAAGCGATTGAAGAAATCGGATATGACGTTCCGACTGCCTAATTTTTTAGCCAAACTGCGTGAAACATGCAGTTTGGCTTTTTTATTTTGAAAAAAACGGGAATGGTTCTACAAGGAGGGGTTCGTATGGTACCGAAAATCGAATTCGTAGAACACTTCGATGACAACAAAGGAAAACGATTTAAAATCGAACTTTGGAATCTCGGAACCTTCACATTCAGTGCCGAATCAGCTAAAGGACCTGTCACCCGGTTTACGTCCATCGACATTCAATTCGTCCAGACTTGTGTTAGTCGGATGCGATCGATTGTCGATGCCAAAAAAGCTTTCCAAGAAGATCAACCCGTCTAAATGATTCTCCGACACATATAGCATGAACCCCGGATTTTCGAAAGGGTTATTACACTCATAGTCCAAGACTGTGAGTTTTTTGTTTTCAGGTCAATACTTTCCATACAAACATTAAATTCTCAAAAAAAGGATTACCGGTTTTCTAAAAACAGCCGATAACAATAAGACACCAAAAATCTTAATTTTGAGAAAATCGGGGGCATAACGTGCGTAATCCATTTAAAACTAAAGCATCGATGTCGACTTATCAGGCGACAATCGGATTTCCTGACAAACGACTTATTACAAAAACAAGTGATCCAAGCTTAACAGGACGCTTGGAATACATGGGCTATACAGAAGAACATCTGCAAACCTTAAAAGCGATGGCGCCTGTCGTCAACAGCATCTTGGACGAAGTGCTCGAGCAAGTCCTCGATCACCTGCTTTTGCATCCAGAGATGGTTCAGATTGCTCAAAATTCATCAACTCGCGAACGTTTGAAAAAAGTCTTTGCGGATTATTTCGGCAGTTTATTGACTGGTAACATGGATGATAAGTTCCTGGCGATGCGGACACGGATGGGAAAAACCCATAATCGTAACTTCGTCCCGGTCACTTGGTTCATCGCATCTTACGCAGCATTCAATACCTTGTTGGTTCCAAAGATCGTCGAGCATTTCCAACACGATCCGGCTCAGTTGTCGAATGCGATTCTGGCGCTCAACCACGCGATGAATCTAGATGCGCAAATCGTGACAAGTCAATACGTGGATGCCCGCTTACATGAAGTCAGTGCCGCAAACGAATCACGGAGTCGCCTGTTGCAGGATGTCGTGCGTGTCAGTCAAGAAGTCGCAAGCACCGTCGAGCAGACGGAAGAAGCCATTTCTGAGACGAGCCGTCGGGCAACACAAATCTTATCCGAAACCGATCAAACGGAGAAAACAAGTCGTAATTTGGTCGGATTGACGTCAGAAAATGAGACGAAAATGGATAAAATGGAACAACAGTTTGTACAGGCAACAGAACAGGTCAGTACTTCATTAACCAGTATCCAGCAACTGAAAACAACTTCAGACGAAATCGTCAAGATGACACAAGGCATTGAAGACATCGCCAATCAGACGAACTTACTTGCCTTGAATGCTTCGATTGAAGCGGCTCGTGCCGGTGAACACGGTAAAGGATTCTCTGTCGTCGCAATCGAAGTCCGGAACTTGGCGGAAAACGCGAAATTACTCAGCAGCAGCATCAACAGCCTAATTCAAAAAAATAACGGGAACATCAATGAACTCGTTTCCCAAATGGATGATATTACCCGTTCAAACTCCGCTTCCCGCAACGAACTGCAACAAGTGAAGAGCGGCATTCACACCGTGAAACAGGAAATGGAAAACTATTTGGAGATGTTCGGTCGTAACAAAAACGACTTAAGCCAAATCGTTCAAACGATTCAAGGCATCAGCCAGACGACACAAGGATTGTCCGCCTTAACGACAGATCTTGTTGCGGCTTCTGAAGTCAATGCTTGAGCAAACTGAATAAACAAAGGGACCTCTCCATTGATGGAAAGGTCCCTTTGTTTATTTTTCCTGTTCGGCGGTCACAACCAATCGTTGATCGTATCCTTTCGATTGGGTGAACGTTCCGACACAGGTGATTAACGTTAAACGTTGCGCAAGTGTCGCACCAAAAATTGATCCGACAGGTGCCTGGTCAACGGGATAAGACATCACGTTCGTCACCACGTATGAAACCTGTTCTCCCGTTTTAGAATTGACTTCAATCCGTTGTCCTCGTTTCACTTTTGCCAAGTCATAAAAGACAGCCGGACCATTCGTATCATCTAAATGCCCTGCCAGAATGACATTGCCGGTCTGATTGGCTTTTGCTCCGTACTGGTACCAACCGACTTGATCTGTCTGCTTCGGAACATCCATCCGCCCTTTGTCATCTCTTCCAACGACTTCGACTTTTGCATCCACATCGATGGTCGGAATCTTTAGACGGTTCGGTACAAATGTTGCCACTGCTTCTGCTTCAGACTTTGGTGCCGGTGATTCGACGACAGGTGTTGCCGGTTCCTCAGAGCGTGGAGGAGGAGAAGTTTCCTCTGCTCCTCCACATCCTGCAAGCAACACGGTAATGAATAACAAGAGGTTACGCGTTTTGTTTACGACGGACGACATAAGCTGTCCCAACAAGTGCAGCTCCAGCAAGTGCTACAAGTGCCCAAGTTGTTGCCATCGATGACGTTTCAGTTGTTCCGCCAAGACCTGTGTCCGGCATTGCTGCCATTTCACCGCCGTCCGGAATCAAGAGGACGTCAAAGGCTGGTTCGCCTTCAAGTAGCCCGATTGCGAGTGCTGTATAGTTTTTACCGCTGTCGAGTTTGATGCCGTCGAGTGCTTTAACGACATCCGTTGCACCGGCAGGTCGTACTTCAAGATCGTACGTACCGGCATCCAGTGTACCGTAATCCGAGACTTTCGAGAATTCGAGGTCGCTGAAGAGTGGGTCTCCACCTTTTGGTGCGACATCAACGGCTGGTGCGTCCGGTGCAAAGTGAGCGACACGGACCATTGATTTTCCATCTTCACCTTTGCCGTTATCTTCCATGACAGCAAGTTTAATGTCTGCCAATTTACCGATTGCCGCAACAGAATAGAATTTTCCGGCTTCGATGTTGAGTGTTTGAGAAAGTACAGGATCTTTTGTTGTACCGGCTGCGAAGACTTCTACTTTATGTTCTCCGGCTGGGAGAGTGAGATAATCTGTGACGGCTTTAAATTCTGCTCCTGAGACTGCTTTTTTGCCATCGACGGCGATGTCCACTGCTGGAGCATCAGGTGAAGCGTGAATCACACGAACCATTGCATCGTCCGCTGCACCTACCGGGAGCACAAATAGTGCGAATAGCAGAGCAGCTGTGACGAAAGATAAGAGTTTCTTCATCTTTTTTCCACCTCTCATGTCATGATGTATTTCGCTCTCAAACCAACAAATCTTTTTTACGCTTTACTTTACTGAAAGAAACTTTTTTGTGGTGACACAGAAAATATTTCCCTCGTGGTGACATCTTAAACTTAAAGTAATTTCACCCACCTGTAAATGTTTCAATATGCTTTTTCCGGCAAAAATTGCATATTGCACTTTATTTAAAAATGAAATAAATTAAAGTTAAAAACATTAGAAAAGAAGGTTTTTAATTATGAATTCATTAGATTTGAAGATAATTAAGTCACTTATGCAAGATGCCCGCATCAAGTGGTCGACGCTTGCCAAACAGGTTGGCTTATCCGCTCCTGCTACGGCTGATCGTGTTCAACGCCTGCAAGATCAAGGAATCATCCGGCGGTTCGAGACAGTTCTCGATCCGGCTCTTCTCGGTTACGACCTTGGTGCATTCGTCGCCGTCTCCTTGGAGCGTCCCGAACACCGTGATCCATTTTTGCAACGAGTCCAAGAGTTGCCCTATATCCTCGAATGTCATCATATCGCCGGCGAAGATGACTACCTGCTCAAAATCCGTTGTCGCAATACAGAAGAACTGGACGACATCATCACGAACCACATCAAAAGTTTACATGGCATCTCCCGGACGAAAACGACGATCATCATGCGGACATTAAAAGAATCGACGGCTTTGCCGCTGCTTCCGGAGGATTGATCCATGGTAATGAACGGTTTTCTGATCGGCTTCGCCATCGCAGCTCCAGTTGGACCAATCGGGTTACTCTGTATCCAACGGACGCTTCAATTCGGTAGACGTTTCGGATTCGTTTCCGGTTTAGGCGCTGCCACAGCGGATTTAATTTATGGACTGATTGCCTTATCCGGCTTATCACTGATTCAGCTGTTTGTGACACATACCGTTCCGCTTCAATTCGTCGGCAGTCTGTTTCTCTGTTATTTCGGTGTGAAAACACTTAAGCAGACACATGCGGTTCCGTTATCCAGGCCAACTACCTCATTAGCAGTAGCATATGGATCGACCTTACTGCTCACGTTGATGAATCCGATGACGATTCTTGCATTTTTAGCCATTCTTGCCCGTTTTCAGGATACAGCAGTATCGCCACTCAGCTTACTGATTGGAATTTTTCTCGGTTCAGCCAGTTGGTGGTTATTTTTAAGCCAGTTGATGCATCTTCTAAAAAAACAACTTTCTCCTGCTCTCTCCCGTTCCATTCAATACTTGTCGGCTTTCTTGTTGCTGGGTTTTGGTGGATACGGATTATATGAACTTCTGATATGACGAAAAAAGGTCAGATTCCGCAAAAACGGATCTGACCTTTTCGTTTTTACTTGATAAATCCAATCATCATTTCACGCAAGACCTTGGCAGCCGCGATTGCTGTCATGTCAGACTGATCATACGCCGGACAAACTTCGACGAGATCGGCTCCGATGACGTCGACATCCGCCCGTGCAATCATATGGACGACTTCAAGTAATTCCTTTGTCGTCACGCCGCCGATTTCCTGCGTCCCGGTTCCCGGTGCCGCCGACGGATCGAGCACATCGATATCGATCGTCACGTAAACCTTTTTACCGGCAAGCTTCGGTAAAACAGCTTTTAACGGTTCGACGATTTCGTATTTAAACAAGTTGTAACCAGACGTCTTAGCCCAGTCAAACTCTTCTTTCATTCCTGAACGAATGCCGAACGAATAACAGTTTTCCGGTCCAATCAAGTTCGCGATTTTTTTGAGTGGTGTCGAGTGCGACAACGGCTCTCCTTCATACGAATCGCGTAAATCCGTATGTGCATCAAAGTGCAACACAACAAAATCATCATAATGTTTATCGAACGCTTTGACGACCGGCCATGTGACGAGGTGTTCTCCCCCCATACCAAGCGGGAATTTCCCTGCCGTCAGCAACGAATCGACGTATTCTTCGATCATGTCGAGCGACTTTTGGGCATTGCCGAATGGCAACGGGATATCGCCGGCATCAAACAATTTCGCATCCGCAATGTCACCGTCGAGATACGGACTGTATTCTTCGAGTCCGAGTGACACTTCACGGATCCGGGCTGGACCAAATCGTGAACCGGGACGGAAACTGACCGTCCAGTCCATCGGCATACCGTACAATACACCTTTTGCATCTTCGTGAGTCGGTTGACTCGCGATAAATACCTTACCTGAGTAAGCTTCATCAAATCGCATCATTATTCCTCCATTCATAGAAAGGAGTGCCCCTAAAAAACGGAACACTCCTGACGTTTAATTAAATCGTTAAATCTTTGACGAACTTCGGTAGCGCGAATGCAGCTGTATGAAGTTCCGGTGTATAGTATTTCGTTTCGATATCGTGGAAACGTTCTGGTGCGACAGCGAGAGGATCATGTTTTTTCGATCCAATCGTAAATGTCCACAGACCACTCGGATACGTCGGAACGTTGGCAATGTAAAGTTTTGTGATCGGGAAGATTTCTTTGACGTCGCGTTGAACATCACGGATCAAGTCCGGTGTGAACCATGGGTTATCCGACTGTGCGACGAAAATACCGTCCTCTTTTAATGCTTTCGAGATTCCAGAGTAGAATCCTTTTGTGAACAGGTTGACCGCTGGACCGACCGGTTCTGTCGAATCGACCATGATGACATCATATTCATTAACAGCTTCTGCGATATGCATGAACCCGTCTCCCACGATGACTTCAACACGTGCGTCGTCAAGACCGCCTGCAATGTTCGGTAAATATTTTTTCGAGTATTCGATGACTTTTCCGTCGATTTCGACAAGAACCGCCTTCTCAACCGATGGGTGTTTTAAGACTTCACGGATGACTCCGCCGTCTCCTCCACCCACGACCAAAACTGATTTTGGGTTCGGGTGCGTAAAGAGTGGAACGTGTGCGACCATTTCGTGATAGACAAACTCATCACGATCTGTCGTCATGACCATTCCGTCAAGTAACAACATTGTACCGAACTCGTCCGTCTCAACCATCTCCAGGCGTTGAAACTCCGTTTGTTCGCTCTCATAAACGTGGTTGACACGGAATGTGATACCGTAATCTTCCGTTTGGTGTTCCGTGAACCATAACTTTAATTTTTGTTCCATTTGCGATAGAACCCCTTTCTTTCATCAAGACAAAAGTTGTTCGTATGCGAGTGGCGTTTACGGCGCTTCTTAATCATACAAATGCGAGTATACCGAACTTTGAAAGAAACTTCTATATAATTCGAAAAGATTCGCCTGTTTTTTTAGTCGACGACCGTGACGATTTCATCCAGGCACCGACGCTGTTTCGCTCGTTTCGGTTCATCCGCCCGATAGCCAAATGCAACCATGACAGGTACGGTGAAAACCGATCGGTCGAGCACACCGTGCCGTTCCAGAATTTGTTCCACTGCCTGTTGATCAAATCCTTCAATCGGACAAGAGTCGATTCCGATTTGCGCTGCGGTCGACATCATGTTTCCAAGTGCGATATAGGCCTGTTTCGCAGACCAATCCGCCATCGCCTTTTCATTATCCCCAATCTTGAAATCTTCTTCGAGGAACAGACCGTATCGTTTTGTGCGACCGGCTTTTGCTTCCTCCGACAGACCTAACAGATCCATCATGTGCGTCACATGTTCCCCGTCCGGTTGCATCTGTTTCCCTGTCCGGGCAAGGAAAATGACATAGTGGCTCGCCGTCGGCAATTGACCTTGTGCTCCCCAGGCAACGTCCCGAATTTCATTTCGAACGGCTTCGTTTTGAATGACGAGCAGATTCCACGGTTCGTATCCGAAAGAGCTCGGTGAAAGACGTGCCGTCTCTAAAATAAATGAAAAATCTTCTTCTGTTATTTTTTTTGTTGAATCAAATGATTTGGTCGCATGACGGAACTGAAAAGCATCGATAATCTGTTGTTTTGTTTGATCGTGATTCATGAGTGATTCCCCCTACGTAATATAATGACTACCTGATACGATATCAAACCCGTTTCACTTCGTCTGTTTTTTTGCTTCATCAATGTATCTGAAATGCATGTTACAAAACAGAAGAACCGGGAAATAATAAATAATTCAACTTTTTCATTCTGTGTGTTCCATCAATTCAAAGGCTTCATTCCAGGGTTTTTCTAGATTACACCGCTTTGTTTCTCGCCCCATCACTTTCCATCATTACCCATTTTAGTTTGCCAGTCCGTTCCATCTTTGTTACGGTTAGAACTTGCGTGATTAGGTTTTGTTTTCAAATGACGCGGGTATTACTAATGTCGTTGTCTAAATGAGTTACAAAACTACATGTAAAATTCGAAAGAAGGTGTTGAACACGATGGAAAATAAACGAAAAAGTAAGATCACGAATGTCTTTATTGTCTCCGTCATTTTCTGTGTGCTCTTTACCATATGGGGAATCTTGCCTGAGTCACTGATTGGTGCTGCAAATCTCGGAAATGTCACAGGCATTGCTCAAAACTTTATCTCAAACGGTTTTGGTTGGCTCTACCTTCTCGGGATGAGTGCCTTTTTGTTAATTGCCATCTTTCTCATTTTTTCCCGTTTCGGTTCAATCCGACTCGGTAAGGACTCCGATCGTCCGGAGTACGGACTCATTTCCTGGTTCGCGATGCTGTTTAGCGCCGGCATGGGAATTGGTCTTGTGTTTTGGGGTGTTTCGGAACCACTAACTCACTTCCATACGCCGCCGGTTGCAACCGACGACCCGACAGAAGCAGCGCGCCTCGCGATGCGTTATTCATTTTTCCACTGGGGTCTTCATCCATGGGCTCTTTATGCCATTGTTGGTCTTGCCATCGCCTACTCGACGTTCCGCAAAGGACGTCCTGCAACGATTGGTGATACCGTTGCTTCCCTGATGAAACCGAAGTACGAAGCGGCCGGTAAAGGAACGGTTGAAGTACTTGCCATTGTAGCTACGGCATTTGGTGTTGCCACGTCACTCGGTCTCGGAGCCCAACAAATTTCAGGTGGACTTCACTTCCTTGTCGACGGCATCCCGAACTCCTTCATGACCCAATTAATCATCATTTTAGTCGTATCCGTCCTCTATATGATGAGTGCCGCTTCCGGTCTTGATAAAGGAATCGTCCGCTTGAGCAACGCCAACATTGTCTTGGCGATTCTCTTGATGGTTGGGGTTCTGTTCCTCGGACCGTTCAGCTTCATCATGGATCTATTTGTTCAAACGACAGGTGCTTACTTGCAAAACCTACCGACCATGAGCTTCCGGGCATCTGCCTTTAATCCGGATGAACGCGGCTGGATCAACGCCTGGACGATCTTCTACTGGGCATGGTGGATTTCTTGGTCACCATTCGTCGGAACGTTTATCGCCCGTGTCTCAAAAGGACGGACGATTCGTGAATTTGTTCTTGGAATCGTTTTGATTCCGACGATTTTCGGATTGCTGTGGTTCTCTGTTTTCGGTGGATCGGCGATTTGGAATGAACTGTTCAACAGCGTCGATCTCATTTCAACGGTCAACGATAAAGGGGTCGAAACCGGTATGTTCGCCTTGTTCGAAACATTCGGTGGTCTCGGAACGTTCCTCAGCATCATTGCTGTCTTCTTGATCACGACGTTCTTCATCACGTCTGCCGATTCGGCGACATACGTCCTCGGAATGTTGTCTTCCGGCGGTAGTCTGTTGCCGAGTCTCCGCATCAAATTGACATGGGGAATCATCCAGTCGTCAATCGCAGCTGTTCTCTTGTACGCAGGCGGACTCAGCGCCTTGCAGGCCGCAGCTGTCCTTGCCGCCTTCCCGTTCATCTTCGTTGTCGGGATGATGGTCATTGCCCTGTTCATGGATCTGTCCAATGAACCGGATGCTGCGAAATCAGAAGAAGATTTGAAAAAAGAAGCGTAACTGCAGTCAGCCCCTGCCTTCCGTCATGCGGAAGACAGGGGCTTTTTGGTATGCTGAAGATAAGAAAAGAGGTGAGGACTTGCGGCTCAGAAAAAAATGGTTCATTCCACTCGGAATTATCGCTCTCAGCAGCTTGTTTTTGTACCGGGAAAACAATCAAATCGACACGACGGCAGTAACAGTCCAATCGGATAAACTACCTGCCGCGTTTAATGATTATACGATTTTACAGATCGCCGATCTCCATGGTAAATCATTTGGTTCCCGTCAAAAGGTTCTTTTGAAAAAAGTAAATAAACTAAAGCCGGATCTCATTTTAATGACCGGTGACTTGATTGATTCAAGACGGAATGGAGAAGAAGAAGCACTCCTGCTCATGAAACAACTGACTCCTGACTATCCGGTTTATTTCGTGACAGGCAATCATGAAGTCCGTCTGAATTTGACGATTTTACCGAAGCTTGAACGCCTCGGCGTCACTGTCCTTCGAAATACGTCTGTTCCGCTCGAACGAAGCGGTCAGTTCATTGAGTTACTTGGAATTGATGATCCGACGACGACCCGTTGGAGTGAAGGTCTGCAGGAGCCGGACGGTATCCGAAAGAGCCTCGATCAAGCCCAGTCGACCGCCGATACCCGTGCTTTCCAATTGTTGATGGCACATCGTCCGGAGTATTTGCCGTTGTATGCGGAACGGAAAGTTGATTTGGTATTATCCGGTCATGCCCATGGCGGACAGATCCGTCTACCGTTCACAGACGGGATGTATGCACCGGGTCAAGGATTTTTCCCTGAGTTGACAGCCGGACAGCATGTGATGGAGAACACACGGCTGATCATCAGTCGCGGGCTCGGCAACAGCTTATTTCCGTTTCGAATTTTTAATCATCCCGAGTTGATTGTCGTGACGTTACGCACGTGATCAATCAAAAAAAGTGCCAACTCTTTCACAGAGTCGGCACTTTTTTTAAGCGAGTGCTTCATGCAATTCTGGTTCAGCATTTTCCCACATCTCCGGTTTGTGTGTCTGCAGGAAATCACGCAACAAGTGTTTTGATGTCTCATCCATATGATCGACGACAATCCGTCCTTTTAACGATTTATCCATCTTATTGACATGATCCGCTAAAATCTTAAAGCCGCGCCGTGCTTCGACATCGACTAACAGGTCACATGCTGCAACGCCACCGTAATAAAAGCCTTCCGGTTTCCGTCCAACCGTCACCCAAACGATCCAGTACAGCTTTCCGTTTGGGGAATCCGCCTTGTCCGTCGTGAATTTAATCCGTTTCTCGATTGCTGCTTTCGCATGCATGGCACCCATATCGATGTAGGCTTCGCCGTCTTCCGGCGAGATGATGACAGGTGACATGCTGTTCAGACTAAGTGTACCGACACCAAATCCACCATGCCCGTCCGTTGAGTTATCTGAAATGATATTGAAGTTGATTTTCTTTTCCATCGTTTACTTGTCCCCTTTTACTACTGTTGTCTCTATCATACCGCATCCAACAGTCGGTGCAAGCCTTCGTTTACCGCTTGAGCGTCTCCAGCTGCTCCCGGGTGACACGACGGATTGTCGGTAAGCGCAGACACTCGAGGGACGTAAGTTCTTCATGTGCGGGTGGATTCAACTCCTCCAGTTGCACTAACGCCTGGTCATACAACGTTTGCGATGCGCGACCGAATAAAATAATCCGCTCCAGCGATGAACATTTGGAACGGATGGCCCGTAATTGCTTGGCCAGTTCCCGAATCCGCTCTGTCAACTCGTCTTCAATCTCAGGTGTTGGTTTTCGATTTTGAAAAATCGGCTTGAAACGAATATCATCACGTAACAATGTCAACATCCCGTAGCGCTTTGCTTCTTCATTTCCGACAAGAGCCGCCAAGTCCTTGTCCGTCACAAGACGTCCGAATGGAATGTTTTGATCAAACAAGACATCTGCGACTTCGAGACCTTTTGCGCCTGATAACGGGTATGTGTTGTCTTCTGGTAAAGCGCGGTCAAAAATCAGTAGCGTATGGATTTTTTTTCGAATCACCGGTTCCATTTCCATGCCTTCACCTCATCCTCATCATTTCTTAATATAAGTACTTCTTGCTTACGACAGGCTACTCCTGTCTATACCCTTCTTTTTCGATTTCCATGTACCGTTTGACGGAACCCGTGTGACATACGGTATACTGATGGCGTATTGTACTTATGCTAGAAGGAGGAATCTGATATGCCTTACGTTACAGTCAAGATGTTAGCCGGACGTACCGTTGAACAAAAACGTGCTTTGATCGAAAAAGTCACAGCAGCCGTGTCCGAATCTGTTGATGCTCCAAAAGAAAACGTCACTGTCTTCATCGAAGAGATGGAGAAAACCGATTATGGTCAAGCTGGCGTCATGTTCGCGGATAAATAAACACTTTTCAGGAGGAACGATCTAACCCGTCGTTCCTCCTGTTCCATATACTTATCACAGGAAGGATGAATCATCATGGCAACAGTAAGCTTACTTGGAGCAACAGGACGTACAGGACGCCCTTTACTAGATCGTTTATTGGAGAAAGGACATGAAGTCCGGGTCCTCGTTCGATCGGAACAACATGGACTGCCTGACCATCCCCACTTGACGATTCTCAAAGGAGATGCGACTGATGCAGACGATCTCGAACGGGTCATCGAGGGGACGACTGCCGTCTTCAGCTGTTTAGGAACCGATCAAAAACAAATTCTTTCCGTTGCAGTTCCCCACCTCATCATTAAGATGAAGGAACAACAGATCGAACGGATTGTTTTCGTAGGAACGGCCGGCATCCTTGATGCTTCAGAAGAACCGGGAAAATATCGTTTCCAGTCCAGTGAATCCCGCCGCCGCTCGACCATCGCGGCTGAAGATCATCTCAAAGCCTACTTGACGTTAAAAGACGCGGATGTCGACTATACCATTATTTGTCCGACACAACTCGTCGAAGAAGACGCGATTGAGGACGTCTTGATTGAATCCAATCGATTCACCCACGAAACCGGTCCAATCCCACGGATCAATGTCGCCCGCTTCGCTTACGAAGTTTACGATGAAGGGCTGTTCCATCGCGAACGGGTTGGAATTGCTTCACGCGGCTAAAAGTATCGGAAACAAAAAGAAGGACCTGATTTTTTACAATCAGGTCCTTCTTTGTTTTAAGGAATGACATGTCCGTCATTCTTATACGATTTAGAGTAAAATACTGACGACGATTGCCGTCAAGACACTGACAAGTGTTGCTCCGTAAAGCAACTTCAGACCGAAGCTCGCTGCGACACTTCCTTGACGATCGTCCAGTCCTTTGACAGCACCCGCGATGATCCCGATTGACGAGAAGTTAGCGAATGAGATCAGGAAGACAGAAACGATTCCAAGTGTCCGTGCTGAGAATTCTTTTGCATATTCAGGCAGGCTGAGCATCGCGACGAATTCGTTTGTAATCAATTTCGTTGCCATGACACTACCGGCACTGACCGCTTCCGCCCATGGAACACCCATGATAAAGGCGAACGGCGCAAAGATGTAACCGAGAATTTCCTGGAACGAGATTCCGAGAACCATTAAGAAGATATCGTTGACCATGCCGATTAAGGCGTTATATCCGATCAACATCGCTCCGACGATGATCGCGACTTTGAATCCATCCAGGATGTATTCGCCGAGCATTTCGAAGAACGTCTGTTTTTCTTCAACGATTTCTAAAATGTCTTCTTTTGGATCAACTGTGTACGGATTGATGATGGAAACAATCATGAATCCACCAAACAAGTTTAAGACGATTGCTGTGACAACATATTTTGGTTCGACCATCGTCATGTATGCACCGACAATTGACATCGAAACCGTCGACATCGCAGACGCACACAATGTATACAAACGGTTCGGCGGTAATTTACCGATTTGTTTTTTAACAGTGATGAAAACTTCTGATTGACCGATCGCAGCTGACGCTACGGCATTATATGACTCAAGTTGTCCCATTCCGTTAATTTTCGAAAGGACAAACCCGATCCCGCGCATCAAGAGCGGCAGGATTTTTGTGAACTGTAAAATCCCGATTAAAGCCGAGATGAAAACGATTGGTAACAGGACATTGATGAAGAACGGCTGCGCGCCTTCGTTCGCTAATCCACCGAATACGAAGTTGATTCCGATTGCGGCATAACTGAGCAATTTCTCGAACACTCGAGCGACACCTTTAATGACGATATAGCCGAATGACGTATTCAACAGGATGTATCCAAGTACAAGCTGAAGCACTAGCATGACCGCAAGCGGTTTCAATTTGATGCCTTTACGGTTGCTACTGACAAGGTATGCCAAACCAAACACGATGACAAGTCCCAGTATTGCGATTAAATATTTCACGAACTATCCCTCAATCCATAGTTTATTTTATCAGTTGTACATAAGTACGAGGTCTGACGTTCAATCTCTTTCCCAAGTACTAGAATAATCAACATTCGGAAGAACTGCAAGGGGTAAAGTTCATTTAGTAACCGCTTTCGTCATTTTCATAAACTTTCAATACAATGTTTTCCATCCGTTCCCGAACATTGCCCTGACTGATGTTCGTCTTCCCATATGCTTTCCAACCGGCATAAACATCGACGGTGTCCGGTTCAAAATCAAAAACAGCCGTTAAATCCCATTTTCGATCGTACGAAAATCCACTGCAGGCAATATATTCAGCTAAAAATTGATCTGCTGCCTCCATTGATTCAAGCAATGCCAAATTTAATCGGCAATGGGCGACGTCTGCTTCAATTGGTCCGACACAGGCATTAATCCAATCAACTACGTTATACTTTTCAACTGATTCGTATAACACATTGACTGGATGGAAATCACGATGGATGAATCGAATTTGCTGACTCGTCGCCGGTGGTTCTGCCACGGCCCGTTGCCAGACTTCTGTTTGAACTGTCCAGGAAGGAACTGTTCGCTTCGTCACGTATGGTGCATACCGATACCGGGCTTCCGGAACCGGCAGTTGATGAATCGCGGCTAACGTTTTTGCCAATTGTCTGAGATACGCTCGATTTAACGGCTTAAGTCGGACGTCGCCCGGTAAATGCGTCATTTGAATCCAGGGCGGAATCTGACCGTCCCACATCAATTGATAATTTTCGACATCCGGTCCTAACATCCCAGTCGCCTGTAACGCAAAGACCTCGTGCGCGACGAGGTCCGGTTCCTGCTTCAGCCAGGCAGCATTTGTATGGATTCGAAAGACACTATCTCCTGCTCGAAACACATGCGAGGAAGTCGCACCCTTTAAGGGGATAACAGTTTCCCCTTCCAATCCGACACGTTGCAAAATCGTTGCGATGATCTTGTTCACGCTTCTTCTCCAAGTAACAATTGATCGATTTGCATCTTCTCGTTCGCAAATTCCCGTAAGTCATGCAGGATTTCCTGCGGATAAAACAGCTTCTCGTCCGTCTGACGCGAATTGGCAATCGCTTGAACGAGGGGCGAGACTTGCGAGATCTCTTTCATCTGACCGTTTTTCATCTGCAGCATAATCGGTTGTTTGCTGATTTCTCCATTGTCCCCGTACAAGTCATACGGCAGGCGGCTGAGCTTGTCTTCGAGTAGATAATAGGTCGGATCAAGACCGATCTGTTCAAATAATGAACAGAGTTTTTTATGAACACGCGCCCGTTTATCGGCCGGGTAATCGACATATTTAAATAATTTCCGGTCGACGAACCGACGTGCCAGATCGCTTAATACCACGTCCTTCTCCTCCGCCCACTGTTGGAAGTAGAAGTAGACGATTGTCTCGTCGAGTGCCAAATAGTTTTTTAAGGACATCTGTTGTGTAAAGAGTGGACTTAAATGAATCGGATCAATCGCAAATTCGTAATCGCCCGTATACAGTTCTTTGGCCCGTTCAAGGATCGCTTTTAATAAATAATCACTCGATCGCGTGACAGGATGGAGGTAGACTTGCCAGTACATCTGATAACGTCGCATGATGTAATCTTCGATCGAGTGCATGCCGGACTGCTTGACGACCATCTGATTCGGTGCCGGACGCAGGACACGCAACATCCGTTCGAGGTCAAACTTCCCGTAACTGACACCGGCGAAATGGGCATCCCGCAACAGGTAGTCCATCCGGTCGACATCGAGCTGGGAACTGATCATCGTCACAAGCAATTGGTTCGGATGGGTTTTATTGATGATTGACGCGACTTCTTCTGCAAATCCTTCGCCGACTTGATCGAGGACCTGCTTGATTTCTGTATCCCCCAAGATGATCCGTTCCGTCCATTCCTCGTGATCAACGCCAAAGACATTCTCAAAGGCATGGGAAAATGGTCCGTGTCCGACGTCGTGCAGCAGTGCCGCGACCAGTGTCAATTCACGGTACTGATCGTCCCAGTCAGCCCGACCGTTAAAGACGTCAATCAACTGCCGCGTAATCTCGTACACGCCGAGCGAATGGTGGAAACGGGTGTGCTCGGCTCCATGGAACGTCAAAAACGATGTTCCGAGTTGTTTGATCCGGCGCAAGCGTTGAAATTCCTTTGTTCCGATCAATTGCCAGATCAATTGGTCACTGACGTAGATGTAACGATGAACGGGATCCTTAAATACCTTTGTTTCTTTTAATTGCCCCAGTGACTGATACATACACTCTCTCCTTTAATGGTTCGTTCTCGATCGTTATAGTTCATATTTCGGTTTAAAACGGTCCGTTCCTGTTGCTTGCCTTGCTTCTTACAGAAAGTTTACATTGCCCTATGCTATAATGGTGTCGCAAATCTAGAAAAAAAGGAACGAGCCTATGGGAATCGAACTCTTAAAACAAGAACATTATCGTATTTTTGATCAAACGTCACTCGGAAACACCTTTCATGCCACACAATCGTTTGCGATGGACGATACATTGTGCGCCTCCGTCGCTACAGAAGGTGCCGCCATCCGCTCCTGGGTCCACCACGAAACGGTTGTCCTCGGTATTCAGGATGCGCGTCTCCCTCACCTCGATGACGGCATCGACGTCTTACACGCCCGTGGTTTTCAACCGGTCATCCGCAATTCCGGCGGTCTTGCCGTCGTGCTCGATGCCGGTGTCCTGAACATCTCGCTTGTGCTTCCGGAACGCGGCGGAATCGATATCGACAGCGGTTATGAAGCGATGCTCGCCCTTGTCCGTCGCATGTTCGCCGAAGAAACGGATGCCATCGTCGCCGGCGAAGTCGTCGGATCATATTGCCCCGGATCGTATGATTTATCGATTGCCGGCAAAAAGTTCGCCGGGATTTCACAGCGGCGTGTCCGTGGAGGCGTCGCGGTTCAAATTTATCTCTGCGTGAAGGGCAGTGGCAGTGCCCGGGCGCAACTTGTCCGTGATTTTTATGTTGCCGCCCTTCAAGGAGAAACGACGAAGTTCGTCTATCCGACAGTCGTTCCGGAAACAATGGCGTCTTTGGAAGAACTGTTGCAACGTCCTTTGACGGTCGAAGACTGCTTGATACGTGTTTATCGCTCCTTGATGGAACTTGGCGCCACACTCACACCGTCCGTCTTGAGCGAGGTCGAAAACGAACGCTTCGGTGTAAACCTGGGTCGGATGTTGGATCGAAATGAAAAAGTCCTAGGTGAATAAAGGAGAGAACGCACATGGTACGTTTTATTACAGACAGCGGTGCCGATGCACCCAAAGAATTACTCGATGCTTACGGCTTCACCGTCATGCCGTTCGGCGTGTTGATTGACGAAGAGACATTTTTCGACGGTGAATCGATTTCACCGGTCGAATTATATGAAAAAATGCGGAACGGGGCGGCACCAAAGACGTTTCAAGTAGAAGTGTCACGGATGGTCGAAGTCTTTACAGAACACTTTAAACAAGGTGAACCGTTCCTCTATCTGGCATTTTCCAGTGAATTGTCCGGAACGTATCAAACGGCAACGATGCTTGCAGCAGAGCTTGCTGAAACGTATCCGGATGTCCCATATGCCATCATCAACACAAAAACAGCCTCGACCGGTCAGGGACTGTTCGTGTTGGACGTCGCTGCATTTGCGAAAACCCATTCGTTTGAGGAAACAAAAACGTATGCCGAGCAAAAAGTAAATACTATTCGGCACTTGTTTACGGTCGAATCTTTGGAATACTTGATGCGCGGAGGCCGGGTTTCGCGGGCAAGTGCCTTTATCGGTGGCCTGCTGTCAATCCTGCCGCTCTTGACGGTCGAAGACGGGAAACTGATTCCAAAAGAAAAAATCCGCGGACAGAAAAAAGTAATGAACCGGATCGTCGAATGGATGGAAGAAGCACGTCCTGCCATTGACGGACACCGGATCATCATCGGTCACGGCGATTCAATCGAACGGGCGGAACAACTGAAACAGTTGATTGAAGCCCAGTTCTCACCGAGTGAAATCCTGATTACAGTCGCTGGAGCAGCGATCGGTTCGCACACCGGACCGGGACTGCTTGTCATCGGCTATGATTTGCCGACCTGACAGCCGCTTGATTTTATTCACACTAAAAAAATCCGAATGATCCCCCCTCTTCTTTATCAGAAAAGGTTGGATCCTCCGGATTTTTTTGTTTTTTTAATCTGTTATTTCACGGTTTCATCGTCTCGATGCATACGGTGTCCGCTCTGTTCCCGGTTCAAAAAGCCCGAGCAACAAAAAGCGGAACAACACATATACAAACAAGAGCAACGTCACCAGTTCAAAGCACAAATAGCCGACGTCTTGCAAGGACAGTCCTGTCCGGATTCCGTTCCACAAGTAGGGAAGATCTATCGTCAACAGACCGATTAGACCAGCAGCCAGCGCTTCCGCCCGTGTCAGCGGATGGCGAAGCGAATAGGAAACGCGCTTGACGTTAAAGATGTTCTGGATTCCGTTCTCTGATGTATAGCCTTTATACAGCCCGAACGCCGAAGCGATTGCTACGAGGAAAAGTAGCGAAAGCGGGACGACGAGATTTACGACGACTAGCAGGAACAGCATCGTCAAGACAATGTTCGGTTTCATTCAGGTTTGCCAGACGCTACCGGTTCTCCTTGATTCAAGTTGACCGTCAATGGTTTCGCCGTTCCTTTACCCGAGAAGTTTTCAATCAAGTCTTTGACATCGATACCGGATGACGCTTTAAGCGTCTCCTGCAACGAAGCCATCAAGTCGGTTGCGTATCCGGTCACCCGGTTTGCACCGCCGCCCTCACCGCTTCCCGTGTCCACGACCGTAATCTTGTCGATGTTGCCGAGTGGTGCTGCGACCTGTTTCGCATATTCCGGCATCATCCGGACGACCATGTCGAGGATTGCCGCTTGTCCGAACTGTTCGAACGCCTGAGCGATTTTTTCTTTGGCTTCCGCTTCCGCGAGACCTTTCAGACGGATGATATCCGCTTCCGTCTCCCCTTGCGCCCGTTCGGCTTCCGCTTTCGCCAAACCATCGAGACGAATCCGTTCGGCGTCGGCTTTCGCAGAGGCTTCAATCCGGTACTTCGTCGCATCGGCTTCCGCATATTGTTTCGCACGATCGGCTTGGGCCGCCTGCTCAATCGAATAACGGTCGGCGTCCGCCCGTTTTTTGACTTCCGCATCGTATTGTTTCTCACGACGGAGAATCTCACGTTCTTCAAGCTCGATTTGTTTCTGACGTTCGATGATTTTAATTTGCATCTGTTGTTCCGTAACTTCCTGCTGAGCGCGTGCATTTTCAAGATCATACGCCTGGTCGGCTTTCGCTTTCGCGATATCCTGTTCACGGCGGTAATCAGCCATCTTCAGCTGATTTTCTTTTTCCGCTTCCGCAATTTCCGTCGCCCGTTCAAGTTCAGCTTTTTTCGCATCTTTTGACGCTTCCGCCCGTTTGATTCGTGTTTCTTTTTCTGCATCGGCTGTTGCGATATCAGCATCCCGGCGGACCTGGGCAATCCGCGGTTTTCCGAGTGATTCGAGGTAACCGTTCTTATCGCGTACGTCTTTGATTGTAAACGATACGATGATCAGTCCCATTTTCGCTAAATCCTGCGAGGCGACCCGTTGCACTTCTTGCGAGAATTTATCCCGGTTCTTATAAATCTCTTCGACCGTCATCGAACCGAGGATCGACCGCAAGTGACCTTCGAGTACTTCACGTGCTTCGCCTTCCCGGTCTTCCTTTGATTTACCAAGGAATTGTTCGGCTGCCGTTGCGATTTCGGAAATCGAGCTGCCGATTTTGATGATGGCTGTCCCGTCTGCCATGACCGGAACACCTTGCTCCGTATAGACTTCCGGTGTCGTTACTTCGAGCTTGCTTGACAGCAGGCTGAGCGGGGATGCTTGTTGAAAGACCGGTAAGATGAATGCTCCGCCACCGCGAATGATTTTGACCCGATTGCCGGATTCATCGGTGTTGACGGTCGGACTATTTCCAAGATAACTTCCGGAAACGATTAACGCTTCCTCCGGTCCAACTGTGCGGTACTTTGTCACGAATAAGGCAATCAGCGCTAAGATCAACGCACCGGCAATAATAGCCACGATAATAATCGGGTTCATGAAAACATCTCCTCTTTCCACCTTGTGGGATAGGTCATGACATGGGCCACGCCTTGTTTAATTTCAATGATAATGACTTTTGTTCCTTGTTCTAACGCCGGCCCTTCAAAAAGAACAGCAGATTTGGCAATTCGTCCCGAGACATCGTCGACGAGAATTTCGCCGTACCCGTTTTCAGGAATCGGGGTGATGACGAGAGCACTGCGTCCTTCGAGTGTCTGTTCCGAAAAACTGATTGACTGCTCTGCTTTAGCAAGCGGAACAAAAATAAATAAGTGCAGTAAAGACGTCAAAATGAGACTGATGCCGGCACTGATCAGCAAAACAACAAGCGAACCGAGCGACGTCAGGTGTTCCAGTCCAAATCCAAAAGCAGATGTCAAAATAACAAAGGATAGGATTAACGTCGGATGAAAGATTTGATCGATGCCGGGAATCAAGTCTGAAAAAATAACAGACAATAAAACACCACAGGCTGCGGCGGCAAGGGCATACAGATAAAGCGTACTAACGTCCATCTTCTATCACCTCGATAAACGAATTCGATCCGTACAGTTGCCGATAGGCTTGAAGATATGCGTGTCGATTTTCTTCATATAATAATTCGGCTAATTCTTTTTCCCGTGGACTGCCTGCTTCTTCACATCGGCGGGTATACTTTTTTTGTGCCGCGTAATGTCGCGCCAACAAACTCTCCAGTGTTCTCTGATTCTTTGGTTCAGATACCGGCCGTGTATCCGAAAGAGATCGTTTTTTCATCCGACTGCTCCTCTCTTCTGTGCTGAGCTCTTCTTTATTTACGATTTATTTTTGGAAATAGTTTCAAAATCCTCTGATTTTTTTCTGGAATTCACAGACATAATAAACAAAAAAGGACCAACTTAAAAGTCGGTCCTAACAAAACATCATTTGAGTCATTTTTAAAGCAGTTTCTCCTGTAAAAAAAATCTTATGCTTTTTTTCGCACAATCAATAAGGTATAGACAAGTAAAGCCAAACAATCAAGTGTCATGATGATTAACCCCATCGGCAAAGCCGAATCTTCCCCCATCACACCAACAAGCGGTGACACAAGTGAGCCGACAAGCATCGGCAACAGACCAAGCAATGCCGAGGCACTTCCGGCCGTTGAACCGTAGTTTTGCATCGCGAGCGTAAAACCGAGTGTCGAAATCATACCGACACTCGAAACGACGAAGAACAACGGAATCATGACGAGAATCAGGGAGCTGGATAAAGTCAGAGCAAGAAACAGACAGATCCCGGCTAAGGCGACGACCGTCAAGGCAATCCGCATCATTTTTTGACTATCGACGCGTCCTGCCAACCGTCCTGCTGTTTGGGCAGCAAGAATGATCCCGATACCGTTCAGACCAAATAAGAAACTGAATTGCTGCGGACTTGCGCCGTAGATATTCTGTAACACGAATGGGGATCCGGAAATATACGCAAACATCGCGCCCATGGCAAACGCTTGGGCAAAAGCATAACCGATGAAGGTCCGGTCCGATAACAGCCTTCCAAACGTTTGAAATGTCGTCTTCAAATTCCCTTCGACCCGGTGATGGACAGGTAGTGTTTCCGGCAACCGGAATGCGACTGCAATCAGCATTAACGTACTTAAGATGGCGAGCAGATAAAACACGACGCGCCAGTCGCCGAACCGTAAAATTTGTCCACCGATGATCGGCGCCAAAATCGGTGCGGTTCCGTTGACCAGTGATAACGCTGCAAAAAACTTCGTCAGTTCTGGTCCTTCAAACAAATCCCGGACGATGGCCCGCGAGATAACGATTCCGGATGCACCGGCTGCTCCCTGAACAAAACGTAAAGCGATCAAAACCTCAATCGTCGGTGCAAAGGCACAGGCGAGTGATGCCAGTAAATAGGCAAACAGGGCCAGTATCAAAGGACGTTTTCGCCCCCGGACGTCACTGAGCGGACCGACGATAATCTGTCCAAGTGCCATCCCGAGCATACAGGCAGTCAAGCTGAGCTGAATCGAGGAAGCACTGGCACCAAAAGAACGGGACATGTCCGGAAACGCCGGTAAATACATATCAATGGAAAGCGGACCAAGTGCAGCGAGTGATCCTAAAATCAGGATTAAGGTCAATCGTTTGGTTTGAATCGGTGAGGCGTTCGTCATGATCTTCCTCCTTTGTTTTAAGATGTCACGTAGTCCAAATCATGTAAGACATAAGCCAGGAAGAAGACGACGGATGGGTTTTCATAAACCGTTTGGACTTTCTTCAACTGTGCACGGTAACCCGTCTCATATTCCACGCCGTTTAATTTCCGTTCCATGTTCATCTTGATCAGCGCATCGAGCTTATCGACGACATCGACCATCTGTCCTTCGTACGTCTCATCTTTTGCCTCGACGACGAACCGGTGAAATTCTTTTCGCATTGAAGACGGCAACAGATTAATCAACGCTTCGCCTTCCGTTCGCTCATAGGCTTCAAAAGCCGCCGCCGTGACCGGCGTCGCATGTTTGACGGGACCGAGGACATCGCCTGTCGTTCCTTCGACCAGATCATGGCACAGCAGACGTGAGACGACTTCTGCCGTATTGATCTTCACACCGTATTTTTTGGACTCAATCAATCCGTTGAACAAGCCGAGTGATGCCGCACGGAACGCATGTGTCGCATCATTGTCGTCAATCGTATTGAACCGTCCTTTCCAGCGACGGATCGTATCCATCATCAAGACATTGTCAATGAAACGCGACATGTCGTCCTCTGCCCAAACCGACTCCGTCAACGTCCGGATGGATGACAACGGATGAGTCGACAGTGCTGCTTTGAGTTCATTCGTCTTCTCGCGGAAAAACGTCGATCCCGTCACTTCCGCTTCTCGTTTCGCAAACAGCATCGCATCAAACGTGTCGATTGCTTCGACCAGCTTTCCTTCTGTCGAGTCATCTTCTGCGAACACCAGATAATTCGTGAAATCCGGTTGAAGGGACTTCGACAGTAACGCTACGAGTTTTTCACTCGCCTGCCGCTCCATCGCCTGGATGTGGGCATGCAAAGTCGGTTCTTTTTTCGTCCGGTGTTTAATCGGTCCCGTGATGACCTCATTCATATCATGGAACAAGGCTTTCCCAAGCAACGTCAATCGATCGTATTTAGTATCTGCTACCTCTTCTTCAATATAACTCGCCATCAAACTGAATAAAGCGACACGGAAGCTGTGACTCGCCGCATTATCCGGAAAACGAGGGGCATATTCGTCCCAACGCGGGACATTCTGCATCCGTGTCAACATGCGAATAAAATTACCGTTTTGCACCGTCATCTCTCCTCATAAAAAACGGACAGAGGAATGATGACCCTGTCCGTTTCTAATTATTATTTGTCTGTTTTCGGACCACTTCTGAACCAACCTAACACTAAAATCAAGACGAGGACAATCCAAAAGATTGATTGCCAAAGCGTACTTTCCGGAAATTCATGCGGTAAGACGTGAATCGACGGATGCGCCAGTGTCATGACGACTAGCTTGACCCCGACCCACGCAACGAGCCAAAAGGCAGCTTCTTCGATACCCGGCCGTTTTTGCAACAAGACGACAAACCAGCTGGCGAAGTAACGCATGATGACGAGTCCGATGATTCCGCTGAAGAAGACGACCCAGAATTGTCCTGTGTTCAAGCCGCCGATCGTTCCGCCGATCATCGGTAACGTCGTTGCCATCGCAACGGCTGCGAGCGTCGAATCGACCGCAAACGCCAAGTCAGAGAACTCGACCTTGACGACCGTCCACCAAAAATTCGGTGACGCCTTTTTAGAGGAAGCTGACTCCGGAATCTGGTGTTTGTTCGATCGTGCCTCGACAATCCCTTTGAAGGCAACATAGAATAAATAAATTGCTCCGAGTGCCTGTAACTCCCAAATCGTCGCCAAGTAAGACGCAAAGAAAATCGCGACGAAGCGTAAGACAAGTGCTCCGATCAATCCGTAAAACAATGCTTTTTTTCGTTGATCGTCCGGCAACGGACGTACGAGAACAGCCATAACCATGGCGTTATCGGCTGACAGCAGACCTTGTAAGATGATTAAAACAAGTCCGACCGTCGCATACTGTGTAATTAATCCAATATCCATAAAAACGAATCCCCTTTTTGTTCAGTAAGTTTATTATAAGGCCGCTTATCTAAAAGCAAAAGACTGAACACTTGAATCTGACTGTTCTTTTTACCCGAACTTCCGGATGATTAGACAAAAAAAGACTCTCCATGATGGAGAGCCTGATTGTGATTAAAGATTTTTTTCGACTTTCTTTTCGGCATCCGGATTTGATTTCGTCTTCGGAGAAGAGAACCAACCCCAAAGTGCGAGACCAACCATGACGGTCCAGAAGAAGATTTGCCACGGTGTGCTGTGGGCGAATCCTTCAGGAAGTTTCAACGCTTCGAAAATCGTACCTTCGATTGAAACATGGTATTTCGGATGTTCCAGTGCGAGAACCGCAAGTTTGACCCCGACCCAGGCAACAATTGCGAATGCTGCTGTTTCAAGACCCGGACGCTCTGCCAGTAACTTAACGAAGACGCGGGCTGCGAAACGCATCAAGACGACACCCATCAGTCCACCTGTCAAAATGACGACGAAGTGACCGGTGTTCAAGCCACCAATTTCACCTGTTCCCCAGTTCGGAAGAGCAACGGCAAGTGCGACGGCTGCCAAAATCGAATCGACAGCAAATGCGAGGTCAGCGAATTCAATTTTTGCGACTGTTTTCCAAAACTCTGCTTTCGAAACCGGCTCATCTGATTTTGGTTCTGCGTCGAGCTCGTTTTCTGCTCCATGATTCTCACCGATCCGCCGGGCTTTAATGGTCTTATAAATATGCCGTAGTCCCATGATCAATAGGTAAGCGGCACCAAGTGCTTGGATCTGCCAGATATCGACGAGGAATGAGATTGCAAATAATGCTGCAAATCGAAGAACGAATGCTCCTGCTAATCCATAAAATAAAGCCTTTTTCTGCTGTTCGCCCGGTAAATGCTTTACCATGACCGCCAAGACGAGTGCGTTATCTGCCGAAAGTAGTCCTTCTAACGCGATTAAGACAAGGACGACCCAGGCATATTGAAGTACTAACTGCCAATCCATCTACTTCATTCCTTCCTAGTTTACGATTTTAAATTGAAAATCAAGTTTTCATTAGACACATCGTTTATGCGTTCATATGAACATATACTATAGGATACTATACCCGATTGCAAGCAACTTATGCCTGCGAATCAGCAAACTGTTTCTTCCGAGTCTTGTAAGTTTTATTTTTAGGAAGGTTCGTGATAAAATTCATAGCAACGATACGTCGCGACAACACATTCACGGAATCACCAGACTTGCTCGTCTCTAGCATTCCTGTCATGTTATTACTACTTGCACTACTACAAAAGGACAAAGGGGCCGATATAAATGTCTACTTACCCGGTTACACTGCCAACCAAAGAAGAGCGCCACAAGCTGTTTGGTTCTGTTCCTCCTATTAAAGGGACAAAGCCGACTGAAAAAGATAAAATGATCGACTTGCAGAACACACCGAAGAATTTCCTCTTTGCACTGGATGCTGTAGGAATTTCAAACGTGAAACATCCGGTCGTCATCCAAGACGGCGAAACGACACAAGCAACCGTTGCGACATTCGAACTGTCCACTTCGCTTGTTCAAGACCGTAAAGGGATCAACATGAGCCGTTTGACGGAACAACTCGATCAGTATCATAACGAGGGTTGGGTCGTCACGAATGAATCCCTCATCCAATTTGCACGCGAACTTGCTGAGCGGATGGAACAAACAGAAGGACAATTGACAATCCGTTACCCATGGTTCTTCACACGTAAAGCTCCTGCAACAGGACTCGGCGGATTGATGAATGCCGAAGTCTGGCAGACCGTCAGTGTCAACACGGAAACAAACGAAGCGACATTGTCTGTCGGTCTGACGATCAATGTGACGACACTTTGCCCATGTTCAAAGGAAATCAGTGAGTATAGTGCGCATAACCAACGCGGTTACGTGACGATGGAAGCTTCATTACGCGATGAAGCAGATGATTTCAACTGGAAACAAGAACTTCTCGATGCAGCGGAATCCAATGCATCGGCACCTCTGCACCCGGTCCTCAAACGTCCGGATGAAAAACGTGTCACAGAGATGGCCTATGAAAACCCGCGTTTCGTCGAAGATATGGTGCGCTTAATCGCTGCTGATCTTTACGAAATGGATCCAATCGCGTCGTTCTTCGTCGAATGTCGCAATGAAGAAACAATTCACCAGCATGATGCGATCGCACGCATCACGTTTGATAAAGATGCACAGTAATACGCAAGGAAACTCCAACCGACCCGAGGGTCGGTTGGAGTTTTTTTTCGTTGTCCTCCTTTTCGGTAACGTTTACACTTAGGACGAACGGAGGGATGTCATGTTTGAACTCATACCTTTTTTACTGGAACGACTCGGAATCATGATCATTTTAGCGTTCATCCTCGCCCAGTGGGGACCGACACGCCGCTTGCTGAAACAGCCTGAAGCCGGCTGGCAGTTCGGATTGTTGATTCTGTTTTTCGCCACATACGGGATTTTGAGTAACTACACCGGTGTCAAAGTCGATTTGGCCAAGTTTTTACCGCACACCTGGCTCGAACAGGTCGATGGCACATCGGCAATCGCGAACACACGGACGATGATTGTCGTCATCAGCGGATTACTTGCCGGTCCGATTGGTGGAACGATCACCGGTCTGCTCGTCGGTATCCATAGATATACACTCGGTGGTTTTACCGCCTTCGCTTGTGCTTTATCGACCGTTGTTGCAGGCGGCGTCAGCGGCTTGTTGCGTCCTTACTGGCGCGACCGTCTCGGAAGCCAAGCATTGTTGCCAATTTGTCTGACCGGTTTTTTAATGGTTTTCGAAATGTCCCTGATTCTTCTGTTGTCTGATCCGTTTCCTGCTGCCCTTGAACTGGTCCAGTTCATCTTCCTTCCGATGACCGTCGTCAACGTCCTTGGAGTGTGGTTGTTCTTATCGATCATCCGCCTCGCAGCGCGCGAGGAAGAACATGTCCGGGCTCGGGAAGCGGAACGTTCGTTGCATATCGCTGATTTAACATTACCGTACTTAACACGCGGTCTGAATATCCAAACTGCTGAAGCCGTTGCCGATATTTTGTTACAACAAACGCGAGCTGATGCCGTCTCCTTAACCGATCAGTCCGTCATTTTGGCGCATATTGGTGTCGGCAGTGACCATCACCGGTCCGGCGGGCACTGGACGACGCGTCCGACGGAACATGTCCTGACAGACGGACAACTTCGGCTTGTCACCGACCGTGATGAGATTGGTTGTCCGAAAGCAGACTGTCCGCTCCAAGCCGGAATCATTGCTCCGTTGACGATCGGCGAGACGACGATCGGGACGTTGAAGGTTTACTATCCCCACCCTGAATTACTCGACGCGGTCGAGGTGGAATTGATTGAAGGACTCGCGAAGCTCTTTTCGACCCAACTCGCCCTCGGCAAAGCGGAACGGCAAGCCGGTCTATTGAAGGATGCTGAAATCCGGGCACTCGAAGCGCAAATTCATCCGCACTTTTTGTTTAATGCCATCAATACGATTTATGCTTCGTGCCGGACCGATATCGAACAGGCCCGCACATTATTGCTGGAACTGTCGACATTTTTCCGCAGTAATCTGCAAGGTGCCCGTTCGACGAAAATCCCGTTGCAAAAGGAACTGGAACATATCGAATCTTATATCTCACTTGAAGCTGCCCGGTTCCCGAGCCGTCCATTCGTTGATATTGATTTAGAGGAAGGCACGGAACAACTACTCGTTCCTCCCTTTGTTCTCCAACCGTTAATCGAAAATGCCTTCCAGCATGCGTTCAGTCCCGGTCAGACCGGATACGTCGGCGTCACTGCATGGTTGACCGCGGATCAATTGGTGTTGGAAGTCGTCGATAATGGACGCGGGATTGAAGAGGAGCGGCTTGCACGCCTCGGCCGGGAAGTCATTGAATCCAGTGGTACGGGAACCGCCCTTTTCAATACAGCGGAACGAATCAAAAGCCTGTATGCCGAAAACGGTTCTTTCCGATTGACCAGTCAACCTGGAGAAGGTACAAGCATTACCATCCATCTGCCGATTGAAACAGGAAAGGAGGCGCCGCATGCGCACGATTTTAATTGAAGATGAACCGCTCGCCCGCGACGAACTGCGGTATCATGTCGTCCGGGCCGGACTCGAAGTCATCGCCGAGACCGGACACGTCGGTGAAGCCGAGCAACTCGTTCGGACATTACAGCCGGATCTCGTTTTTTTAGATGTCGAACTGACTGACGGAAGTGGTCTGGACGTCGCGAAACGATTACAATCGATGCCTCATCCACCTGCGATTTTATTCGTGACGGCTTATGATGCCCATGCACTCGAAGCTTTCGAACTGAACGCTTACGATTACATCTTGAAACCGTACGATCCGTCACGGATTATTCGGGCTATTGAAAAAATCATGCGGAAACCGGCGCTGAAAACACCGCGGATTGAACGATTGGCCGTCGAATCCGGAGAGCAGTTAAAATTGCTTTCCCCGCAGGATGTCGACTACATTGTCGCTGAAAACGGTAAAACGAAAATCGTAACCCGTTCCGAATCCTATCCGTCGAACGACACGTTACAGGAACTTGAACGAAAATTATCCGGTCACCGCTTTCTGCGGGTCCACCGTTCCTACCTCGTCAACCTCGCTGCCATCGAAGCGATCGAACCCTGGTTCAACGGTGCCTATACGATCAAAATCCAACAGATTGATGTGCCGGTCAGCCGGACGTATGTCAAAGTCTTAAAGGAAGCTCTCGGTATCTGAGGGTTTCTTTTTTCCGTTCATCCCCCTTTTTCGACATGTCATCGGTTAAAACAAACCATTCATCCGCCAAACAAAAGAAAGCGCTTCCAAATAAAGTACACTTTTCTCATACCAGTTTATGAGGAGGTTCACGCATGAGTGCTACACCAATTGTTATTGCCGTCATTTGTATTTTATTGATCGTTTATCGTCTCTATGGCACATTCATGGCTGTCAAAGTCTTAAAAATCAAAGAGGACCGGGAAACACCGGCCCATAAGTTTGCGGATGGAAAAGATTATGTCCCGACCAACAAATGGGTGTCATTCGGTCATCATTTCGCAGCGATCGCCGCTGCCGGTCCGCTTGTCGGTCCTGTACTTGCTGCCCAGTTCGGCTATTTACCGGGACTTTTATGGTTGCTGATTGGTGCCGTCATCGGTGGCGCCGTCCACGATATGGTCGTCTTGTTCGCTTCGATGCGTCAAGATGGACAGTCGTTATCGGAAGTCGCTAAAAAAGAGCTCGGACCTGTCGCCGGTTTTTGTGCCGGTCTCGCGATGCTCTTCATCATCACAATCACAATGGCCGGATTATCAATGGTCGTTCTGCATGCACTGGAGCACAATCCATGGGGAACATTCGCTGTCTTCTCGACGATTCCGATTGCCATGGGTGTCGGCATCTACTTACGAAAAGGCGGTAACCTCGCCTTGGCTTCAGTCGTCGGTTTCCTATTAATTCTTGCTGCGATTGGTTTCGGTCCCCAGTTGACTGACACGTTCATCGGAACATGGTTCGACCTGTCGTCACGTCAACTCGCGATTGCTTTACCGATCTACGCCTTCTTCGCTGCAGCACTTCCGGTCTGGCTGTTGCTTGCACCGCGTGATTACTTATCAAGCTTCATGAAAATCGGTGTATTCTTTGCCTTGATCGTCGGTGTCTTCATCATCAACCCTGACATCCGCTTCCCGGCCTTCACGAAATTCGTCAACGGCGGCGGTCCCATCATTGCCGGTCCGGTCTGGCCGTTCATCTCGATCACGATTGCCTGTGGTGCGATTTCCGGCTTCCATGCCTTCGTTGGCTCCGGAACGACACCAAAGATGATCAATCGTTGGAGCGATATCAAACCGGTCGCCTTCGGTGCGATGCTCGTTGAGTGTCTGGTCGCTGTCATGGCTTTGATTGCCGCGACTTCCCTTGAAGTCGGGGATTACTTCGCCATCAACTCGACACCGGAAGTCTTTGCGACACTCGGGATGAGTACGGTCTACCTCGATGAATTGTCGCGGGAAATCGGTCTCGATCTCGCAGGGCGGACCGGTGGAGCTGTTTCACTTGCCGTCGGTATGACGTTCATCTTCCGGGCCATCCCTTGGTTCCGTGAAATTGCCGGCTTCTTCTTCCAGTTCGTGATTCTTTTCGAAGCGGTCTTCATCCTGACGGCAATCGATGCCGGAACACGAGTGGCCCGCTACCTGATCCAAGATTTCTTCGGTGAATTCTACAAACCGTTGAAACGGGTCGACTGGATCCCGGGTGCGATTTTCGCCAGTGCGCTTGGAACGTTCTTTTGGGGTTACCTGCTCTTCTCCGGTGATATCGGTTCGATTTGGGCCTTGTTCGGTGTCTCGAATCAATTGATGGCTTCCATCGGCTTAATCATCGGAACGACAATTATCCTAAAGATTGCCGATAAAAAAGTTTATGCGTTGACGACGTTCATTCCACTTGTCTATCTGCTCGTAACGGTCACGTTCGCCGACATCTGGATGGTCGCTAACGTCTATGCCAACCCAGCCTCTGCCGGCTTCAGTATTCTGAATACGATCTTATCGGTCACGATGGGTGTTTTAGCCATCGTCATCACGATTTCAGCTGTGCGGAAATGGATCGAATTGCTCAATTCACCACGTTGGGAAAAAGTGAAAAAATCAGCTTGATGGATGGAAACCCATCAAATGGGTTGACTCAAAAGTCAGTTTCTATAAAAGCAGGGGTGGCAGATTACAATTCTGTCACCCCTGCTTTGTTCTAAAAGAACTATTTTTCATATCTTCATCTGCTTTTAGCGAAAAGGATTATAAAACCGGTTCCCATCATAAAAAGTGATGAAGCAAGACAACAGTACAAGTAACCCGACACAGGCAATCGCTGTAAAGTCGGCTTTGGTCATGGGACGTTGATTGTACCAGGTCCGCTTTTTGCCTGCTCCGAACCCTCGCAAATCCATCGCGTTACTGACAGTCTCAATCCGTTCAAGACTTGTAAAAACAAGTGGCAACAGAATGTTTAAACTGTTACGGATTCGTTTGAACAACGGCGCATTGGATAAAGCGACGCCTCTCGCTTCCTGTGCATCTTTAATCGTTCGAAAGTCTCGCTGAACATCCGGAATGTAGCGTAAGGCTAAGGACACGGCAAAGGCAATTTTATAAGGAATACCGATCCGGTTCAAAGACGCCGCAAATTCTGTCGGATGAGTGGTCACCAAAAACAAGACAGCAATCGGCACAATCGCACTGTATTTTAAAATTAAATTCAGCATGTAAAACAGTTGTTCCGATGTCACGGTGAAACGACCGATTCCTTCTGCCAATACATGACGCGTTCCATAGATGGCAACTCCCTGCTCAGGAGCAAACAGGTAGACGGCAATCGAATTTAACAAGATAAATGACAGTGTAAACAAAAGGACGAATCGAACTTCTTTAAAAGAAATCTTTGAAACAGAAAATAAGCCGACACTTGCCAACAATAAAACAATGAGGACGCGTGTATCGTATGTGACAATCGTCGCAATCGTCCATAATAAAAAACAAATCAACTTTGTTGCTCCCGTCAGACGATGGACAGGAGATTTTCGTTCGATGTACCCTAGCATATCTACTGCCATCCTGCTCGCTCCTTCCGTTCTGCCTCAATCACCTGTGTCACGAGTCCTGCAGGATCAAGTTCATACTGCTGTGCTACTGTAAATAACGAAGTTTGCTTTAGGTGTGCTTGTTGTAGCAATTCTTTTTGCGACAATAGTGCAAGTGGGGTTCCTTCAAACTGAACCTGACCATTCTGGATGAGACAGACATGATCACTGTATTCCAAAACGAGATGCATATCGTGGGTAATGACGAGCAGCGTCATTCCCTCATGCTTCAATCGTTCCAAAAAGTCCATGATATCCGAGTAATGCCGGTAATCTTGACCCGCAGTCGGCTCATCCAAAATTAGCACATCCGGTTGACGGACCAGAATCGATGCAATCGTCACCCTTTTCTTTTGTCCAAAACTCAAAGCATCGATTGGCCAATTGCGGAACGGATACAATCCGCATCGACGAAGCGTTTCCTCAACCCGTCGATTTTCTTCTTCCTCACTCAGCGCAAGAACCTGCATGCCGTAGCGTATTTCTTCCTGCACAATTTGTTTTGAAATCATATGGTTGGGATTTTGCAGGACAAATCCTACTCGATCGGCCCGTTGACCAATTGATTGGTTTGTAACATCCGAACCGGCGAGATGAATTGTTCCGCTTCCCGCCCGGCGATAACCGCTCAAAATTTTAGCCAGTGTCGATTTTCCGGCACCGTTCTGTCCGACGATACTCGTTAACGTACCTTTGGCGAAAGAAGTCGATACTTGATTTAAAATCAATCGCTCTGCATCATAACGGAAATTCAGCTGTTTGACATCCAGCAATGGTTCACGACGTTGAACCGGCTCAATAGACTGTCTTTGCAACAGAGTATGCAGAAGCCCCCTGTCAAATCGGGTGATAAACGTCTCCATTCGACTTGGTTGCATCTGTGGATGAATCGGCATTCCGGCAAAACGGGCCAGACTCAAATATAACGGTTCACGCAACGCAGACGCGCTAATAATGCCTCCACTCAACACTTCATCCGGACTTGCATCCGCGACGATTGTGCCTTCTTTCATCACGATCATCCGGTCAAATGGAATCGAAAGCACATCTTCAATCCGGTGCTCGATCACAATCAACGTCTGTTCCGTCCGTCGTTGCAACTGATCAATCAATTCCATCGCTTCCATGCCGGCAATCGGATCCAAATTAGCCAACGGTTCATCAAATAACAGCACTTCCGCTTCTTCGACGAGGACACCCGCTAACGCAACCCGTTGCCGTTGCCCACCGGACAGTGCCTCCAGACGGGACCCCAACAAAGAGTCGACATCGACCAGACGGGCTGTTTTTTCTACCAAATGTCGCATGTCCTGCTGTTCGACTTGCTTATTTTCCAAAGCAAACGCAATATCTTCTGCTACTGACAATCCGACAAACTGAGTATCCGGATCCTGCATAACGGTTCCGACAATACTTGAACGGTCAAACAAAGAGAGCGTTCGGGCATCGATTCCGGTAATTTCGACAGACCCTTCCCACGTACCGGGATAAGAAAATGGAATTAAACCGTTGATACACTGGGCGAGTGTACTTTTTCCTGAACCGGATGGTCCAACGATTAATACACGCTCACCTTTAGAAATTGACAGGTTAATCTTCTGTAAAGTTGGTTCCGACTGGCTCCGGTACGTAAACGAAAATTCATTGAATGCTACACTTACCTGCTTCATGTTAATCCCCCCGACTAAAAAGACTGCCCCCCTTGAGGGGACAGTCCTGGTTTATGCTTCTCGCTTCAGACTGCCTGCCTTGCTTCTCGTTTTAGCATACGCCACTAAGAGAAGACTTCCGATAACACCAACTGTAATGATGTTGGATGCGGCCGCGACCGCTCCTTGAACGAATACTTTATTGGCAGGTTCTGCATAAATTAAAATATCTAAAACAGGTGCTAGAATGACCCAACCAATCAGTTGAACAAGTGCTTGTGTGCCGTTAAACAGCACTAATTTTTTTGTCGTCAAACCGCCTTCTTCAATCCGGATCCGACGGGCAATCAAACCGATTGAAAAACCGACAAATCCGGAGACGATGACCCAACTCCACCAAGGTGCACCATAAAAGATGGCATCTTTTAAAGCATGACCGATTAATCCAATTAATCCCGCTGCAATCGGTCCAAACAAAATAGCCATGAATGCTAAAAAGGCATAGGCTGTCTCAATCGATGTATTCGGAATTCCCGTCGGTAATGCAGCAAACCGTCCTAAGATGACGAATACTGCTGCCCCAACGCCTGTCGCCACAATTTGTTTTGTCGTTAATCCATTCATGTCACTTCTCTCCTCTACTCTTTTGAATACGAACCTGCCATGCGTTTCCGATACCGACCTGATACCGTTCAGCAAACGAATCTTGATTTAATGCGAGCGCCAGATGATCCATTGAATTGACATAGACCAGTCCCTTTCCCAGTTCAACGTTGGCAAATGAATGTCCCCACGTCAGTTCATCTGAAAATACGATATTCCCGTCGTGGACCACTTCCACTTGCACCGAACATCCGATTTCCAGCCCGATATGCCGTATGAAAGTAGAAGGAATGTTGGTCCAGACGTTCCCAAACCGGACATCAAAAATTTCAATAATCCCTTCCAGCCGTTCATCTTGCTGACGAGCCGGCTCCCGGTTCAGCAAAATCAGCGACTCCAAGTCAATCAGCGGACCAATATCAGAGTACGTGATGGTTCGACTCGATAGCCGGGCGCCTGTGTAAGCGTAAATATCACGACCATGGAACGTATACGATTCACCCATGACCGGCAGACGGTGGATTGTATCGTCCAACAAACGGGCATCCGCTAATAAGTTCCCTTGCACCAAATGTGTTAATGTCCCATTATCCGGTGTGATGATGAATTGATTCGTATGGGTCCGGGCGACGACACTCTTCCGATTCGATCCGACTCCGGGATCAACGACAGAAACAAATACCGTCTGTTCTTTCCAGTACGGAACCGTCTGAATGAGTCGATACGAGGCTTCCCAAATCTGAAACGGCGGGATATCATGCGTTAAATCAAAAATACGGATTTCGGGATTAATACTATGTGCGACACCATACATGGCACTTACCGCCCCATCACTCATTCCAAAATCGGATTGTAACACCAATGCCTCTGCCATCTTTCCGACTCCTTTCTTATCTCATAAAAAAAGACATCCCGCCCTTATCAGATAAGGACGTGATGTCTCACGTGGTACCACCTTCGTTCATCATCTGACTCGCATCAAATGACCTCATAGAGTCGAGGACTCCCAAGAATGATAACGGTATCCGTTCGTACCGGTCGATTCTACTTACGAAGTTCGTGTTCTATCGACAGCTCAAGGACCATCTTCCGACAGACTGTTTCACTTCATTCCCACCAACAGAAGCTCTCTGTTCAAACAGTCGCGTCGTACTCTTCCTATCAACGCCAGTATATTTAATTAGTCTGAAAATTTAAACTTATCTTACAACCCTTTTTTTATTTACGCAAGTCTTTTATTTACGAACACTCAAATCAGTTGCCCGAACCGTACCCCATGGCGAGACATCAGCTCTGACTTCTAATTTTTTCGCATCCTCATATCCTTTTCCTGTTCCCTGCGCCACATAATACTGATTCAATTGGGGGATGGTGACGTATTTGTCGTAATAATCTCCGGCAACTGAACCGAAAAAGCGTTCATTCGAGATCCGGTCGATCTTGGCATAACCATCAGAATCCGTCGTAAACGTAACGTAGACCAATCCTTTTTTGACGGAATCTGCCGGCTTCAGGTCAGGATACTGCAACATGACATATTCACCGAAGACCGGGCTAAACGGATCGTACGGTTCCGCCCGAAAACGATAGCTGTCACCGAACCAGGAAATGGAATAAAAACTGAGGATCACACCGAGGACAACGATGATTTGCAGGACTGGAAACAGATACCGTTTCATGACGGAACCCCTCCTTCATGACGTTTTCGAATCCACCATAAGACACCGGCAATCAGGAAGACGAGCAGTGCTCCGACGAGGAAGAACAATGACATATCGAGACGATCCCAGGCATAGATGAAATAAATCGTCAGTTGGACCGCGATGAAGTAGATGAATGGAATCGTCAGACGACGACCTTGACGCTCTTGCTCAATCAAATAGACAAAGGCAATGAGTTCGACGAGCGCAGCAATCAAGATGGCTTGTTCATCAAACCAAAGGAATCCGAACAAACCGAGCGGTAAAATCCAAAACAACGGACGAAATTTTTGATACATCAAGTATCCGATTGCGAGACCGAAAACAGCAAGCGCGATTGCTTCTCCCAAAGGAATGACGGAGTCCGTCGTTTCCGCACGTATCGTTAAATAGATCAGTGAATTGATTGCGGCGACAATCAAATACAGATGGTATAAAAAATGACGGTCCTGTTCCTGTTTGACGACGAGTAACAGCGGGACAAGGGCAAACAAGGTCCAAATCGGCCAAAGGAGACCGTCATAAGAGACAAGGGCAAACAACTCAAGTCCCGATAGATAAAGAAATAACCAACTGAGAATGAGGGACGGAAAAGACTGGCTGAAATAGAACCAGGCAAGCGAAACAATCACGACGAAGACAATCGATGTCCAGTCGAGAAACGTGGCGTGCTCACTTCCGAATCCGCCGACTCCGGTAAAGATATTCAAACCCGAGATGAATGCGAGAATGGCATAGGCCGGATGACGCCACGTGAAGAAGTGGGCAAGCGCGGCAAGAAAGACGGCCCAACCGATGAAGGAACCTTGCATCGACATATGGAAGCTCTGAACGGTGACGATGAGGGCTCCGGCAAAAGCGATCAGTCCAAGGATCCGGAAAGCGACGGGATTCCAAATGGTTCGACGTTCCGATACATCTGCCAAGACATAACAACCGACCATGATGACTAAAACCAAACCAATCTTAATGAGGGCAGGAATCGCCTGCCAATTCGCAGCTAAAAAACTGAGTAAGGCTAAACCGACAAAGGTCAGTCCGACAATCAACAACAATGGGACACGCTTTTTATTTTTCCGATGAGCTTCATACTCCTTAATTCGTTGAATCGTCTCTGCATCAATCAAACCGGCCTGTTGCCACTCCATTAACTTCGTCAGTCGCGCCATCATTGACACCTCCCGATTACAAGTTGCTAGGCTACATTTATATTTTCCCGTTTGTCGTCGAATCTATGCGGACATTAACAGAAATACAAGTCACCACCATGACTTTTCCCGACACAAAAACGACCGCCTCCGTAAAGGGGACGGTCGTCTGCTGAATTAGACTTTGAAACGTGAAACCAGCACTTGCAATTCTTCCGCCATATCAGACAATGTTTTCGCCGATTGCGAAATATCTTCCATCGAGCCGAGTTGTTCTTCCGTCGTTGCTGCGACGCGCTCTGATGCGGCAGAATTTTCATCTGCGATATGGGCGATTTCCGTTGCGGATGCCGAGACTTCCTGGACGTTGGCAGCAATCTCTTCGACCGTTGCCGTGACATCCTCGATCCGCGGTGTCATCTCTTGGGTCCGCAACATGATTTGTTTGAAACGAACGGCCGAATCTTCCGTCGTTTCCAGTCCCGCTTTCGTATGATGCGATACTTCTTTCATCAGGAAGACCGAACGTTCCGTTTCCTGTTTGATATTTTGAATCAGATGGGAGATTTGTTTCGTCGATTCCTGCGACTGTTCCGCAAGCTTCCGCACTTCACTGGCAACGACGGCAAATCCTTTTCCGTTTTCCCCCGCCCGTGCGGCTTCAATCGCTGCGTTTAAGGCAAGTAAATTTGTCTGGGTGGCAATGCCGTTGATGACATCGACAATCTTTCCAATCTCGTTCGAGCGGTGTGCGAGTGATTGGATGACCTCACCAAAATTCTCGACCGATGTATCGATTGCCTTCATCTGCTCCACGTTTTTAGTAACAGCGGCCGTACCGTCTTCTGCTTCTGAAGCCGTCGCACGCGACAATTCCGAGACGTTGGTTGAACTTTCGGCAATCCGCATGACACCTGACGTAATGGCTTGAAGTGATATAGCATTGCCGTCCAGCTGACGTTTCGATTGACCGGCGCCTGCCGCCATCTCTTGAATCGAACCGGCAATTTGTTCCGAGGCTGCCGTCGTCTGCGCCGCATTTGCCATTAATTCTTCTGAAGAGGCCGCGACCTGTCCAATCGATTGATCAAGATTCGTGATGATGCCACGCAACGACAGAATCATCGTATTGAAGCTTTCTGCGACTTGTCCGATTTCATCATCCGACTCGACGACGACCTCTTCCGTCAAATCGCCTTCTTGAATCCGTTCCGCACTTTTCGTCAATCGATTCAGCGGGCTGATGATCGAACGTAAGATAAAGAATAACAGTAGTGCAGCCAGGAGGAACGTACCAGCAATGACACCTAATGTCGTCCATAAAATACTGGATGTTTCATCCGTGATTTCATGATCGTATAATGTCCCGGCGACTTTCCAACCGGTCAAACTGTTCGTCATGAAATCCATCTGCTTTTCTTCATCTTCAAATAAGTAGGAAAAGCGTCCTTCCTTACCCGCATAAAGGGAACCAACCCAACTGCCGGACGCTGTTTCACCCGGTTTCAACGTCGGATGGGTAACGAATTTTTTTTTCGAATCCAAAATCGTGACGTAACCTTCTTTTCCGATTTTGATTTTTTTAGCGATTTCTGCAATCCGGTCGACATCAACGTCGACTGCAATGACACCGCGTCCGTTTCCACCCGTCTGCGAGAGCGTGACCATCATCTTGCCCGATGCCGCATCCACATACGGATCCGTGATGACGACTTTCCCACCAGCGTCTTCTGCTGCTTTGTACCAAGGACGGTCCCGAGGATCATAATCATCCGGCATCGACTGTTCCGGATAGATTGTCATCTCTCCTGATGTCGTCGCATAATAAATATTAGCGGCTTGTGGATGGGTATCTAAGTATTCGGTCATTTTTTCTTTTAAGTCGAGGTTCTGTTTACCTGATTGATAAAGTGTCCCGTCAATCCGGTCCGCGAAAAAGGCGACATCGCGTCGCATCGGATCGATGATGTTCATGATTTCATCGTTCATCCGGTCGACTCCGGCATGAGCTGACTGCAGGATTTCATTCGTAATTTTTTGTTTGGCCTGACTGTAAGAAACAAAGCCAATCAATAAAGACGGAATCAATAATAAGAGCATCGATGTCAGGATCAACTTCTGTTTAATACTCAACGTACGCTTTTTCTTCTGTTTCATATCCAACTCCCATTCTCGAGCTAAGTACTCGTCGTTCTAGTTTCTTTATCGGTTAAAATGTATGTTTTTTCACAGAAAATCAAAAAAAAGAAACGGATCCTTTTAGGAATCCGCTTCCATTTTTTAAACACTTACGCTTCTTGATCGCCCTTCCAGTTCATCATGCCGCCTTCGACGTTGACGACGTCATAGCCATACTGTTCGAGGAACCGTCCGACGTTTTCACTTCGTCCGCCTGCCTTACAAATCAGATAATAGGTCTCGCCTTCTTGCAGCTCTGTATACCGCTCACCGATCTCAGACATCGGCAGAAAACGGACATTCGGAATGTGGCCGGCATCGTATTCGTCTTGTTCCCGGACATCCACAACGTGTAACGCTTCACCAGCTTCAAGCTTTTCTTGCAGTTCATCAACATGAATCGTTTTCATAATTAATCCTCCTCTGACGTATCTGTGTCCAGTGTAGCAAAACTGACGTCGAAACAGAACAAAAGAGACCAGCCGAAGCTGATCTCTCCTGTTATTATTCCCCGGACGCTTGATCCAGTGGCTGACGCTTTTGTTTATGCATTCCCCGTGCATAATACACAGCAATCAAAATCACATACCAGAGTGGTCCGACAATCAGTGCAATCCGTGTTCCGGCATCAAATGCCATCAGGACAATGACCCCCGCGAGAGCGGCTAACGCAAGATAGTTCGCAATCGGGAAGAATGGAACGGCGAATTCAGCCGTACCATGCACTTTCCGTGCCCTCATTTGAGCAATCAAAATCATCGCCCACGTCCAGACTGCTCCGAATGTCGCGATACTTGTGACAATCGCAAAGACATCGTCCGGCAAGAAGTAGTTGAGTGCGACACCGACTAGCAACGCAACCCCAGAAAGAATCGTCGCGAGTGCCGGTACACCATTTTTCGAAATTTTTGCGAAACGTTTTGGTGCTTCCTGATTTTGTGACAAGTTCATCATCATCCGGGCTGTCGAGAAGATCCCGGAATTACATGATGATAACGCTGCCGTCAAGACAACGAAGTTGATGATTCCGGCAGCTGATGGAATACCAAGTGATTCAAATAATAACACGAATGGACTGCTGTTATTCTGCCCGACTTGATCCCATGGATAAATCGAAAGAATGACGAACAGAGCACCGATGTAGAAGACTAATATCCGTAAGAAGACATTGTTGACCGCTTTGCGAATCGTTTTCTTCGGATTTTTCGCTTCTCCTGCTGTGACCCCGATCACTTCAATCCCTAAGAAGGCAAACATGACCATTTGCATCGCCAGTAAGACGCCACCGAACCCATTCGGCAGGAACCCGCCATGCGACCAAAGATTTGAAATCCCGACCGGCGTACCGCCGTTCCCGAAGCCGATGACGATCGTCAACGTTCCAAGGATAATCATTGCGACGATGGCAACGATTTTGATTAATGCAAACCAGAATTCAAATTCCCCATAAAACTTAACCGCAATGAAGTTGATGCTTGTCATCAAAATCAGTGCACCAAGCGCCCACATCCAAGTGGGTGAATTCGGGAACCATTCTTGCATATAAATCCCGACGGCCGTAATTTCGGCCATACATGTGAAAATCCAGAGTAACCAATAATTCCACCCTGTCAGAAAACCGGCTAGCGGACTGACATATTTTCGGGCATACTCGGCAAAACTGCCTGCTACCGGTTCACGGACCGCGAGTTCCCCAAGAGCCCGCATGATAATGAAGATAATAAGACCACCGATTAAGTACCCGATCAGTATTCCTGGTCCAGCTAATTGAATCGCTTTTGCGGACCCCAAGAACAGTCCGACACCGATCGCCGCCCCCAGCGACATCAATGTAATGTGACGTTCTTCTAATCCCCGATTCAGTTCTGTCTGTTGTTTCATCTGTACGACGTCCTTCCCGTCTCTGTTTGTTTCCTAGCAGTTCCCCTAACCGCTACGTTGTCAGTATAAAGAAATTGTGTCCGTTTTGTAAACGTTTTCAAGAGATATTTTCTCCGAATCCCACATACTCGAAATATTCTGATTTATGTAACGGTACATAAAAGGAGCAACCACCTATACCGAATAGTATACATGACTGCTCCTTTCATAAAGGTTACAAATCTTATTCAACCTTTGCCAAAGGTGATTTTTTCATTGTGGTTTTCTTTTCCGTCAATCGGAATAAACCGTTTAAGAGCAACGCCGTTACTGATCCGGCAACGATCGGGCTATCTGTCAAGACACGGACCTGATCCGGAAGTGACGCGACAATCGCCGGATTCATGCTGATACCGAGTCCGACACCAAGCGCAAGAGCCACCGTGATGACATGGTCATTTTTAGAAAAATCGACGCGGGATAAAATCCGGATTCCGCTCGCTGCGACCGTTCCGAACATGACGAGCATCGCTCCACCGAGAACTGGTTTTGGAATCAGCGTCGTGAATGTTGCGACTTTAGGTAAGAAACCAAGCACAATCAAAAAGAACCCGGCAAAAATAATGACTTTTCGTGTTTTCACACCCGTCAACTGAACGAGACCAACGTTTTGACTGTACGTCGTATACGGGAAACTGTTGAAAATCCCGCCAATGATCGTTGCGGCCCCTTCCGCCCGGTAGCCACGGGCCAAATCTTTATCCGTCAACTTCTTATCGGTGATTTCCCCAAGCGTCAAGAAGACCCCTGTCGACTCGACCATCGAAACGAGCCCGACCAGCGTCATCGTCAAAATGGCCGTCGCATTAAAGGTCGGAACACCAAAATAAAACGGTGTCACCATCTGGAACCACGACGCTTCGGCAACCGGGCTAAAATCAATCATGCCCATACCGAATGCGACCAACGTGCCGATCAAAACAGCAATCAACACCGCTGCCGCTTTTGAAAAGACAGTCCCGTATCGGTTGAAGATCAAAATCAGAACAATCGTCAACGCGGCGAGTCCCAAGTAGCGTAAGTCACCAAAATCCTTTGCTCCCTGTCCGCCGCCGATATCGTTAATAGCAGCCGGAATCAGCGAAATGCCGATAATCGTCACGACAGAACCGAGGACGACCGGAGGAAACAAAATCGCAATCCGGCTGAACCAACCGGAAATCACTAAGATGATTAATCCACTGGCAATCAATGCTCCGTAAATCGCGGTGATACCTTGCAGACTGCCAATCGCAATCATCGGACCGACGGCTGTAAATGTACAACCGAGGACAACCGGCAAACCGACACCCGTGTACTTCGTCACGAACACCTGCAACAATGTCGCCACGCCGCACATGAATAAATCGATCGCGACGAGATATGCCAGTTCCTCACCGGATAAACCAATCGCACTACCGACAATCAACGGAACAATCGCTGCTCCCGTATACATCGCGAGGACATGTTGCAGACCAAGACTCGCCGCTTTGACGTTGGATAGCGTCTTCATGTCGTCACCGGGTCAACAAATGTCGCTTGTCCGGCTTCGAGCTTTTCGATGCGGGCAAGGGATTCAACACGGAAACCGGCATCAAGTAACTTTTGACGTCCGGGTTGGAAAGATTTTTCAATGACGATGCCGAAGCCTGCGACTTCCGCTCCTGCCTGTTCGACGAGTTTCGCGAGACCAAATGCCGCTTCCCCGTTCGCTAGGAAATCATCGATGATCAAGACTCGTTCTCCCGCCTGCAAATACTTTTCCGCGACCGTAATCGTACTCGTCTGTTGTTTTGTAAACGAGTAGACTTCCGCTGAAATCGTGCCTTCGTTTAACGTCAACGACTTCGTTTTCCGGGCATAGACCATCGGTACACCAAGGCGCAGGGCTGTCATCATCGCCGGTGCGATTCCGCCTGCTTCAATCGTCAAAATCCGGGTGATTCCGGCATCTTTGAACCGGTCCATGAATTCATAAGCAATTTCCCACATTAAAGTCGGATCGACCTGGTGGTTTAAAAAGGAATCGACTTTTAAAACTTGATCCGATAAGACTAATCCTTCTTGTGTAATCATTTCTTCCAAACGTTTCATAACTGATTTCTCCTTTTTTTGAACGAAAAAAAACGTACAGCCGCTACCCGGGGGCAGCCACTGTACGCTAAAAAGAGAGCAGTAACTCACCACCCGTAGTCGGACCGTTACGGCGATCCGGTAGAGACTCGTGGGCCAATTCCCACTATTATACGAGCGTTGCTATACGTTTATTCGTTGATGCGTGATGTGTTCCATTTTACGGAGTTCGCTGAAAAAGTAAAGTCTTTTTCGAAAATGGCTTACGCTTGGCGTTCTTCAACAGCTTGTGCTGCCGTGATGATTGCCAATTTGTAGACGTCTTCTTCGTTACATCCGCGTGAAAGATCGTTAACCGGTTTGTTAAGTCCTTGGAGAATCGGACCAATCGCTTCGAAACCACCAAGACGCTGGGCGATTTTGTAGCCGATGTTTCCAGACTCAAGGCTTGGGAAGATGAAGACGTTCGCTTGACCGGCAACATCTGACTCCGGTGCTTTTGATTTCGCGACACTTGGAACGAAAGCTGCATCAAATTGTAATTCTCCGTCGATTGCGAGTTCCGGCGCCCGTTCTTTCGCGAGACGTGTTGCTTCGACGACACGTTCTGTTTCCGGTGATTTCGCCGAACCTTTTGTCGAGAAGCTGAGCAAAGCAACTTTCGGCTCGATGCCGAATGTTTTTGCCGTTTTGGCAGATGCGATCGCATTTTCAGCTAAATCGTTAGCATCCGGTGCAATGTTGATTGCACAGTCAGCAAACACATACTGCTCGTCGTCACGGACCATGATGAAGACACCTGATGTCTTTTTATAACCTTCTTGCATTTTGATGATTTGAAGTGCCGGACGAACCGTATCACCTGTTGCATGCATCGCGCCGGAAACAAGACCTTCTGCTTTTCCCGTATGAACAAGCATCGTACCGAACGTGTTGACATCTTTAAGGATGACTTCACGTGCCTGCTCGGCTGTTGCTTTTCCTTTACGACGCTCGACGAATGAGGCAACCAGTTCTTCGATTCCTTCATATGAAGCCGGGTCAATCGTTTCGAGATCTGCAACGTCGATGTTATTCGTTGCTGCTGTTTCTTCGATTTGACCACGTGGTCCGATAACGATTGGTGTGACTAAACCGTCTTTTTTCAAACGTACAGCTGCACCAAGAACACGGGCATCGATTCCTTCTGGGAAAACGATTGTTGGTTGATGGGCTTTGACTTTTGTCTCAAGCATTTCGAATAATTGCATGGTATTGGCTCCTTTTGTGGCGAATAAGTGTCGGTTTCTATTGTTATTCCATCCCATTGTTCATTATACACAGTTCTGTTTCGTTGTTAAAACAATTTGCAAAAAAGTGTGTTTTTCATTCTGATGCCTGACTTTTCGAATACTATTACAGTATTTTTTTCAATATAGTACAGGTAAAAAGAGAGACTGTTCCTCACACCCTTTTACCTCATACCCCGCTTTCCGTTTTTGTATGTCGGTCCCACTTCAAAATCAAACCCGTTTTCTTACGGGGAAGACAAAAAGATATGGTAAGATTGAACATGGATTAACACGTTTAACATTACAGATTCAGGAGGTTTTCTTATGCAACATCAATCATCCGAACCAACCGTTACGCAACAAGCTGCCGAAACACTTGATGGCTGGTATACATTCCATGATTTCCGCCGGATTGACTGGTCCCGTTTAAAACAAGTCGACGCTTCTGTCCGGACTAAGATGGTGCAAGAGTTCCAGGCGTTCTTAGGAGAACTCGCACAAGTCGAAGAACAAAAAGAAGGCAGTCACGCCCTCTATACGATCATCGGTCAAAAAGCGGATCTCGTCCTGATGGTCCTTCGTCCGACAATGGAAGACATTCAAGACGTCGAAGTGAAGATGCAAAAACTTGATTTATACGACTACTTGATTCCAACGTATTCATACGTCTCTGTTGTCGAACTTGGAACATACCGTGGGTCAGGAGAAGGCAACCCGTACGAAAATCCGTATGTCCGCGACCGTCTCTATCCGATCCTGCCGAAATCGAAGCACATCTGTTTCTATCCGATGAGCAAGTCACGCCGCGACGGCGACAACTGGTACACACTCTCGATGGAGAAACGCAAAGAACTGATGTACCGTCACGGGATGATCGGTCGGAGCTACGCCGGGAAGATTCAGCAAATCATTGGCGGATCAACTGGATTTGACGACTGGGAATGGGGCGTCACATTGTTCGCAAACGATATTCTGCAGTTCAAGAAAATCGTCTACGAAATGCGTTTTGATGAAGTCAGTGCCAAATACGGTGAGTTTGGCGAGTTCTTTATCGGTAATCGCCTTGAAACTACGGATCTCGAAGCACATTTCGCACTTTAATCTGCTAAATCACGTTTCATAGGAAAACCCTACGGGAATATACTCTTTGCGGTCACAAAAACTGTCAGATTTGTACCTGAAGGAGGAATTACCATGGGGAATGCTATGAACCGATCAACGCGATCGCGTGAATTGCAATTCGCTGTGCTTTCAAAAGAGCTAAAGCCAGTCGCGGAACGTGTACTGGATCGCTATGAGCAAGCATTATCGAAGTTAAATAAAACACAACCTGCCAAGCGCTAAAGCAATTGCTTTTGTCGCTCTATCGTACCGGTGAACAGACAGTCGTCTGTTTACCGGTTTTTTGCGTCCATCAAAAAAGAATCTATCCGCTTCATGTTTCTCTGTCAGAGTCACGTGAAGCGAGTAGATCCTTATTGTCTTTACAGTCCTTTATAAGCCCCGATGGCAACAAAAATCCATGCTGCGATGAACAAGACGCCACCAATTGGTGTAATCGCACCAAGTTTTGTTACACCCGTCAGCGCCATCACATACAGGCTGCCTGAGAAGAAGACGATTCCGGCAAGCATCAACCAGCCGGCCAATGAGAACTGAGAAATCGATACTTTCAATAACATCCCACCGAGTGCGAGGATTCCAAGTGAGTGAACCATTTGATATAACACACCCGTCTGCCAGTTCGCGAGCATCCGCTCCGATAACATATCTTTTAAGGCATGGGCACCGAACGCACCCAGTGCTACGGCGAGCATCATCGATAATGCTCCGATCATGATGAAAATTTTCATTCTTTTTCTCCCCCTAAGCGTCGTGCTGGTAAATTCCATTCATAATAATAGGATAGCATACGTAAAATCGTGATCAGCCCTAGTAATGTGAACAAATGGAGTGGATTCGTCAATTCAAACCGGTCGATGACGAGCGCTGCCATGACGGCCCACATCGCATAGATTTCTTTATGCAGGACAAGTGGTTTACGTCCGGCGAGTAAATCGCGGATGACACCCCCACCGACTCCTGTAAGAACGGCTGCCGAGATTGTTGCGGATAATGGCAACCCTTTAGCGGAAGCCATCAAGGCACCTTGAATCGCAAATGCTGCTAGACCAAGTGCATCAGCGAGAACGCCCCATCGCGTCCAATGCGGTAAAAATAATTGCGGTAAAATGAAAATCAACAAAGCGACTAAAATCGCGATTAAAAACAGTCCGCCTTGCGACCAGAGGGCAGAAACCGGGACACCAATCAACAGGTTACGGATAGCACCGCCACCAAAGGCCGTAATCAAAGCGAGCAGCCAAACGCCAAACAGATCATACTTTTCTTCCATCGCGACAATCGCGCCACTCATCGCAAATGCTAACGTGCCGATGATATTTAATAAGTCCCAGGACATACGCACATTTCACCTTTCTCAATAGAAATTCCAATACTTACTATACGCTCTTTTTCAATTCCGGCAAGCTTATTTTTTCTGTCACCGATTCGACCGTTTGTAAGTGTCGTTTTTAGGTAAAGTAACCTATACTGAAACAAACTGTACAGGAAGCTAGGTGACCGTATGAAACGTTGGGCGCTTTATCGGATTTTCATCATCGTAACGATGTTCGCTCGTTACATTTGGACGATTTATCGATTCACCCGGAAGAACCGACCCGGTACGAATAATGAAGAATTTGAGCGCATCATGATTACGATTGCGCGTGACTATAAGAAAAAAGCCCTTCGTCTCGAAGGACTCCTCATTAAACTCGGGCAGTTTCTCTCGATTCGGGCCGATCTGTTTCCTCCGTCCGTTTTGATGGAACTGACGGAGCTCGTTGATAAGGTCCCATCAAGCAAGCTCGGCGAATCCCGTAAAATCATCGAAGAAGACTGGGGAACGACGATTGAAGACATTGTCGATGATATCTCCCCCCGACCGGTTGCCTCTGCTTCGATCGGAGAAGTCTACAGCGCGACGCTTAAATCCAACGGACGGAAAGTGGCAATCAAAGTCCAACGGCCGAACATTGAACAAATCATCAAAACCGATTTCCGGGCGATGCGGCTCGTCATTGCGATGCTCCGCCGGACGTCACTTAATAAATCAACCGATTTACAGAGTCTGTACCGCCAAATGGTCTTCGTCATCGGAGATGAGCTGAACTACCGGACAGAGTTGAAAAACGGTTTGTATTTCAAAAAGATGTACGAAACAAATCCTGTCATCTATATTCCGGATTACTTTGAAGAACACTGTACCAACCGTGTTCTCGTCATGGAATGGATTGAAGGGACACGCATCACGGATCTTGATTACTTAGCGGAACATAACATCGACCGCGATGAACTGGCCCGGAACCTGTTCCTGAATGCCGGAGAACAGTTATTGTTCGGCGGAAAATTCCATGCCGATCCCCATCCGGGTAATGTCCTTGTCCAAAGTGACGGCCGGATCGTCCTGCTCGATTTCGGGATGATCGGTGCGACGACAGCTGACGATATGCGGGCTATCCAACGCATCCTCCAGTCGTTTGTTACGCTCGACTATGATGCCATCGTCGATGGACTCGAAGATTTACGCTTTTTATTACCAAATGCCAACAAGCAAAACATCCGTCAAGCGATCGAAAAAGCCGTTACTTTCTATCTTGAAAGTGACATGGAAAACGTCGATACGAAGTTGATTGAAAAAGTATTATCTGATATTGAATTACTCGTTCGAAACGAACCGATTCAACTCCCGGCAGAGTTTGCCTTTTTCGGGCGTGCTGCCTCGACAATTCTCGGTATCCTGCAAATCTTATCACCTAAAATCAATTTGCTGGATCTTGCCAAGCCGATGGTTCGGAGATGGCTCGACGACGAAGGAAAAAACCAAAATCGTTACTTGCAAATCGCCGCTTCCTACGGAGCACGATTACTTGCCTTCCCCCGTCTTGTCAACGATGCCTTAAGTGAACCGACCCGGTGGCGATTGTTTGAACAACAGAAGTTTTCCCGTGTCGCTAATATGGAGTCATTGAAAATCCGCCAGTGGACGAGTTCTCTCGTCGGTATCGTCAGCCTTCCGGTCAGCTACACCGGCTATTTCCTCGCCCACTATGATTTGATGGGCATTTCGCTGACCATCGCCGTCATCGCTTTATGGAACGGACGACGCATCGGACGACAGATTGTCCGGATTGCCGATGAACCGTTTAAATAATCATCCCAACGTCCTGTTTCCAGGACGTTTTTTTATTTTGAAATAATGTTTTTTCATTCTTCTATGTTTTTTGTATCTATTCCCGGGGTACATCTTCAAGTAGATAGAAAGAAAATTAGAAGAGGTGAAACACTTGATTGATATCTTAATCGCGCTCGTACCCGCCTTGATGTGGGGGACACTTCCGTTAGTCGTCTCTAAAATCGGTGGTACGACGGAACAACAAATTATCGGAACGACACTCGGTGCGTTGATTTTCGCCATCATCACGTTCTTTTTCGTCAGTCCTGAGTTGTCGGCAACGGCTTGGATCGCCGGATTCTTCTCCGGGGCTTTTTGGGCGCTTGGACAAATGAATCAGTTCGCGGCCTTTAAACAGATGGGGGTCTCGAAGACGATGCCGATCTCAACCGGGATGCAGCTCGTCGGTACGTCATTGTTCGGTGTCCTCGCTTTTGGTGAATGGTCGAACCGGACTGCCTTGATCCTCGGTATCAGTGCGCTCGTCTTGATCGTTGCCGGTGCTGCTTTCACTTCTTATAAAGAAGATAAAAGCAAACAGGATGAAAATATCGGAAAAGGTTTACTGTTGCTCCTGATTTCGACTGTCGGTTATGTCGGTTATGTCGTCATCGCCCGTTGGTTCAACATCAACGGTTGGGAAGCCGTCTTGCCGCAGGCAATCGGTATGGTCATCAGCGCCCTCCTTCTGTCGTTACGTAAAGGCAACCTGTTCACGAAAAAAACAGCCGGCAACACAATTGGTGGTCTCATGTGGGCAGTCGGTAACATCGCTCTATTGTTTGCTACCGCCAAAGTCGGCGTCGCAACAAGCTTCTCACTGTCGCAAACCGGTGTCGTCATCTCGACAATCGGCGGTGTCGTGTTGTTAAAAGAAGCGAAAACAAAAAAAGAAATGACGTTTGTCATCATCGGCTGTATCCTAGTCGTCGCCGGTGGTATCATGATTGGATTTACGAAGCAATAATAAGGAGGAGTTCATCTTATGTACAACAGTCTAAAAGGTAAAGTTGCCATCGTCACCGGTGGATCAATGGGAATCGGTGAAGCCATCATTCGCCGTTATGCCGAAGAAGGAATGCGTGTTGTCATCAATTACCGGAGTCACCCGGAAGAAGCGAAGAAAATTGCAGAAGACATCAAACAAGCGGGCGGCGAAGCCATCACTGTCCAAGGTGATGTCTCAAAAGAGGACGATATGATCAATCTCGTCAAGGAAACGGTCGATCATTTTGGTCAACTCGATGTCTTCGTCAATAATGCCGGTGTCGAGATGCCGTCTCCTTCGCACGAAATGTCACTTGAAGACTGGCAAAAAGTCATCGATATCAATTTGACCGGTGCTTTCCTCGGTGCCCGCGAAGCACTGAAGTACTTTGTTGAGCATGATGTGAAAGGAAATATCATCAACATGTCGAGTGTCCACGAAATCATTCCATGGCCGACATTCGTCCACTATGCCGCGAGTAAGGGCGGCGTCAAACTGATGACCCAAACGCTCGCCATGGAATATGCGCCAAAAGGTATCCGGATCAATGCCATCGGACCTGGTGCCATCAATACACCAATCAATGCCAAGAAATTCGAGGATCCAAAACAACGTGCTGATGTCGAAAGCATGATTCCGATGGGCAATATCGGAAAACCGGAAGAAATTTCTGCAGTCGCAGCGTGGCTTGCTTCAGATGAAGCGAGTTATGTAACGGGGATTACCCTGTTTGCTGACGGCGGTATGACACTTTATCCATCATTCCAAGCCGGACGCGGGTAATCCCCGCGTTTCTGCTATCTAAAGGGAGGAACCCTCATGTCGAATTTCTTCACGCTGCTCAGGCGCGGAAATAAATCTGCTCTCGCTGCTGCCATCGTCAATACCATTATCGCCATTATAAAATTCGTCGCTTACATCCTGACGGGAAATATCGCCATGTTTGCAGAAATGATGCATACCATCGGTGACGCAGCCAACCAGTTTTTTGTTTATGTCGGATCAGCATTAAGTAAAAAAGCACCTACCAAACGGTTCCCAAATGGATTCGGTCGACTCGTCAACCTTGTTTTACTTGCCGCCATTCTTGTCGTCGCCATTTTGGCCTACGAAACGATTCGTGAAGGTATCCTGCATATTCTTCATGCACCAGGTGAGAAGACAAGCGGTCTTTGGATCATCCTGACCGTGCTTGGAATCGGTGTCGTGCTTGAAGTCGGTGTCTTTTACAAAGCAATGATCGAGATTGCCCATGAGACCGGATTAAAATCCCGCGGTCTGACGCTGGTCGGTCAAAGCTTTGCTAACTTGTCGCAGGCCAAGCCGGCGACACGACTCGTCTTCATGGAAGATTTGGTTGCGACACTCGGTGGCCTCATTGCCATCATCGCCGTCTTGATTTCGCATTATACGTCGTTTTATCAGGCAGAAGGGATTGCTTCGATTTTGATCGGCTTGATGATGTTCTACGTCGTCTATAATGTCTTCATCCAAAATGCTGCCGGTGCCCTTGGTGAGATTGATGAAGTCCTGACGGCAAAAATCGGAGAAATCCTGATGCGCGATCCAGACGTTCGTGACATCGAAAAACTCGAAGTCATCAAAGAAGGAGACCACTTCCACGTCGAAATTGAGATTGAAGTGGATCCGGGACTGACGATCGCTCAAGCAGATGATATTAAAGACCGTCTTGAATTGCAGATTCGGATTCTAAAAGGGATCACGGATGTTACGATTTCCTTTGATGAAGATGATAAGATTCAACACTATCAACCACCGACACAACCCTAACACATAAAAGCAGGAACGTCCTTTTGGGGATGTTCCTGCTTTTTTAGTCAATTCGCCGCCCGGACGAATCCGGCTTCTCTCGCTTCCCGTTCACTGCAAAACATCTCTTCCGGGTTCACTTCATCATATGAACGTCCCCCTTGGATGTGATAGATTTTCTTTCCTTGGCGGTTGATATTGCCTTTGATGTCGGCGCAGCCTGTTGCCTCTGCCGATGTTCCCTTCATGACCGAAGTATCGAATCCACGATCCGTCGCATATCCGTTTGTCTGCCAGATTCCTAACTGTTTCCCTTTTGCTTCGTCTTCGATTTCCTGAAATGTCTCGACGTACCGGGTGTCCGGCTCATAAATATAGGCGACCCGGGCCAAGCCTTTTCGCAACAGTTCCTGATTGATCATCTTGCCGTCTGACCAGACATAAGCGAGCAATCGCCCATAGCGGTCTGTCTTTGACTGATCCCGTTCAAGCAGGATGTCGCTCCCTGTCGGTAATGCCTCTTTCGTAAAACGGGAGGCTTCCGGACCATACGGTTGAACCGGCTTTTCCGGATTTACGGTTTCCGGTGTATCGACTAATAAAAAACGGACATCTTCCGTTTGACCGTTTTGCAGCCGGACTTTCACCGTATCCCCGTCAATGACACGCTCGACGGTGGCTTCCGTCACCTTTGCTTCATCCGGTTGTGTGATGCCTGTCTGTTGATCACCCGGTTCTGAATCCAGTGCGCATCCGCTCAAAAATAGGATAGTCATTACTAAAAACAGTTGAGATAACACCCGTCTCATAGGTTTTTCCCCTCTCATTGGATTCAAAAAGGCGCCGACATCAGACGCGTCGACGCTTTCCAGTCTAAATCGTATCTCATGTTACTTGTGCTGATTCCCGGTTACTTCGCTTCGAGCACCTTTTCGACATCAGTGCGATTCGTATATAGCGTATAGAAGGCTTCAGCAACATTTTTCGGATCCAATGCCGTTCCGCGTTTGACTTCACCGGCAATCGTCACTGTCCCGACGTAGACATTGTCGTCTTTCAACGTATCATGCAACATATGCGTCAGTTGACGGACACCGGCTTTCCCGATCGACAGACCCGGTAAAGATTTAATCGCATGGAGTGCTGCTCCGCCGCCTGTGATTAAGATGGCTCCGTCTTTCCGTGCCACCATATCCGGTGCGACGATTTGTGCGGCATGCAACGCTCCGAGAACATCAATTTCAAATTCTTTCGTGATTTGTTCAGCTGATACCTCAAGTACAGACGCTTGATGCAGGATTGAGGCATTATAGACAAGGACATCAATTTGTCCGTATTGTTCTTTTGTCCATTCTACAAGTGATTCGAGATCTGCGCGGCGTGAGGCATCACATTCAACTCCAACGGCTTCAATGCCTTGCTCTTTCAGTTCTGTGATGACGGCTGCCAGTGTTTCCTGTGTCCGTGCGGCACAGACGACCTGGAATCCTTCTTTGCCGAACCGTTTGCTGATTTCGGCTCCGTTCCCCGGACCTGCTCCGATGACGATGACTGTTTTCATGTTGTACTCCCCCTTATTTTTTCCTTTTACTCTATTCCCACAATTGATTTGATTTACTCAAAAATCGAGTAAGGAAGGTCCTTTTTCTTCTTTTTCCTGGGCGACTCCCATAAAACGTGCCAGCATCGGATCTACTTCCGGCGTTTTTTTCTCCGTTACCGGAGTTATAACCGAACGAGTCGTCGATTCTGTCATCGGTTGTTCGAGCAGCAACTCACAATAGGCTTTCATTGCGGCCACATATTCGACCTGTACTGTACCGTTCGCCTGCTCGATTTTTGACATCATCTGACGCATTTTTTCAATGACTTGTTGTTCTGTAATCATCTTGCTCACCTCATATGATAGATTGAATGTATTAACTGAAAAGGAAGTGTCCTCCATGATTCGTACTGCTTTAATTGGTTTTGGACTTGCCGGCGAACATCTGCATGCCCCGTATCTCACAGCACCTGATTATCAACTTGTTGCGGTTCAATCCAGTCGTCCGGAAGCAGTCGCCAACCGTTATCCTGATGTGCCGGTTTATTCTTCGCTTGAAGCGTTATTAGCTGCTGAAACGGTTGAACTGGTCGTGATCGCGACACCGAATGCCGAACATTATCCCCTCGCCAAGACCGCATTGCTCGCTGGCTGTCATGTCCTGGTCGAGAAACCGTTTACGGTCACGTTGACGGAAGCCGAACAGCTGACGAATCTTGCACGTCAGCAAAATCGATTACTGACAGTTTACCATAACCGCCGTTATACAAAAGACTTCCGTACGCTGCTCGAACTGGTGCAAGCCGACGAACTGGGAGTTGTTCAAACGTTCGAAGCACACTATGACCGCTATCGTCCGACCGTCCGGGCGCGGTGGCGGGAACAGGATGTCCCGGGCGCTGGCCTGCTTTACGATTTAGGCTCCCATTTAATTGATCAGGCGTTGATGTTATTCGGTGAACGACCGGACCGTGTTTTTTGTGATCAGACAATCCAGCGCCCGGATGGTCCGGTCGAAGACTATACGCATCTGATTCTCGCTTTCGGAACACGACGCGCCGTTCTGCATATCGGCTCACTTGTTCCGGCTCCCGGTCCTTCGCTTGCCGTCCACGGTACGAAAGCGAGTTATTTCGTCGACAGCGTCGATACGAAACGCTCGACCTATACATGGGGAAGACCCGAACAGCCGCTTGAGGAGCGTTCTTTCGTCGATTCCGGTTTTGCCGACTACTATCATGAGTTAGCGCAAGCCTTACGTCACGAGTCCCCTCTTGCCGTCACGACGGAACAAGCCCTGCTCGTCATGAAAATTATTGATTGTGCTCAAAAAAGTGTAAAAGAGGGTACATGGATAGAAGTAGAATAAAATAATCCACTTCAGACGAACAGGGGGAAAAATGCATGTTTTCAAGTACGGAACGAACCGCATGGTTAGAAGAGATGGGACAAGAATTGCTCGATGTATTGGTCATTGGTGGTGGCATTACAGGTGCAGGGATTTTACTCGATGCTCAAAGCCGGGGTATGCGGACCGGGTTGATTGAGATGCAGGATTTCGCAGAAGGCACATCAAGCCGCTCGACGAAACTCGTTCACGGGGGCTTACGTTATTTGAAGCAATTTGAAATTAAGTTAGTCGCAGAAGTCGGGAAAGAACGGGCCATCGTTTATGAAAATGCGCCTCACGTCACGACACCTGAATGGATGATGTTACCGCTTGTCGAAGGTGGGACATTCGGCAACTTTTCGACGTCGATTGGTCTGCGGGTTTACGATCAACTGGCAGGCGTCCGACGCCATGAACGACGGACGATGTTATCTAAAGAAGAAACGCTTCGTTATGAACCGCTTTTACGGTCAGAACATCTGGTCGGAGGCGGCCGTTATGTCGAATACAAAACGGATGACGCCCGATTGACGGTCGAAGTCTTAAAAGCTGCAGTCGGATACGGTGGACGCGCCGTCAACTATACGAAGGCACAATCACTTGTCTATCACAACGGAAAAGTCGTCGGGGTTGAAGTTCAGGATGTCTTAACTGGAAAGACCTATACGATTCGCGCGAAAAAAATCATCAATGCGACCGGTCCTTGGGTCGATGAATTACGCGAAAAAGACGGCTCAAAATCAGGTAAGTCGCTTCATTTGACGAAGGGAATCCATCTCGTCATCGACCAAGCCCACTTCCCACTGCAACAAGCTGTCTACTTTGATGTAGCGGATGGACGGATGATTTTTGCGATTCCACGCGAAGGAAAAACGTACGTCGGCACGACGGACACGAATTACCAAGGCGACATTCTAGAACCCGGTGTGACGGAAGAAGACCGGGACTATATCCTGGATGCGACGAATCAGATGTTCAACGTCGATTTGCACGCGGACCACGTCGAATCGACATGGTCCGGCTTACGTCCGTTGATTCATGAAGACGGCAAAGATCCGAGTGAATTATCGCGCAAAGATGAAATCTTTGTCTCGAAATCCGGATTGATGTCGATTGCCGGCGGAAAATTGACGGGCTACCGGAAGATGGCGGAACGAATCATCGATATGGTCGCCAATCAGTTCAAGGAGGAGGAGAACCGGATTTATCTCGCTTCCCGGACACACGACATTTTACTGGGCGGTGGTCATCCTGACGGCAGTAAAGGATTTGTCCGTTACTTGAAAGAACAGCAACCTAAAGGTGAAGCACTTGGACTGTCTCCAAAGGAAGCAACCTGGCTGATTCAACGTTATGGCACGGATGTCGAACGTGTCTTTGAATTGATTCGCTCGCGTGGCAGTGAAGCAGAGCGTTATCAACTTCCCCTCCACTGGTTCGGAGGACTGTTATACGGACTCGAAGCAGAACTCGTCATGCAACCGGGTGATTTCTTGAATCGACGTGCCTCTGCCGTCTTCTTTGATTATCCTAATGCTGAAAAACATGCCGACGGCGTCCTCGCCTTGATGCGAAGCGAACTCGGTTGGTCGGCAGAAGAAGAAGCTAAAGCCAATGCCAGCATCCAACGTGAGTTTGATGCGGTTCGAATCAAAACCTCTTTACCGTCTTAACCTAGTATCAGTTATCTCCTGTCACTACAAAAAAATGCGACCCCTTAACGGGATCGCATTTTTTTATTTTTCGTCTGAAGCTGCGATTTCAGTAGCCGGCATATTTCCCGGTTCCAGATTTGAGTTCTTCCGGGCAAAGGCGAAGTAAAGGACAAGTCCAATCGCCAGCCAGATGAAGAAAGCAATCCATGTTTCGAGTTTCAAGTTGAACATCAAGAAGAGACAAGAAGCGATCGCTGCAATCGGCACGTACGGCATTCCCGGACATTTAAATGCACGTGGAAGATCCGGTTGTGTTTTACGAAGGATCAAGACAGCAACAGAGATTAAAACGAATGCTGCGAGTGTCCCCATGTTGACGAGGTTTGCGATGACATCGAGTGGAACGAGTCCTGCGACTGTCGCACTACCAAGACCAATCATCCATGTTGCTTTGAACGGCGTTTTGTATTTCGGATGTACTTCTGAAAATACTTTCGGGAACATTCCGTCACGTGAGATGGCGAACGCTAAACGTACCATTCCGTATGTCATGACGAGGATGACTGTTGTGATTCCGAGAATCGCACCTAAATCGATGAAACCTGCGACCCAGTTTTGTCCTGCCATTTGAATGGCGAGTGAGACCGGGTGATCGACGCCCGCAAATTTTTGGTACGGGACGATTCCTGTCATGATGGCTGCCACGATAACGTAAAGGACTGTACAGACAGCAAGAGAACCGATGATACCACGTGGTAAGTTCTTTTGTGGCTCACGTACTTCTTCTGCTGCCGATGTGACGGCATCAAAACCGATGTAAGCAAAGAAGACGATGGCTGCTCCAGAGAAGACGCCGCCCCATCCGAATGGTGTAAATGGTGCCCAGTTCGTTGGTTCAACATAGCCGACACCGACGACGATGAACAAGACAACGACTGCTAACTTAATGATAACCATGATGTTGTTGACACGTTTTGTTTCCTTGATTCCCATCGATAACAAGCCTGTGATTGCAAGTAAAATCAGGAAGGCCGGTAAGTTGAAGAATGTTTTTGCACCTTCTACCGCACCTGGAGCTGCTGAGATTGCTGTCGGAAGATGGATCCCAAATCCGCCGAGTAAGGACTGGAAGTAACCGGACCACCCTGCCGCAACGGCACTGGAGGCGAGTCCATATTCCAAAATTAAGTTCCATCCGATGATCCAGGCAAAGATTTCTCCCATCGTGGCATACGTGTACGTGTAGACGGAACCACTGACTGGAATCGTCGAAGCGAATTCCGCATAAGCGAGTGCCGCTAACCCACAGGCAATGGCAGATAAAATGAATGAGACGATAAGACCAGGTCCTGCTGTCAATGCTCCTGTTCCGGTTAGGACGAAAATCCCCGTACCAATGATGGCGCCAATTCCTAAAAACGTTAAATCCATCGCGCCAAGATTTCGAGCAAGTCCGTTATTACGCTGACTCGCAGCAATCATAGCGGAAACATCTTTTTTCCGCGTCAAACTCATGATGATACTCCCCCTGTTGTGTGTTTAGTTCGAATTACAAAAAATGTTTTGCAATTACTTAATCCAAAATTTACGAAGTTTTCAGATAAATTGATATAGGTCATTAGACCCATTTGTGAATTGCGTTCCGCTTACATGATTTTCAAACCATCAAAAAATCCCTTCTTAAACCAGTATGAACTGGTATTCAGAAGGAATCTTTGTCTAAAAAAAGGTCTTCGAAAATAGTGTTTAACGCGTAGCTAACCAACTTAAAAACACTTGGAAATCAAGCGTTGTCCGTGCTGCATAGGCACTCGACCACCGATGAATTTGACGGGTGAATTCTGCATCCGATACCCCAATCGATTCGATGATGACGACGTCCGCATGATGGTTTAAAACTTCCATATCAATTCCTGCATCCATATCGGCCCGTGCATGGATTTTGGCGGTAATTTGACCTTGAATCGAAAGGACGTTTTCGAGGTCATACTGGCTTTTAATGTGTTTTGCTTTCAACTTTTTTTTGTATGGAGAACGTTCCCGTACATAATATTCTTTCCCCTGCATCGTTACGTAACCGAGATACGGATCTTCATGTGCCTGCATCGCCTTTTGTGAAGTGATGATACGACGACCTTGGTGAACCGTCTCCACCTCCTGCAAATAAACCGGTACAAACAAAGACGGCACAGAAGACTGGGCTTGCTTCATCTCAAGAATCAAGTCTTCATGCTCTCCGCCTTTTCCTTCGACCAAAATATAATACCGCTCAAGGCCGATCGAAGCTGTCCCGCTGTCGAGTTTATAGACGATATCCTTAATGTCGTAGAATCCGTCCTCTTGCCGATCTTCAGGATCAATCGATGCGATGTACTCCGGCCAAACGGCTTCAATGGCTGCGTAAGTCGAGGTATCGAGCCGCTTCATATCCGGTAAATCGGTGAACTGGCGTTGCCCATCGACGACCGTCGTCCGTTCTCCGAGTAATTCAGCCTTCTTTTTCTCCGCTTTTTTGATCAGCTTACGGATTGGTCCTTTCGTGTTGTCGATCGTAAAACAGACCTTGCTTGGATTTTTACCTTTGGCATATTGGCGTAAGTCATCTAAGTAATGTTGAATATAGGCGGCAATCGCCGGCTCTGCATCATACCCTGCTTCTTCCGCGAATAATTGAACGGAGACCGCCATCCGGATCAAATCGTATAAATAAGACCCGAGATAACCTTCATCAAAGTCATTGACATCATAAATGATTTCGCCCTTGGCATTGCCATGAACCCCGAAGTTTTCGAAGTGGAGATCCCCTTGAATCCAGGTTGGTGTCTCAACCGGCGTATCAAATCCGAGCGGAATGCGTGTCAAATCATAATAAAACAAATGGGAACTGCCGCGGAAAAAGAGAAACGGACTTGCACTCATCTTTTGATACTTCGTTTGCCGTGCGGCTTCATCCAGTCCACGGACTTCATGATCGTAAAAATCCAATACTTTCGCAATTGTCAGCTGCCGAATTTCTTCATAGACTTGTGTGAACATGCAAAACCCTCCTTTTTCTAGAAAAAAGACAGCAAAACGAATCCGCTTTGCTGTCTGACTGTTACCTTCATTCGAAGTGTTTTTTATATTCCCCATATCCTGCCGAATCAAGCTCTTCTACCGGAATAAACCGGAGTGCTGCTGAATTGATACAGTAGCGGAGACCGCCAAGTTCGGTCGGACCGTCATCAAAGATGTGACCAAGATGACTGTCCGCATTAGCGGAACGGACTTCTGTCCGTGTCATACCGTGTGTCGTATCGAGTTCAACTTCCATCTTGTCCTCTGAAATCGGTTTGGCGAAACTCGGCCATCCGCAATTCGAGTTAAACTTATCTTTTGACGTAAAAAGTGGAGTTCCGTCGACGATATCAACATAAAGACCCGGTCGTTCCTCATCCCAATATTCATTGCGGAAAGCCGGCTCAGTTCCGTTTTCCTGTGTGACTTTGTACTGGATCGGTGTCAGACGTTGTTTTAGTTCCTGTTCCTTGCCTTGATCCTTCCAGGCTTCCTTGACGAATTTAGCACGTCCCGATCCGACACTGTACATCTGATAACGGAACGGATTTTTTTTGTAATAATCCTGATGGTAGTCTTCCGCCGGCCAAAACGGTTTTGCCGGACGGATGTCGACGGCTACCGGACGTGAGAAACGCCCGGAGGCATCAAGCGCCGCTTTCGAACGTTCTGCCGCTTGTTTTTGTTCTTCATCGATATAAAAGATTGCCGGTTCGTACGATTGACCGCGGTCGTTGAACTGCCCGCCGCCATCCGTCGGATCGATTTGCCGCCAAAAAATTTCAAGTAACTCATCGTATGTGATGACAGACGGATTATACGTGACTTCGACCGCTTCTAAATGTCCTGTTGTTTCAGAACAGACCTCTTTGTAAGTCGGGTTTTCTGTATGACCACCTGTATAACCGGAAATGACTTGTTCGACGCCATCATATTTATGAAATGGCTTAACCATGCACCAAAAACAGCCACCTGCGAATATTGCTTTTGCCATCTAGCTTCCCCTCCTCTGTATATGCCTATTTTAACGCGTTCCGTGCCGCTACCCTACTATCTTGCTCAGTCAATCTTCGGGATTCGTTTTTAAGCGGCGCATGACAAAATAAATCGCCGCAAACACTAAAATCAATCCACCAAGCGAATACCACATGTTATTCATGCGGTACAGCATCTGATAGATCGCTAACGTTACAAGCAAAATCGCAATCGGGATGAATGCCCGTTTAAAGTGATACCAATAGTTCACTGAGGTCGCCTCCATTTTTCTTTTATCTTAAACGATTTTTTACTACTTGATACGTTTTAAGAATTATTTCTTTTTTTAACATGCATCAAAAAAGTCGACTCCGTTTGAAACGGAATCGACTTTTAACTTACGGACGCGGATGTTTCGGGAATTCCATTTCTGAATAAGGAACGACTGATGTCCGATTTTTAAATTTATGACCTAACCAGAAAGCAAGGAATAACGGAATACCAACATATGTCGCGGCGATTCCAACCCAATCAATTTGATCTGCGAGGAACGCGGCATAGTTTTGACCGACGATGACAAGGAAACAAAGTCCGAAGGCAAAGAGCGGTCCAAACGGGAAAGCAGGTGCAACGTATGGCAGGTCGCTTAACGAATGACCTTGCGCGAGGAACCCTTTACGGAAACGGTAATGGCTGATGGCGATTCCGAGCCACGCGATGAAGCCGGTCATACCGGAAGCATTCAACAACCACAGGTAGACTTGACCGCCAAACATCGAAGTCAGGAAGCAAAGTGCGCCGATTGCGCCTGTTGCGAGCAAGGCATTACGGGGTACACCGTTTTTCGAGACTTGTGCGAATAATTTCGGGGCATCACCTTGGCGTGCCAATGTATACAGCATCCGTGTCGATGCGTACATCCCAGAGTTTCCTGCTGATAAAACAGACGTCAAGATGACGGCGTTCATCAAGGCTGCCGAGAAAGCGAGACCGGCTTTTTCAAAGACGAGTGTAAACGGGCTGACTGCTACATCGGTAATATCGTTTGAAACCAGGTTCGGACTTGTATACGGAATCAACATTCCGATGACAAAAATCGCAAACACATAAAAGAGAAGAATCCGCCAAAAGACTTGTTTAACAGCTTTCGGGACATTTTTTTCCGGATCTTCTGATTCACCTGCCGCGATTCCGACAAGTTCTGTTCCCTGGAAACTGAAACCGGCAACTAAGATGATACCGATGACGGCTGGAATGCCTCCGACGAACGGTGCGTCACCTAGTGCAAAGTTTTTAAAGCCGACCGGTGCTTCTGATGTGAAGACACCAAAGATCATGGCGACTCCGACAATCAAGAAGATAATGACTGTGACAACTTTAATCATGGCGAACCAGTATTCTGCTTCACCAAATCCTTTAACGGAGAAGTAGTTCAAACCAATCATCAGTAACAAGAAGATGGCGCTGAAATAAAAACCTGGAACATCAGGGAACCAGTATGTCATGACGATTTGTGCTGCAACGAGTTCAACGGCAATCGTCACTGCCCAGTTGTACCAGTAGTTCCAACCTAACGCAAAACCAAACGACGGATCAACGAATTTTGCACCGTATGTGGAAAATGAACCGGCGACCGGCATATAAGCTGCCATCTCACCAAGACTTGTCATTAAAAAGTACACCATTAATCCGACGACGGCATACGACAACAAGGCACCGCCCGGACCGGCAGCGGCAACAGATGCACCGGATGCGATGAAGAGTCCGGTTCCGATAGCACCGCCAATCGCAATCATCGACATGTGACGGGCTTGCAGGCCACGTTTTAATCCTTCTTCGGTTGAATCGAGTTTTCTTTGGGGTTGTAAAGTATTCATCTTATTCGCTTCTCTCTTTTTTAAATTTTTGAGAGGACACTTTTTGAATCAAAAAAAACAAAAAGCGCCCTCACCTTCCAGAAGGAAGATGAGAACGCAACATAGTAAAAGGATGCGCCCCATTCTACCGTCGTGAAAGATAGCTCCCCACAAGTCATATCTGACCTGTGACAGTATTAGACCTGTTCGATCTAATCCCAATCGATCATCTTCAAAGCGATGATTGATTTCGGCAATTCTTCCTTTTCAATCACCTCATCTGCCGCTTGACGACATCCGTGACTGTACTTATAAGAACTGCAACCTCCATCCCACTGGTTGAGTGAGAACTAATTAAGTTAATTATAATTTCGTTACTACATCGTCATATTACACAAAACGTCTTTAAATTGTCAATTCTTTTTTTGAAACACCCTCTATTCATGGTAAAATTTCGTAATTTTTAGTACACTAAACTATAGAAGTTAACCGAGAGAAAGGATGTTGCTTGAATGCCACAAGAACGTGATCAACTGACCTATCGATTAGAGGAACAAATGCGGGTCATTCTCCGGACATTACGCCGTGAACTCAACCGACTATTTGAAGGAACCGCGACGCGGAGTGAATTTTTCATTTTGCGCAGTCTGTCCGAAAATGGTCCCCAACGTCCGACTCTACTCGCAGAACAGTTTGAGCTTGCGACAAGTCAGGTAACGGCTTTAACCGATCGCCTGTATAAAGCAGGCTTCGTCACTCGGACCCGTTCAACAGATGACCGGAGATCGATTGTCCTTGCTTTGACGGATGAAGGAGAAACGGCGTTTCGTGAACTCGAAGTTGTCCGCCGGAAATACCTGCAGGAACGGTTCGGCACATTGACGGAAGAGGAACTGAATGTCATGGTTCGTGTCTTCGATAAGATTCTTTTGACGATGGATGAAGAAGCCGTTTCTTCCTAAAAATTGTGTGTAAAAAATATTCAACTTATTTTTCAGACAAAGTTCACTTGACTGTGTACTTTGTCTTTTTTGTCGACTTTTCCTGTTTCACTTCACATTTTTCCATTTCTTGCCGTTAGTAAAATGAGTATACTGGAAATATGTTACGGAAATGCGTTTACGAGGAGCTGGGAGGATTTGTTGTCCATCATGAATAATTTCATCATCAATTTTTGTCTACTGTTCACAACGATCACTCTTTTGTTTCTACCCTTTCGAAACCAACCGAGGATCACCCCTAAAACACATGTAAAAACGCGACTTTTCTTAGGAGGAGCAGCCGGTCTCATCGCTGTTCTCTTGATGTTCAACAGCATTCAGATCGATGTAGCGCGGGTTGACTTACGGATTATCCCGGTCGCCATCGCTATGATGTTCGGTGGATTACCGAGCGCCATCGTAACCGGTCTGATGATTATCGGAACTCGTTTTGCGATCACACCGCTCGACCAAATCGATGCGGCGATTCTTTCGGCGATCGTCATCAGCCTGTTCATCCTCACGATTAGTGTCGTCAGACGCTACGTCCACATGACATTTTGGAATTTTGAGTTGATGATTGGCATCGGAATCTTGTGTTCTTTACCCGCCATCTATCTGTTGACCCATAGTTGGTCGACATTCTTTAAAGTATCGGTGGCATATATCTTCTTTAATTTGATTGCTGGTTTTGTAACCTATCATTTATTGACAGAACTCCGTCGCCACTTTGAGAACATTCAGTATCAACAAAAACTCGCGATGACGGATGCCTTGACCGGTCTCGCCAACCGGCGCCGGCTGGATGACTCCTTATCCCTTGTCGGATCTGCGGAAGACGGCTATTCCCTCGTCTTGATTGATATCGACTTCTTTAAACATGTCAACGATACATATGGTCACGATGCAGGCGATGATGTCTTGCGCCAACTCGGTACGACTCTTGCTTCTCTCGCCCGTCCGGACGATTTAGTCGGTCGGTATGGCGGTGAAGAGTTTTTAATCATCTTGCCGGATACGTCCGTTGATGAAGCGAAAAAAATCTCCGAGCTCGCCCGGATGACTGTCGCCCGGAATCTTTTCCCGACGACAGCGGTTCCTGATTTACAAATTACGATTTCCCTTGGTATCGCACATTCGAGCAGCTCCCACTCATCTCTTGAAGCCTTACAGCAGGCAGATAAGGCGTTATACCATTCGAAAGGCAGCGGACGAAACCGGAGTACGATTTACACCAAACAACTGGAACTCGAACAAGCCTGATCCCCGCCCTTTCGCGTCGTTCGGCGAAAGGGCGTCTTTTTTAGAGATTCTTTTGCGCTTTTCAAGTCGATTGTTCCGGAAAACCGATACTCTTGACCGTTCCCAAAACAATCATCCGGCTGAGTTGATCCGCCATATATACCGCTGAATAAGGACGGCCGTTTCGTAACCAGGAAATCAATAATCCGAGCTGTCCGCCGATCACGTAATTCAATAGTAAATCACGATCGACCAGTTGGGTTTCATTCACCGCATGTGCTTCAAACACACGTTGATAATTTTCTTTTAATGTATCCAAAAAGCGCGAAATGAACGTTTTTACCGGACCATTCAACAACATCGTCCGGTAAAATTGTTCATGTTGTTCAATATGGATAAAAAGGCGTTCGAAATAACGGCTGACCCGATCGAGCGATGGATAATCCGATGATCCGGTCCCCTGAATCCGGATTGCTTCCACAAGAAGCCGCATATGATCGTCTACAATCTGATTCATCAAATCATATTTATCTGTAAAGTGCGCATAGAAGGTCGATCGATTGACTGCCGCCCCATCCGTCAACATCTTGACTGTGATCGTCGAAAAAGGATGATGGTCAAGCAAACGAAACAATTCTTTTGTAATACGGTCACGTGACCGTTTTGGTCGTGGATCTTGTCCTGGATTCATCTACTAGAACCACCTTTTTTTGATATTGTATCCGCTCTCATCGACTTTTCCAACACTTTGTCGGAAATTGTCGGTTGTATGTTGATTCCTTCTCCATATAATTAACTATATTAACTACTCCTCCCCCAGAGGAGTATTTTTTATTTTATGACTAGGGAACTCAGAGTATACGGAAGAAAGGATGCATTTCATATCATGAACATGAAAAAAGTATTACTGATTAACATTTTGACACTGGTTGTTTTAATCGGCGGAGGCGCGATCGGCTATTACTATTACGATCAAGCGACAAGCTATGTGAAAACAGACAACGCAAAGATTGACGGAAAAATGATTACGATTGCCAGCCCCGGTGCCGGTAAACTGACAGACTGGACAGCAAAAACAGGTCAAACGCTCGACAGTGACGCGACACTTGGTCACGTCATGATGGCGCAAGCCGGTCAAAAACCGGTCAGTACAGCGGTCTCTATGCCAACAAAAGCAACAGTCGTTCAGTCGATGGCGACAGAAAACGGCGTCGTTGGAGCAGGAACACCGCTCGCTTACGGTTTTAACTTAAATGAGCTTTGGGTAACAGCAAACGTCGAAGAAACTGATATCGATGAAGTCAAAGTCGGACAGACTGTTGATGTTTATGTGGACAGCTATCCGGACACGACGTTATCCGGTGAAGTCGAACAAATCGGTATGACGACGGCTGGAACATTTTCGATGATGCCGTCTTCAAACGGAACTGCCAACTATACGAAAGTTGCGCAAGTCATTCCCGTCAAAGTCTCACTGTCACAAGAAAAATCACTCGACATTCGACCTGGTATGAATGTGACCGTCCGCATTCATAAGGATTAAGGAGGGACGTCTATGTCTACGACCTTCCTTTTTGGATACATCGCCTTTATGGTTGTCACGATCATCGGTGTCAACCTGATTGTCCGGCGTGCACGTCCAGCCGTGGCTGGTGATGTTCCTCTTGACGAGATGCAGCTCGACCATCTCGATAGCGTTCCTGTACCGCCTGCACCGCAAGTGCAAGAACGGACGCCGCTCGCGACGGCAGATATCAGTATTCCAAAAGTCTTGACGGTTCTCTTGATTGGGATGTTTATCGCGATTTTGAATCAAACGCTGATCAATGTCGCTTTACCTGTCTTAATCAACGATTTTAACGTCTCGACCTCGACAGCACAATGGTTGACGACCGGTTTCATGCTCGTCAATGGTATCTTGATTCCGATCAGTGCCTTTTTAATGCGGAGTTATACGTTCCGCCAATTGTTCCTCGTTTCCATGACGTTGTTCTTCTTCGGCTCCATCATTTGTTCGATGGCGATGAACTTTCCCGTCATGATGATCGGACGAGTCGTGCAAGCAGCCGGTGCCGGTATTTTGATGCCACTCGGTTCGAATGTCTTCATGACTCTGTTCCCGCCGCATAAACGCGGCGCGGCGATGGGGATGCTCGGAATCGCGATGATTCTTGCTCCCGCAATCGGTCCGACGATTACCGGCTATGTTATTCAGAATTACGATTGGCATGTCATGTTTTACGGAATGGCCTTTTTCGGTCTTTTGACACTGTTACTTGGTGTCGCCTGGTTCAAACTCGTGCAGCCTTTATCGAAACCGAAATTCGATGCGCTCGGTGTTGTCTTCAGTACGATCGGTTTCGGAAGCCTGTTGTACGGATTCAGTGAAGCCGGCAATGACGGTTGGGATAGCCCGCTCGTCATCAGCACGATTTTGATCGGTATCTTAGGGATTGCAGCGTTTGCCCTTCGCGAACTTTCAATGGATGATCCGATGTTGAATATCCGTGTGTTGAAAGTGCCGGAGTTTTCGTTCACTTTATTCATCAATATCATCGTCACGATGGCGTTGTTTGGCGGGATGCTCCTGCTTCCGATTTACTTGCAGAGTATCCGTGGTTTCTCACCGATTGATTCTGGTCTCTTGTTGTTACCCGGATCATTGATCATGGGGATCACGGGACCGATTGCCGGTCGACTGTTTGACCGATTCGGTATCCGACCGCTCGCGATTTTCGGATTGACGTTAATGACCTACGGAACATGGGAATTGACACAACTCGATATGAATACCTCTTACAATTCAATCATGGGCATTTATATGCTTCGGTCGTTCGGAATGGCTTTCATCATGATGCCAATCATGACAGCCGGTATGAACGCCTTACCGATGAAGATGATTCCACACGGTAATGCGACACAAAATACGTTGCGTCAGGTCGCAGGTTCGATTGGGACAGCGATTCTCGTCACGGTCATGACACGACAAACAACGGCTCACCTCGCCGATGACGCCAATCAATTTACAACACTTGATCCAACACTTTCACAGCATTTGAATGAGCTTGGACAACAGTTGGGCAGTCCGCAAGCCGCATCCGTCAGTTGGATGACGCAGTTGACGAAACAAGCCACGATCAGCGGAATCACAGATGCCTTTTGGGTTGCGACGGTCTTATCCGCACTCGCTTTGATCTTGTCGCTTTTCATGCATGGAAAAAAAGAACCAAATCTCGATTAAGACTTTTCTTGGACCCGTTGGCGGCACATCGTCAACGGGTTTTTAGTTGTTTGCCTTTGCACTTCCTTCATAAAATCGCTACACTAGGGTCATTGAGTTTCATATCTAAAAGGAGTTGCTTTATGGTTGCCTTTCTGCAGTTCTATGCTTTCATTTTCGCCTGTTGTTTCGCCTGGCAAGTAGGACGACCTTCATCCTGGTCTCAAAAGGTCACACGTGCCTTTCTAATCAGTATCAACAGTCTGTTCATCTTTTTTCGAGCGTCCGTGTCCATCTTTCTGTTGATCGGACCGTTACTGCTCGTTTCTTACGTCTTATTTCCGAACTTATTATACTTCGCAGGACCTTTGTCCATCATCATCAGCATACTTGTCATCGGCCTGCTCGACCGGCTCGTCAGCTTCGTCATCCTGCCGATTGTCCGTTCGTTCTTCCTCAAAAAAAATCGGATGATGCCGCAGATACTTGAAGCTGCACTTTATACCTTCTCGATGGGTGTTCTCCTTTATGTGAATTTGACGGTCGTACCCGGCGTGCAGATTAACGTGATGATGGCGGTTTTCTTTGGCTTCACCCTCTATTTTGCACACTACTTGTTTGCCTTGTTTCGGATTCGCCAACTTAAGAAAAAAATAGCTTCCACACCTGAAAAACGCTGATTTGAACCAGCGTTTTTTTAATTAATCATTGACAATGATAATCGTTATCAATTATATTCTAAGAGTACTTACGTCAGGAGATGATTACTATGAACGCCCGACAACTGATTTTAGAACGACGGTCTGTGCGTGCTTATACGGATCAACCGATTCCAAACGAGATGATTGAAGAAATTCTCGAAGCCGCTATTTATGCACCGACTCATAAATTGCGTGAACCTTGGCGATTCGTCCTGGCAAACGAAGAAAGCCAAGTCCGGTATGTCGATCAATTGATGACGTTGCTTGCTGAGCGTGGTCAACTGGATCAAAAAACAGACGAACAACGTCAGATGATGCGTCAAAAATTTGCTGATGTTCCTGTTTACTTGACTGTTTTATATGAAGTAAAAGGAACAGAAGATCAGCAGATGGAAGATTTACTCGCGACCGCTGCCATGATTCAAAATATTCAACTCCTCGCGACTGAACTGGGTTTAGGCTGTTGTTGGAAAAGTGGAAAACATTGGTTCACGGATGAATATGCTGACATGATCGGTGCTTCAGAAAATGAACGTGTCGCAGGAGTCATTCAATTCGGATGGCCTGCCTTGATTCCCCCGCTGAAAAAACGAACGGCTGCACGTGACAAGTTAACGCACTTCTAAACCGGTGCGCATTCTGCGGGCTACCCCTGCTCGCGCCAATCAAGCCCCATAAAATCAGTTAAAGCGCCCATCTTCTCATTCCCTCCCCAAACGGAATCGTGAAAGATGGACGCTTTTTTGATGTCTGATTCTGAACGACAAACAGAGGTGGCGGATTTAATATCCACTACCTCTGTTCTGTTTCATCCGCTTCGATTAAATCAAACGGTCTTCAGTTCTTCCGGACGCATCGGCGCATCAGGAAGCGCTCCCGTCAAAATATGATCGACAATTCGTTTCGTCGCCTGTCCATCTTGATACGTAAAGAACCGGCCCGCAAACTCTTCAATCTGTTCCGGTTCGAACTGGTTCGCCTTGATCCAGGAAATGACGTCATTGAATGACGAGACAATCGGTCCCGGTACAAACGATTCGTAAGGGAAGTAAAAATCACGTTCTTCCTTATACGAGTTCAAATCGTTAACGAGGAAGATGATCGGTTTCTTCAGCAAAGCAAATTCAAAAATAACAGAAGAATAATCCGTCACTAAAATATCCGCCACCTGCATCAAGTCATTGATGTCCGGATAATCCGTCATATCGATGATTTGATTCGAAAACTCTGCCGGCACGACCGGTCGGTTCAAGACAAACGGGTGCATCCGTAACAACAGAATATGATCCGGTCCCAGTTGTTCACGGAACTGCCGGAAATCCAGCTCCTGATCGTAATGGGCGGTTGTTTGCCCATTCCCACGGAACGTCGGTGCCAGTAGAATCAGCTTTTTCGACCGCCATTCTGGATACTGATCATACAGTTTATGCTCAATTTGAACTTGCCGCTCCCGATTTAACAACTGATCCGTCCGCGGAACACCAAATGGATGAATCCGGGTTGAATCCATGCCAAAAGCTTCTGCAAACGGCGCGATGCAAGCTTCTCCCGAAACATAGACTTTCGAATAGTTGCGGTGGATAGCTACCATCTTCAAATAATCGTCATCCGGTGAATAAGACTTATCGAGGACACTGTAACCAAACTTCTTGAATGCCCCACAGGCGTGCCACAGCTGGATGACTTCTGTTCCTTTACGTAACGTCGAGACATAAACGGGATAATAATAGTCATCAATGATAAAGTACCGGGCCGTCGCCAGCTCGTATGTCGCACGCATCATATGGAAGACGTATTTGATTTGTCCCATTAAATTTTGCGGGAACCGTTTCAATAAAAACACATACTGAAATCCGAGTTCCCGGCTTTCAAGTTCATCATAAACAGCGCGGAAGTTATCGACGAGCTTATCGGAACGATACGTCGCGAAGACGACTTTTTTTGTCTGTACCGGAAAAAACTTCGAGATCCAATACGTCACCACAAGCAAATAATGGACCGTTCGTCGCTGAATCAAACGTAATTTCTGTTTCATAACGTGATCCCTTCTCTTCCCACTTTCATTGTTACATGCACCATTCCATGACGGTTTTACCGAAACGATTCGTCAAATCACTTTCAAACGCTTGATGAATATCTTCGATTTGGCGAATCTGGAATACACCGGACACGAGGTTCGACAAATAGGCCGGAATATCTGGATACAGCTGATACAATTCCATCGTCCGTGCGAAATCAGCCGGGGTACTCCGACTTGATCCATAGACACGTAAACCTTTTTCAAGAATCATCCGTGTGTTGACAGCGACCGGTTCTTCCGAAACACCAAGCAATGCCATCGTCCCTTCAGGAATGATGTAATCAATCATCTGATTGATCGCATATTGACTGCCGATTCCACCGACACATTCAAATCCATGATTAAACGAGACATCGTCTGGAATTTGATCGATATGATACGTCTCATCCGCAAACGAGAAGTAATCCAGCTTAGATTGCGTTTTTCCGAAAACAAGCAATTTCGCTTCCGGATATAATTTACGTAACATCAACGCGGTGATGAACCCGAGGTTGCCGTCTCCCCAGACGCCGAATGTTTCACGACGGCTGTGGGCGATCTGATCGAAACGTGTCATGGCATGAACGGACACACTGACAAGCTCCGTGAATGCTGCGACTTCCGGATCCAGATCAGCAGGTACTTCGACGAGACGATCAGGCTTGATGAACACATAATCCTGCATATAACCGTCATAACCACTCGAGCGGAAACGGCTTGTCCGCAAGTAGTTTTCCCCGATGATGTCATCCGTTTCCGCTGGTGTGTTCGGAACCATCGCCACCAATGTACCGATTTTAAACGTTCCGGACGGATCATGGACTACCTTACCAATGCCTTCATGAATCATCGCCATTGGTAACTTCTTCGCTAACACTTCCGCACTGCGGCTTCCCGTAAAGTAGCGTTGATCCGCATGACAAATCGATAAGAACGTCGGGCGAACGACGACCCGGTCTGAATTGAGTGACCGTTCGTCATACGTCACCTCGATTTGGCGTGGCGCCACGAGTTGGTAGACTTGGTTTATCATTGGTGAATCCGCTCCTTCAAAATAGCATTGGCGATGCGGAGATCGTACGGCGTCGTTACTTTGATGTTGAACAATTCACCTGTGACGAGCGCGACCGCTTCACCTTTGAGCAAAAGAATCTTACATGCGTCTGTCAGAATCGCCCGCTCATCGGTTGATAATGCTTCGTAATGATTTTTCAGCTTTGTGATTTGGAAACTTTGCGGCGTCTGTCCTTGATACATTTGATCACGGACTGGAATATCGGAAATCGTTTTTCCGTCTGTCGAGGCGACAATCGTATCGATGGCTGAGATGACCGTATCGCATGCTCCGTATTCGAGTGCTGTCGAAATGTTTTCTTTGATGATCCGGTGCGTCAAGAACGGACGGACCGCATCATGTGTGACGATGACATCCTCGTCTGATAAACCATTTTTATTTTCAATCCAGTTGATGGCTGCCATGATGGATTCGTTGCGGTCACTGCCGCCTGCCGTGATGACAATCCGCTCATCGGTTCCAATATATTTCTCCAAGATATCACGTGTATAGTTGATCCAGGCCGTTGGAGTCACAATGATGATTTGATCAAAATCTTCGTGTAACAGAAACTTTTCAACGGTATGCACGAGAATCGGACGTTCTCCGATTGAAAGGAATTGTTTAGGACGATCGACATTCCCCATTCTTGTTCCTTTTCCGCCAGCTAAGATTGCTGCATAAATCATCTTGTATCGCAAAGTTCCCATCCATAGACAATGGCGCTGCCATGGGTCACTTCGCTTCCCTCCCTTATATAAAAAGTTTTTTTGTTTCCACTTACCAGCGATGTGGGTATGTCTCACAATATGGTCTTTTTTTGACGATTCTATCCACCAAACCAAAAAAAATAGACAAAGTTCTATTTTTTTTGCACCATCACGATATAATGATGGGTGATTTCTAATATCACTATACTATGTTCGTGATGATTTTAAAAATCTGTCATTGTTGTGTAAATGCATTGTAATCATTTAAGCGAGGAGAGATTGTTTTGACAGAAGAAACACAGATACCGACATTACAGGCACACGTTAACTATCTAGAACTAGCGGGAACGAAATTCCGATTCGAGGCACGTCTTTTCGGATTAACTGATTTCCTTCAGGCCGAGCAGCTACTTTTTGAGAATCCTGCCGTTCCTGAAGACACAGAAGAAATACAACCGGAAGATGGATACATCCAGTCCGAAGCACCGGTCGAACCGATTCCTTTAGAACGGGCCGTCATTTTCCGTAACAAACGAAATAAACGGACATTCATACTTCGCTTCCCGTTTGAAGGGGACTGGACGGAAGAAACGTTCAGCGGCGAGCTTGATCTCAACCATCTGACTCCGACCGGACGACCTTTGCCAATGGGTTACTTCGATGCTTTCTTCGGAATCGTCCAAGGAAAATCAATTTTACATGAAGCTCCATTTGGTGATACACGGTCCTTGATTCCGGTCATTTATCGTGTTGAAACGAAACATAGCAATGTCTTGCTCAAACTCGAATATGAACTGGTCGTCCAGTATTCAGAATACAGCAATACCCTAAGTTTCCATTCCCTTAAGCAAGGAGAGACGAAACGTTTTATCCGCTTGATCGAAAAATTCAACAAATCGAAAAAGAATTGGCGGAAACGCGCGTTTAAATTCCGTCGTTTTACATTCAAGAGTATTTACAATGTCGCAAAATGGACGCAACCAATCCAAGACAACAAAGTTGTGTTTGCTTCGGATTCCCGAAGTGATGTCAGCGGGAATTTCGCCTATATCTTAAACGAAATCGAACGCCGGGATCTCAACCTGGATGTTAAAACGTTCTTCAAACCCAATTTGCAGTCCCGCCGCGATTGGCGTGATAAATTTACGTTGCCGTATCACCTCGCGACAGCCAAAACGATTTTAGTCGATGATTTTTATCCGATGATTTATCCGCTCAGCATCCGGAAAGGAAGCGATCTTGTTCAAGTCTGGCACGCAGTCGGAGCCTTCAAGACATTCGGATACAGCCGTCTCGGTAAGCCGGGTGGCCCAAGTGCCAACTCGCTCAGCCACCGAAACTATACGAAAGCCATCGTCAGCTCGCATAACGTCGCTCGTCACTATGCGGAAGGATTCGGATTACGGGAAGATCAAGTCATCGCAACCGGAATTCCCCGGACAGATATGTTCTTTGACCAAACCTACATCTCCGATGCCAAGGAACGGATTTACGAAGAATATCCTGTCTTCAAAACAAAAAAAGTCATCATGTTTGCTCCGACTTTCCGTGGAAACGGCGCGAAAAGTGCCCATTATGATTTCAGTCAACTCGATTTGGATGCTTTGTATGAAGCTTTCCATGAAGACTACGTCTTCGTCTTGAAGATGCATCCGTTCGTCCGCCGCCGGATGGAGATTCCGGAAGTGTATGCTGACTTCTTCCTCGACTTGACGGACCACCGGGAGATCAACGAATTACTGTTCGTCTCTGATATTTTGATTACCGATTATTCATCGACTTGTTTTGAATTTTCACTGCTTGATCGCCCGATGCTCTTCTTCGCTTACGATTTAGAAGATTACATCTCAAAACGTGACTTCTATTATGACTTTGAAGAATTTGTTCCCGGACCAATCGTCCGTACCTCGGAAGAGTTGATTGAACGGATTAAGAACGAAGATTTCGAGATGCAAAACGTCAAAGCTTTTGCTGAATACTTCTTCGAGCATCAGGATGGGAAGTCGAGTCAACGTTTCGTCGATCAAATCATTCTTGGAGAAAACGAATGAATCAAACACCAAAACCAATGACCTTTTCCTATGATCATTGGCTCGGGAACTACAAAGTACTGCTGATTTTCATGGTGGTGTTCGGACATCTAATTGAGACGTTCCGTAATCTGGATGGGAATGATCCGGTCCAAATCGTCTACAACATCATTTATTTGCTGCATATGCCGGCTTTCATCTTCATGAGCGGATATTTTTTCAAGGAAGTCAGACCGAAACGAATCATTTCGTTTGTCGTCCTCTATTTCATCTGGCAATCGATTCATGAAGTCTATCTTGCTTACGTCAATGAGAAGACGGCCGATGGATTGATGGACGGTCTCCTTCATCCGCTCGTTCCGAGTTGGACGCTCTGGTACCTGCTCGGAATCATTATTTGGCAGATCGTGACGCCGGGATTTCTGACCTTGCGTTATCCGTTGTTGATCAGTATCGCGTTTGCGCTGCTGATTAACGCCAATCCGGGTTCGATTACGAACTTCCTGTCTTTGCAAAAGGTCATCAGTTTTTATCCGTTCTTTTTGATGGGCTATCTCATCAAAGAGCGGGGATGGCTCGCGGACGGGCGGATTCGTGACCGGATGACGTCACCCCTCGGCCGTTTGACCGGATTGATCATTTCTGTTTCCATCGCCATTGCCATGGCGGTCTGGACAAAAAATGGATTCGATACGGTCTGGTTGTTCTACCGGGACACCTATGGCGAGTTTGACGTTCCGATACTCAAAGGCGCATTGATTCAACTCTTTTTATATGCAGTCAGTACCGTGATGATTTTCTCCATATTGATGATGGTTCCACATCGTTCGTTCGGTGAACGGTTTGATCAGATCGGAATTCAGACGTTGGCGATCTATCTGTTACATTCGTTCATCGTCCGTCTGTTTCGTGACTCTGTTCCACCATGGATTGCCGAATCGCCGGCGTTGCTGATTGGTTCCTCCTTCTTGCTCGCCCTGTTCTTCGTTTGGATGTTATCCAGTCGTCCAATCGTTCGATTGTTCCGACCGTTGTTATCTCCAAACGTTAACTGGCTGTTCAAGAAAACGCTGTAAATGTCAATTCAACAAACAGTTGATACAGGACCAGAGCTCATTTCTTGAGATCTGGTCCTTTTTGTAACGGGGCGATAAAATTGACAGGTTCTTTCTCTTGAAACTAAGATAGTAAAGGTAGATCAAATAAACGCTTACACCAGCGTGCAGAAAGAAGGGATCCCCTTGCAAGCGGATCAACGTAAAAAATTAACGGTCCTGATGATTAACATGTTCATCGCCGTCGGGAGCTTCGGGATCATCATTCCGATTCTGCCCGCTTACTTAGCTTCAATCGGTCAAGGCGGTACTGCTGCCGGTTTGATGATCGCGATTTTTGCCGGCGCACAGCTTGTCATGTCACCGGTCGCCGGTAAATGGGCCGATCAGTACGGTCGCCGAAAGATGATCATCTACGGTTTGATCGGACTGACGTTATCGATGTTCGTCTTTTATTTCTCGAACTCGGTTACAATTCTCTACATCTCGCGGGCAATCGGCGGTGTCGGTGCCGCGCTGTTGATCCCTGCGATTTTTGCCTACGTCGCAGATATCACGACGATGGACCAGCGCGCAAAAGGTAACAGCTTCGTCTCCGCCGCGATGTCACTCGGAATCGTCATTGGTCCCGGGATCGGCGGTTTCCTCGCCGAGTTTGATTTAAAATTACCGTTGCTCGTCTCAGCACTCGTTTCACTCCTTGCTGTAGTTTTCAGCGTTCTGTTGCTTCAAGAAAGTGACGTTCATGATGCAACCGCGATGGCACCGGACGAAGGATCGATGTGGAGCAAGCTCGGCGCATCGTTCCATAAACCGTACTTCGTCCCGCTCGTCATCACACTGGTCATGAGTTTTGGTTTGATGGCGTACGAGTCCGTGCTTGGCCTGTTCGTCGACAACCAGTTTGGTGCGTCACCAAAAGACATCGCCATCATGGTGACGTCGACTGGAATCATCAGTGTCATCGCCCAGATTTTCGTCGTCGATAAACTGTCCCGCAGTCTCGGCGAAGGCAAAGTCTTGAACATCTTCCTTTTAATCGCGACGCTTGGCTTCTTGTTGTCACTTCTGACAGCAAGTTACGGCGGCTTCTTCGCCGTCACACTCGTCATCTTCCTTGCGACGTCAATCCTGCGTCCTGTTTTGAACACGATGATTTCAAAACTGGCCGGAAACGAACAAGGATTTGCTATGGGGATGAACAACGCCTACATGAGCATCGGGAACGTGCTCGGTCCGACACTGGCCGGATTGTTATATGATGTCAACATTCTTTATCCGTTCATGCTCGGACTTGTTTTCCTTGCCGTGACACTGATCGGATCTGTCATTTGGCAACGTCGTCAGTCCCGTTTGATTAAAAAGATTGAACAGACATCTTGATTCAGATGTCATAACAAAAGCAGGAGGTCGTCCGATTGGATTATCGGAGAACCTCCTGCTTTTTTCATATGGTATGGAAATATCAGCCATGCAACGTCGTCCGGTCCCACCAAAGCGCCTGCAGGAAGCGGAGGGTTTTGACAAACGTTTCGACGACGAGCAAGACGAGTAAAAATGCTGTGAATCGTAAATCCAGGGCATGGTTCAGGACCAGTCCTAACAGAAGCGTCGTCACAAAGACACGTCGTGTCAGCTCAATTGAAGACACTTCGAACGTCGTGACGATACTGAGTCCGATACTGTATACCAACAGGCCGACCAAGATGCTGACAGGAACGGTTTCTACTGTATAGTCCACCAACAGATACATACTTATAATCAATCCGATCAAAGCTATCCAGTACGTGTATCGCATATCTGTTCCTCCCTTTTGATCTCATCATAGCAAATTCTGATTCCTTCATTTTCAGTGCCACGAAACAGGCAAATGGGAAACTAAAAATCCGTTCATCCGTACTGTTTTTGATGAGCTTTCTTTAGCTTCAAGTACTCTTCATCCGCCCGGATCAAATCCCATTTTTCCTGAAAGATTTCTGCCGATTTTGCTTTTTCCGGATCAATTTCCCGTTCGTTTAACTCACCTGTCTCTTTATTCTTGTACTTACGTCCGCCTTTATAATTCGTATACCGGCGTGCCCGCGTATGTCCCATTTGGATGAACTTCCGCGCCATGTCCATTCCGACGAAGTCTTCGGCCTCTTTATAGTCGAGGTACATCTGATAGATTTTTTCGGAAGATTCTTTGGCAATTTCCGGCGTCTTGAACCGCCAATGCGGCAAGATTTCTCCTTTATACGGTTCGACGAGCAACACACCCTGTTCGCCCCGTCCGACCCGGTATTTTTCCGGTTCCTTCCGAAAATCCGTTGTCTTAAAATCAAGATCGTAATCAAATGCCATGTGCAGCGCTCCCTTCTTCTAAAGGATTCCCAGGAACGTTCTTCTTTAATCGTGTTGATACAATCCGGTCGTATACACAGCCGTCAAGGTTTTAGCGATTTCTTCAATCGATGCTGTCGTCTCTTCCCGGACGACTTCGAACAGATACATTTCGTTGGCAAAAAACCAGCCGCGGCCAACGAGTGTCGGATTCAAGTCCGGACGTGCAAGTCCCGCTGCTTGCGCATAATGAATATCGTGACTGATTCGTTCGATGAACCGTTCGCGGATCTGTTTCCATTTCGCCCGGATGACATAGGATACGCCGATTGCCTGCTCGACGACCCGGAGCATCTCCCGCTCCTGCTCAGCCAGCTGTAAAAAAGCCGTCGCCTGTTGCTCGATTTGTTTTTTCGCCTCTTCAGCCGTTCCAGGCTCAAACGGCTGTTCCGCCACTTGATGGAAACGATCCATCACGTCTTCCATCAGGACGATCAACAGTTCATCTTTTCCTTCAAAATGGACATATGCCGTTCCGTAGCCGACACCCGCCCGTTTGATGATTTGCGAAATCGTCGTCGTCTGAAAGTCATTTTCAAGAAATACTTCCCGTGCTGCGACTAATAACTTTTCCCGCGTCCGGACTGTCCGCAAATGCCGTTTGTCCATTTTTGATTCATCTGCTTTCATCGTGATCAACCACCTCTCCTGATTCTCTATCCGATAATATTGACACAGTGTCAATTTGTTTGCTACGCTTTTCTCAAAATTGATTACTGATTCATTTGAGGAGGAACGGACATGACATTGAACGCATCACGCAAGCATGCCATCGAACAGGATCAACAGGATATACTCGCTCCATACCGGAACGAATTTTATCTGCAGGAAGGTTCGATTTACATGGACGGCAATTCGCTTGGTCTGTTGTCGAAACGGGCGGAAGCAACGTTACTCGAATCACTCGCCGATTGGCGGGAACTCGGAATTGACGGCTGGATGAAAGGACGCCATCCGTGGTTTGAACTGTCGGACAAACTGTCTGCCTTGAACGCTCCGCTCATCGGCGGAAGTGCGGATGAAGTCATGGTGACCGGTTCGACGACGGTCAATCTGCACCAACTGGTGGCAACATTCTTTGCCCCGTCCGGACAACGGACAAAGATTTTAGCAGACAGCTTAACATTCCCGTCTGATATTTATGCGCTCCAAAGCCAACTTAGGTTGCGTGGACTCGATCCGGCAGAACATCTCGTTCAGGTCGAGAGTCGCGACGGACGATTCCTCGACGAAGCAGACATCATCGCCGCGATGACGGAGGAGATTGCGTTGATCGTCTTACCGACCGTCCTTTACCGGAGTGGTCAGATTTTAGATATGGAGCGTCTGACACGGGAAGCCCATGCCCGCGGTATCTTGATTGGCTTTGACGGCTGTCATTCCGTCGGTGCGATTCCACACGCCTTTCATGACTGGGGCGTCGACTTTGCCTACTGGTGCAACTACAAACATTTAAACGGCGGTCCAGGAACAGTCGGCGGACTGTTTGTCCACGAACGGCATTTCGGTACATTGCCGGGTCTGACCGGCTGGTTCGGCTCCCGTAAAGATAAACAGTTTGATATGGATCATACGATGACTCCCGCCGAAAATGCCGCTGCCTTCCAAATCGGAACGCCACACGTCTTGAGCCTTGCCCCGCAAATCGGTGCACTCGAGCTGTTTGCCGAAGTCGGGATCGACGCAGTCCGGACAAAGTCATTGGCATTGACGGACTACATGATGACGCTCGTCGATCAGGAATTGACGCCGTACGGCTTTATGATCGGGAACCCGCGTGACGACAAACGACGTGGTGCTCACTTGAGTCTCGAACATCCGGAAGCAGCACGGATCTGTAAAGCGTTGAAGGCGCATCACGTTATTCCTGATTTCCGGGCACCGAATATTGTCCGCCTGGCCCCTGTTGCCTTGTATAATAGCTTTGAAGATGTCTATGAGGTCGTTTCGATTTTGAAAACGATCATGGACGAAAAACAATATGAACAATTCAAGAACGAACGCGAAGTCGTCGCGTAAGGAGGAATTATGAAAGAACACCCTACTGAACTACGGCGTGACTTAAAAACACGTCAACTGACAATGATTGCGATGGGCTGTGCAATCGGAACGGGACTCTTTCTCGGGAGCGGTCTCGCCATCAGTCTCGCCGGACCAAGCGTCCTCGTCAGTTACGCGATCGGTGCCTTCATCGTCCTGCTGTTGATGGGTTGCCTCGCGGAAATGACCGTCGCCCATCCGACCTCCGGCTCATTCGGAACGATTGCTGAAATGTACATCAGTCCCTATGCCGGTTTCCTCGTGCGTTATTCTTATTGGGTCGCGAATGTCTTGGCGATCGGCGTCGAAGTCAGCGCCATCGCCATCTACATGAAATACTGGTTCCCCGACGTACCCGGTTACATCTGGATTTTCGTCTTTGCAGCGGCGTTGATTTATATCAATGCCACGACCGTCAATACGTTTGCGACATTCGAATACTGGTTTTCTGTCATTAAAATCAGTGCCATCCTGATGTTCATGATTCTCGGGGCTTACCTGGTCTTCGGGAGCAGTTCACCGGAAATCGGTCCGCAAAACTTCACGAATGACGGTGGCTTCATGCCGTTCGGATTCTCCGGTCTCTGGATTGCCGTCTTCATCTCGCTGTTTAGTTTCCTCGGGACCGAATTAATCGCCGTTACGGCCGGTGAAGCAAAGGATCCGGACGTCGCTGTGCCGAAAGCATTGAAAGCAACGGTCTTCCGGCTGTCGACGTTTTATGTCATCACGATTGCTTTGATGCTGATGATCGTACCGTGGCAGCAGGCCGGCGGTGTCGATGAAAGTCCGTTCGTTAAAGTGATGGAAATGTTGTCGATTCCCGGTGCGGCCGGTATCATGAACTTCATCATCCTGACGGCTGCTTTGTCCGCGATGAACAGTCAGTTGTATGCCTCGACACGGATGATGTATTCATTATCGAAAGCTACCTATGCCCCACGAATCTTCAGCCGCCTGAATGCGAAAGGCGTACCGCTCTTCGCACTCGCTGTGTCGACACTCGGCATATTCCTCGCTGCCGTCATCAGCAGCCAATCGAGTGTCTCCTATCCGTTCATGATGGGGATTTCGATGTTCGGGGCGATCTTCACCTGGTTCATGATTTTCATCTCTCATCTCTACTTCCGGAAAGCTTGGGAACGGGACGGCGGACGAAAACTGCCCGTCCGGATGATGGGCTATCCGTATTTGACGGCACTCGGCGCCCTTCTGTTATTTGCGCTTGTCATCACGACCTGGTTTACGGATTTCCAGATTGTCTTGAAGTTCGGTATTCCCTGGTTAATCTTCCTGACAATTGCCTATGTTTTTTGGAAACGTAATAATCCGCCGCAAGCGGATCAGACGAAACGTTCACAATCACTTTGATGTAAAGGGGATCGAGTGGAATGAAACAGACAGATGCGACAAAAATTGAGGAAACGATTCAAACCGACTTCAAAAAAGACATGTCTTACGGGGATTATTTACAGCTCGATTCGCTTTTGACAAGCCAGCAACGGTTGTCGGATCATCATGACGAGATGCTGTTTATTGTCATTCATCAGACAAGTGAGTTATGGATGAAACTGATTTTGCATGAGATGACGGCTGCCATTCAGGCGATTGCCGACGATCAACTCGAACGGTCGTTTAAGATGCTGGCCCGCATTTCAAAAATTCAACAACAGTTGATCCAGTCGTGGAGTGTCCTCTCGACGCTGACACCGGCTGAATACCTCGAATTCCGGGATTCGCTCGGACATTCGTCCGGATTCCAGTCGTACCAAAACCGGCAGATTGAGTTTGCGCTAGGCTTTAAGAATGCCCAAATGTTACGCGTCTATGAGCATGAAACGGCGTTGTTCGCTCAATTGAACGATGACTTAAAGACACCGAGCATCTATGACGAAACCGTCCGGGCGATGCACCGGCGCGGCTTACCGATTGACGAGACGATTCTCAAGCGGGATGTCACGGAAGACTGGGAAGCTGATCCGAGTGTCGAAGCTGCCTGGGCCATCGTCTATCAAGACGTCGAACAGTACTGGGATTTGTATGAACTCGGCGAAAAGTTGCTCGACATCGGCAGCCAGCAACAAATGTGGCGCTTTAACCACATGAGCACCGTCGAACGGATTATCGGTCAAAAGCCGGGAACGGGTGGTTCGTCCGGCGTCAGTTATCTGCGCCGTGTGCTCGATCATCGGTTCTTCCCGGAACTGTGGTCGGTCCGGACAAAACTTTGAGGGGGAATCTTGCATGAACCGTTGGATAGATGTCTCACAACCTTTAACATCGTCGATTACGACGTGGCCGGGTGATACGAAATTTGACTACACCATCAATTGGAGTAAAGCCGATACCGGCTCCGTCAACGTCGGACAGGTCACGATGAGTCTGCATACCGGCACTCATATCGATGCACCGTTCCATTTTGATGATGCCGGTCAAAAAGTCATCGATTTGGATCCGGATCTTTATATCGGTCATGTCCGTGTCATTTACTTGCCCGGTCGGACGGAACTCGTGGCAAGTGATCTCGAGGCATTTGATTTAACCGATGTCCGCCGGTTGATTATTAAAACAGACGGCTGGGTCGATAAATCGATTTTCCCGGAAACGATCCCGGTGCTGACACCAAGTCTCGCCGAACGTCTTGGAGCACTCGGCGTCGAATTGATTGGTCTTGATTTACCGTCCGTCGATGCGATTGACAGTAAAGAGATGAGTGCCCACCATGCGCTCGCCGCACATGGAGTTCATATACTCGAAGGGTTGGTTCTTGATGCGATCACACCGGGTGATTATCATCTCAATGCCGTCCCGCTTCCGCTCGTCGACGGTGACGGCAGTCCTGTCCGTGCGTTGTTGCGACCGTATTAAAAAAACCGACAGAACGCTCTTCCGAGAGTTTTCTGTCGGTTTTTCAGTTTTCCTTGACCGTTACGGGGAACAATACGTCTTCCGTCCGTTGCATGATCTGTCCGAGTACTTGAAGAGACGGATCGACTTCAAAATCAATGTCGAGCGAATGGTTGGCTCCTTTTATTTGTTCCAGCATTAGGTTCGAGCTGCCGCACCGTTCCAACGCTTCCGGACTGAACTGACGATCGTGGTCACCGATGACGAGTAAACCGTGATGCCGGCTGTTCGCAATCGCCTCGACGATTGCCGGATCTTTTAAGAGAGGCGTCAAGAGAACAACACGCGCTTCCGGAAACAATCCGCGGTGCATCATCGTAACCAGCGGTACCGTTCCGAGCGATTTGGCAATGAAGTGAATCGTTTGATATGTACGTGAACGTAACACCTCATCGATGACCGCTTCAATCCGCCGACTCATCTCCGCATCTCCCTGTTCGTCCGGCAAGCTGAACAAATCATCCGAGACATACTGAATCTCAATCACGTTCACGCCCCGCTTCAATAACATCATTCGACTGAAGTAAAAGTATGGATGATCATACGCATAACCTGCGCCGGACAACATAAAGCAGACCTCATCCGACTCGGAATAATAGTGATTATAGGCAATCGTTTGATCCCCCAGTCGTGTCTCGCAACGCCGAATTTCCATCATGGCTCCCCCTTTATTTTTTCCTTACTTTACCATTCCCATTATCAATCGTCTATTTAAATCCTCTACATACTAAACAGCCCCCTCCAACGCTTTAGTAGCGACAGAGAAGGCTGTTGGTTTAACGGACCAGTTGATCTGGTGTAAAGACTGACTGTTCAACTTGTTTTAAGGCATAAAAAGCACCTTGTCGTGCCATTAAATCTTCATACGTCCCGACTTCGATGACTTGCCCCTGGTCCATGACGACGATTTGGTCCATCGTCTCTAGTCCTGCGAGACGGTGACTGACAAGCAACAGCGTTGCATCCGTTGCACGTACGAACAAGTGCTCTAAAATCGTCTGTTCCGTCAAAGCATCAACCGACGAGGTCGGCTCATCCAACAGATACAGTGGTGTCTGACGCAAGAAAATTCGGGCAATCGCTAGCCGTTGTTTTTCACCGCCGGACAGGTTTTCCCCTTTTTCAAGTACCCGGTCGTCGAGTTCAAGCAACGAAAGACCGACCTGTTCGAGTGCCCCGATCATCTGCTCATCCGTTGCCTCGCTACTGGCGAGCTTCAGATTGTCGCGAATCGTTCCGTAAAAGAAATGGTTCTGTTGCAAGACGACATTCGAATGTTGCCATAACGCTTCCGGATTAATCTCTTGACCCGGAGTTCCTTCAATCCGTATCCCGTCGGCCGGGTACATCCGCAACAACAGTTGCAACAGCGTCGATTTTCCGGAACCGCTCGCTCCGACAATCGCCGTTTTACTGCCTGCAGGGAACGTCACGTTGACATTTCGTAAGACCGGACGATCCTGCCCGGGAAACGTGAAGCTGACGTGTTCCGCACGGAGTTCCGGAGCCCGCGTCAATGCAAACGGGCGATATTCCGGTTCCGCTGTCGCTTCGACGACGTCATCGAGCCGACGTGCCGCATGACGGCTGTCTTCGAAGAAGCCCGGTAAGATCGCCATCGGTGCGGCATTTTCAAACACCGTCAACGAGGTCATGACGAGTAAGGCCAGGAAGACACCGTCGAGCTGCCCGTCAGCAACCAGATAAGCACCGAGTCCGAGGACAATCCAGGAAATAATCAATGTCGCCAGTGTATTCAACGCAAGGTTCGAGACGGCGTGTAGCCCGTTGCGTTTTTCTTCTGCCACGTAACGTGCTGCGACGGCATTCAGTTCCGCTTCCTTGTTCCCGAGTTGTTGATAAATCTTTAAGTCCCGGTAGCCTTGGAACAGTTCCGTCACTTCTGTCGACAGTTCCCCGCGCCGTGCCCGAACGGACCGGGCAAACCGTTGTTCCCGGTAGGCAAACCAGCCAGGAATGATGAATCCCGTCAAAATCAGACCGAACACGAGGACAAGCGCAACACTGAGTGAAAAGAAACTGACGAAAAAGATCGTACACAGGAAAACGAGCACCAAAATGATCGGTGGATACACGACGCGCAAAAATGTATTTTGCAGACTTTCGACGTCCCCGACAATCCGGGCGAGCAAATCACCACTCCGGTACTTCGCAAAGATGCCCGGTGCGAGCGTTTCAAGACGTTTATAAAACGTCGTCCGTAAGTCGCTGAGAATCGTAAACGTCGCCCGGTGCGAGTAATAACGTTCTGCATACCGGCTGACAGCCCGTGTCAGGCTCGAGATTTTCTGCAGGGCAATCAAAACAGCAAGTGTCTGGATCGGTGGCAATAAGGCGGCTTTTGAGATCAAAAAGCCGCTTGCGGCAAACAAGCCGACCGCCGTGATGCCGGCCAAAACACCAAAGAAAATCGAGAGCACGATGTCCCGTTTCTGGTGCAACATCAAGCGAAAAATTCCCATCAACTCTTTCATCGTGTTTCCTCCCCTCGTTGAACGGCACGCATCATCGCATACTCCGATTCGCGTCCGAGTAATTCTTCGTGTGTCCCACGGTCGACGATCTGTCCCGCTTCCAGCACGACGATTTGATCCGATTGTTCGATCGTATGCAGACGGTGGGCGACCGTGATGACAGTCGCTTCACGTCCTAAGACGGTCATTGCTTCCTGTAATATCCGTTCCGTCTTGACGTCAAGACCGGTCGTCGGTTCATCAAACAAGATGACGTTCGGTCGTTTCAGGAAAGCACGTGCTAACGCAACACGCTGTTTTTCGCCGCCGGATAAGCCGCGTCCGCCTTCCCCGATTACCGTGTCGAGTCCGTTCGGCAGTTGTCCGATCAATTCAGTCAGACCGGCATCAGATGCCGCCTGCTCAATCGCCGGTCTCGATGCTTCGCGCAATTCACCGATTGCGATGTTATCCGCAAGTGTCCCGGCATACAGGTACGGATGCTGGGAGATATAACTCAGTTGACGGAACCAGCTTGCTTCCGTAATTGTCTGACGATCTTGACCGTCCAACAACAGCTGTCCGTCCTGCGGATCGGCAAGACCTGCCAGTAATTGAAGAACGGTCGATTTTCCGGCACCGCTGCGGCCAATCAAGGCAACCTTCTGATACGGTTCGATGACAAGATTCAGTTCAGTCATCGCAAACCGGGCATCGCGGTACGTAAAGGCGACATCTTTCAGCTCAATCCGCGGCGGATGGCCTGCTGATAATTCAGTTTGTCCGAAGACGACACTCCGGTCATCTTCCGTCAGTTCAGCCGCAATCTGTTTTGCGGCGGCGACACTACCGCGCCCCGTATGGAAGGCAGCGCCCATCTCTTTTAAAGCTAAATAGTATTCCGGTGCCAGAACCAACATCAGAAAGGCCGGCACGAAGGTGATGCTTTGGAACAAAATCAACCGTAAACTGACTTCAAGCGCAATCATCCCCATGCTGAGCATCGAGATGAATTCGAGCATCAGCGATGACAGGAAGGCCAGTTTTAAGACAGTCAGCGTAGCGTCCCGAAAGTCGAGACTGCTCCGTTCGATGACGTCCTGCTGGGCTTTCGCCCGACCAAATAACTTCAACGTCGTCAGTCCCTGTAACGTATCGAGGAACGTTCCGGAGAAGGCATTCATCTTCTCGAGCTGCGTATCGGCCCGCTTTTGCGTCATGATCCCGATGACGATGTAAAACAGCGGAATGAACGGCGCCGTAATCATCATGACCAGTCCCGTCACCCAGTCATAGCTGAAGGCGGCAATCAGCACCATCAGCGGAACGATCGACGTCTGGATAACTTTCGGCAGGTACTGGCTATAATAGCTGTCCATCTCATCGACGGAATCGAGCAGGACACTGACCTTTTTTCCGGATTGTCCTTCGAGCATCGATTCAACAGAGTTTTTCGTATATTTCGCGACAAGTGCCTGGCGTAAGTCTTGTTTGACCCGTGCCGCAAGATTCGTCCCGAGACGTCCGTTCCAGTACGTGACGCCGACGCGCAGGACAAGCATCCCCAACAGGACACCAAGCAATGGAATGACTGCCGCGAACGGATCCCCTTGCAGGAAAATCCGGTCGACAATGATGACAATCAGATAGGATTGACCGATGACGGCGACGCCCATCAGGACGGCTGCAAGCATCAGTTGTATAAAAATCGTACGCGGAATCGTGATGATTCCTTTGAGTGGATTCATAAGAAAACGTCCTTTCACTAAGTGTGAACGACTTTTAGTGAATATTTTCACATATCGTACATTCAGTATACCGAATCCATTCTGTTGATGCCACGGGTATGCTGTCGAAAAGGTGTGACGGTTTTGTGAGGGACCTTTTGTTGGACAATTCATCTATCCGGATGTATTGTAGATAATAGTTATCCACGTTATATAGAAAGGAGAATGTTTCATGCAAATGAAAACAGGCGTCGAACAATCGGTGTACGCGATGCTCTTATTGACGTTTTTACCGGAGAAGGGTGTGTTGCCTGGAGAATTCATCAGTCAGCAACTCGGCGCTTCCCCGACCTATTTTCAAAAACTGCTTCGGAAGCTCGTGAGTGCGGATCTGCTGATTTCTGTTCCCGGTGCCAAAGGCGGCTTCCGTCTGAAAGCGTCACCGGAAACAATTCGTGTGTTTGATATTTATGAAGCCATCGAGGGCAAACAGTCATTATATGCTTCAAGCGGTGTCTTCGAAGACTTGATGGGCATCCAAAACCAAAACATCTGCCTGTTATCCGACCTGATGGCGGAAGCGGAACAATCCTGGCAGTCGACGCTTAAACGCGAGACGATCGATTCGATCCGCCGTGAAATTTATTTGAACTGTCCGCCCGACCATCTGACAAAACTGCAAAGCTTAATCGAAGAAAAAATGATTCGCAACTAAAAGGAGATTATTATGATGAACACTACTACACTTGACCGTTATTTTGATTTATTTGACGCTTCCCGGACCGATGAACAAGCCTTCACCGATCTTGTTTCCCTGTTCTCGGACGATATCACGTTCGTCTTAAACGGACAGGAACAGCATGGAATCGAAGCCTGGAAACAGTTTGTCCGGATGGTGTTCACCGCTAATCAGGATATTAAGCACATGTATGCAGGATGGCTGCCTTCAGAAACAGGCGATACGCTTGAAACACGATGGGCCGTTTGTGGTAAGCGTGCCGACGGATCGGTCTTCACGCAAGACGGAACGGATATCGCCCGACTGGATGCGGACGGAAAAATCGTCTATCTCGCCAACGTCCCCGATGATACTGCGATGTTCAATCAATACAATTCTTAATCACAGATGAAAGACAAAAGGTCTCACTTCATGCGAAGTGAGACCTTTTAATGCTGCTTTATAAATTTTTCGCCTTGAAGGTGTCGCCACCTTCAATCGTTCCATTATCAAATCCTTTTTGGAACCAACGTTCTCTTTGCGCCGACGTACCGTGTGTAAAGCTTTCCGGTACGACATAGCCTTGCCCTTTTTTCTGCAATGTATCATCTCCGACGGCATTCGCCGCACCAAGTGCTTCGTCGAGATCGCCTTCTTCAAGCAGATTTTGCCCTTGTGCGTGATGTGCCCAGACACCGGCATAATAATCCGCCTGCAATTCAAAACGGACAAGATACTTATTGAACTTCTCTTCGCTCATCTTTTGGCGGAGCGGCATGATTTCGTCTGATTTCCCAAGCAACGTTTGGACATGGTGCCCGACTTCATGGGCAATGACATACGCCATTGCGAAGTCTCCCGGTGCCCCGTATTTATTTTGTAACTCATCATAAAAACTAAGATCGATGTATAATTTCTGATCACCCGGACAATAAAACGGTCCGACCGACTTTCCGGCTTGCCCACACGCTGAACTGACCTGATCGGTATATAAAACGAGCGTCGGTTCTTTATAGGTCATACCGTCCTGTTTAAATTCCTTCGTCCATACTTTTTCCGTATCCGCCAACACAACGGATACAAAATCAGCCGCTTCTTTTTCTTTGGCAGTTTCCTGGTACTCGCCTTGACTGTCACCTTGCGAATCGGACAGCCCCCCGAGGATATCCGCCGGATTGCCACCCATCAACGTGACGACGATTAAAATGATGATTCCGAGTCCGCCACCAATCCCGGCGACTCCTTTACCGCCCATCCCCCGGCGATCCTCGACGTTCGAACTTCTTTCCCTACCCTTCCATTTCATACACAGTTCCTCCTACAAGTCTCAATGCATTTCTATACCCTAGATCGTGTCTGTTTAGCCGTGATTTCCTATTTTAAAATTTAATTTTATTTTAAGTATCTTGAAGCTAAACAATCTTATTTTCCCGACCGATAGTGGTATACGTTTAACATGTTTACTCGTGATTTGTTTCACTTTTTAATAGAAAATGGGGGAATTTTATTTTATGAAACGTCAAAATCAGCTTATGCTTTGGATCAGTTTCTTTGTCGTCATCTTGTCACTGATTGTTCATGGTTTACACCGCTTCACAGATTTTGCTGACGGATATCAAATCATTCGTGGAAACGTCAGTGCTGCCCCACCGACCGCTCTGATTTGGATTGCTTTGTTACCGGTCATTTGTTTGCTTGCTGCTGCTGTCCTGTACCGGATGCAATCACGAAGTGCGACCGTTCCGCTTCTGTTGACGCTGACATTGACATTTTCCAGCATGTCAATCGTCGCTGGCGGAAACGGACTCGTCGAATACCATTTCTCGATTTTTATGGTCTTGGCATTGATTGCCTACTTCCGTCGGATTGATTTGATTCTTGTCAGTACCGTTCTGTTTGCCGTTCAACATTTTGCAGGCTTCTTTTTTGCACCGGCGCTGATTTGCGGTACGACCGGTTATCCGTTCAGCATTCTGATGATTCATGCCGTTTTCCTGATTTTAACCAGTGCTGCGCTTATCATTCAAATTGCCGTTCAAAATAAAGAGCGTCAAGCGGCATCACGCCGTGAAGCGGACGCAACGACGCTGATTACGAATGTCAGTCAGCAGATTGAATCTCTGGTCGGCAGTTTAAAAACGAATACGAAACACTTACAGCAAGCGGCTGTCCAGTCCGTCGAAGCAACGAACCAAATCGCGACGGCGATCGCACCAATCGTCCATTCTGCCGACGGCCAACACCAATCGATGCAACAAGGAACAGATCAGTTGCACCAGGTTAACACGTCCATCGCCTCGATCCAATCGAAAATGGCACAGACCGTCACGACGACGGAACATATGACGAAACGCGCGTTGACCGGAAACGAGGAGATGAATCTGATGGACCGCCGCGTCGAAGAGATGGTTGAATCGACGAATGGTCTGCATACTTCTGTCACGGCAATGGCCAGCCGGTCGGATAAGATTCAAAAAATCCTCGCCAGCCTGGAAGCCATTGCCGGTCAGACCAATCTATTGGCATTAAATGCTGCCATCGAAGCGGCACGTGCCGGGGATGCCGGACGGGGATTTGCCGTCGTCGCAACGGAAGTCGGGCATCTCGCTGTTCAGTCCCGTAGCTATGCAAACGAAGTAACGGAAGTCTTGCAGGCCCTGATTGCCGATACCGATCAAATCAAAACGACTGCCGCCGGTTATACGAAAACACTGGCTGAAAATCAAGAAATGACGAGCCGTGTCCGTCAGACTTTTTCTGATATCACGCAACTCGTTCAAGAAGTTGAACAAAGTATCAACTCGATTCAAACAGCCCGTCACGGAGTTGGTGTTCAGATGCTCGACATTGAACAACGAATGGAAACGACCCGAACCGCTTCACTCGAAGTCCGGCATGGCATTGAATCGACTGCCGTCTCACTCGAACAACAAACGACTGTCCAACACGAATTTGAAACGATGACCCAGTCACTCGGTCAGATGACAAGTTCCTTGGAACAATTGGTTGATGAATTGACCAATCACATCGAAAGGTAATTTAAACCAGGCAGGCTCCTCCTTCAGACGGAGGAGCCTGCTGTCATTTTTGTTAAAATTAAGTGAAGCTGTTCTAGGAATCATCCCAGTACATCCCGAATAGTAAGAGAATTGACCTTTTTTGAGAGAGGAGTTCCTTGATGCAGACCTCACTACAATCACTACTCGATGCTGCCCGCAGATTTGGTCGAACCTATCGCAAAGATGCTCTCGTGTTAACCGGCGTTCTCATTTTGATTGTTCTGTACGGCGCCCCCCTGCTGAAACCGGGAATGGTCGTCTTCAGTGATATGTCATTTGGTCTCTCGTCCAACCGGTATCTCGAGGAAATTTTTGGCGCCTGGAACAACCGCTGGAGTACGACGACCTTGTTGAACGTCGCCCGTCTGATTTACATCTTTCCTTTTTACCTGCTCAGTCTACTGTTTGGTGCGTCCGGTCCGATCTTGATCAAGTCGTTTATTTTTGGCTTGTTGATCGTCTCCGCTGTTTCGATGTTTGCTTTGACGAAACGGTTGCATTCGGTCTACGTCTCACCTCACTTTTCTTTTTTATCACTCGTCGCCTTTGGTCTCGCCGCTTTGTTTTATGCCTTGAATCCATGGGTCATCACGCGGATTCAGCACATTTATCTCTTATGTGGCTACTCCGTCTTTCCACTCGCCTTGTTGTTGTTTTTTAATATATTTGATCCCAAATTCCGTGAACAGCTGAATCCGAACTTTTCATTATCCGAACGGCTATCTCGACGGACATGGATCGACATTACCGGACTGTCCGTCGTCTTTGCTTTCATGGCGGCCGGCATCCATTACTTTTTCTTCTCCTTGATCTACATGGGGATCATGGTCGCCCTGATTTTTGCGAAGACCTTCTGGACACACCGCAAGGAAAAGATCATTAAACCGTTGATCGGTTTTTATGTCCGCTCCACGATTGCCTTTTCTCTTGTTTTCCTTTTGTTTAATTCGTACTGGTTTTTCATGTATGTCGGTTCCATCTTGACCGGATCACAAGCTTCGCAACATAACATCAATGTCTCCGATACGTTGATGTTATTCAGCCGTCATTCTTCGTGGACAAATGTGTTTTATATAACGAGCTACTGGTGGCCGATGTTCGATCTGACGACGTTACCGCTTAGTTTCTGGTTAGGCGGCGGTGTCATTCTGTTGTTGATTTCGCTTGGTGCGTTCGTCTCCTATCGTCAGCCGATCCTGTTATTCTTCACCGGACTGAGCATCCCGTTGATTGTGTTTGCGACAGGGACTCACGAGCAGGTCGCCGACCTCTTTGTCTTATTCGTCACGAAGACACCGCTGATTGGTGCCATGTTTCGTGACCCCAACAAGTTAGTCGGATTGCTGATGGTGAGCTATAGTTTGTTGCTCGCTTCAAGCCTCGCGACCGTGTTTAACCGCCCTTCCAAAACGTTGCCGCTTCCGGTTTACCGCCTGCTTGCGATTGGAACGACAGTCATCGCCCTCGGGTTGTTTTTCTGGCCGTATCGCGCCGTTTACATGGAAGGTTTTTATCATCCGGTGAAGATGCCGAAAGAATATACCGCCGTTCAAGAACTGATTGACGGGAAATGGCTCCAGTTTCCGATTGCGGATGAAATGACACAACCGAGTACGGGGGTCGCGACACCGACCTGGAATAAAAATCCGCTTCCGGACGGCGAAACCAAAGCGACCGGGGACGTCCAAGTCTACGGTTCGCAGGCAAACACGGTTTTTCATCACGAAGGTACCACCCAGACGGTCCGCTACATGATGACGTTCATGCAATATTTACTCGATACCGGCCGCTCCGATCAAGCCGGGCAAATTGCACAGGCGTTTGGTCTGCAACAGTTTGCGTACCGGACGGAATATACGGGCATGCAGGAGCGGCAAGCCTTCAATAAAAAGATTCTCGCCACCCAACACGATCTGCTCGCGACAAAACAAGTGGGGCTGTTTACGTTATTCGATTTAATCGAGCCACTTGACAGTCGGACTGTTCCACAGTTGATTCTGACCCCATACGGTCTCGAACGGTCAGTCACTTTCTCGACTTTGGATGATTATAAACTTGGTCCCCAATCCATTTTGTATGCGACCCAAGCCCATCAAGACGGCTTATCGTGGTTAAAGAAAGACGACATCATCGAGATGACGGAAGAAAACGATGTGTTACTGAGTCAGGTACCGGAACAATACTTCTGGAAACCTTTCGACGCAATCGATTCAGCTAACTCTTTTTTAAACTGGGGAAAAACGTTTTTGGCAAACAGTGATTGGCGCTGGTATTTACGGACACAAGGAATCAGCAATCCATCGTTTGATCTCGACTTCGGTGATGGCGTCGGCTTATCCTTTGCTTCCGCACGAATCGATGCTCCCGTTTATAAACTTGATCAATTAAAGACAAAACAAGTTGCTTCCTTCAATTCAATGCTTGAGGACGAGACATTTTTCAAAGCGGATAATCCGGACATCGTCGACTTATCCCCCAATCCTTTGTCAAAGGAAAATAACCTGCCTGTCCTGCGGGCGGAAGTCGCAGAGGGTGATCCGAAATACATTTGGCAGGTCGCGAAATCCGGCAAGCTGGACGCTTTACCGAACAATGCGTACCGGTTTGACATCACAGCGTCCGGTCGTGGTGTTGACCGGTTGCACGTCAAAGTCCGGTTTTACGATGCACAGGATCGTGAACTGAATCAGACGTATGTCGTCGCTCCCCGCGACTCCGGTGATCTTGACGCAATCCATCTTCAAGGCGAGTACGTCACCCCGAAAGACGCCAAGACGATGCGGATTGATTTGCTGAGTTTTCAGCGTCCGGAACGGAAGACGTATTGGTGGGTCCACGATATCAAGATTTTCAGTTTCGAGGACTATATGGTACCGAACACGATTGAGATGACAAAAGAGACTACCCGAGGTCGTTATGCCGGTTACGCACGTGTCTTATTGAACCAAAACGGCGGCCAGCTTGACTTTGAATTCAACGACCAAACATTCTCTGTCAAGACGAAGCAAGCGGCAGGCGCAAAACTCGTTTGGGTGCCTCTCGGAAACTTCGTCGCAGACAACACAAGTTCGACACTCCGCATCACGAATACGTCCGGCTTTAATGCCGTTCAAAACATCGTCTTGATTCCGAAAACAGAATGGACGAAAGTTCAGGAACGACTGGAAGAGAAACTTCCAATCACCAAAACGTTGATGGTGCTCGAAGCAGAAACCGCCTTTGATTACGAGGGACACCTTCAATCCGAACGTAACTATCCCGGATTCAGTTTCGGAAAAGGTGTAGCTGCTCAAAAAGGAACGTTACGCCGGACGATTGATGTTGCTGAGGATGGAACCTATGACATCCAGCTGAAAGCGACACGACCGACGAACACGAATGGCCGGTTGACCGTCTTGCTGCGCGATGGGAAAAAAATCATCTACCGGCGTGTCTTGACAGCGCAGGATTTCAAGACGCCGGACATCCGAAAACAAGCGATTGGTCAAGAAACCGTGACCTTCGATCCGTTGCACCGGGATTTTCCGTATCAACTCGAATCTTTGCCGGATGTCTACTCGGCACTTCATCAGATTACGCTGAAAGACATTCCGTTGATGGGTGGTCGTTATGAGATTGAACTGGTTTATGCGAGTGCCGTTCCGTCACTCGTTACGATGGACGATCTGCATCAGTTTGACCCGAGTGAAATCGTCACCGACAAGCCACTTACGGAACCGGAAGCAGCCGCCAATTGTGCGACATGTGTCTCGATCACGGACGATATGTTTAGCGGGAGCGAAAAAGACGGTACGTATCGAATGGAATATGAAGCAACTTGTTCGTGTGACTGGTATATCTTCGCCTCCCAAAAAATCAAGGCACGCCCGAATCATGAATACTTGTTGCAGTTTGATGCGGTCAGTAAAAATGTCCGGCAACGCCACTTGAAAGTCTTTTATTTGGATGAAAAAGACCGTGTCATCGGGACTGATTTCATCAATGAAGTCGAGGAAGACAAAAAGAGCCGCTGGAATCATTACGAACAGATGATCATTCCTCCGAAAAAAACGGTGCGGATGCAACTGCATATCTGGACACGCGGTAATGAAAAAAAGGCGGGCAGCTTACAGCTTAAAAATTTGGAGTTTCTCCCTTACGATCAACTGATTCTCGTCGATCAGTTCGTGATGGCGGAACAGACCGGAAAACCACTGTTTTCTAAAACACCAGCCGAGAAATTGGGTGTCACTCCGTCATTGATGAATCGACACATCACAAGTGATGCGCCTCTTGGTCGTTTTACAGTCAACGATTCGCCGACATCGCTCTTTGAGTTACGGGACGGCATCGAACCGATGCGGGGAAACATCGCACTGAACGGCGTCAGCCAACTGTACCGCTCGACTCAATCAACCGCCGATGTCACCGTCGTCTTACGTCCCGTCTATTACGTCGGACTGACCGTCCTGCTGCTTGCGTTCCCCTTGAGCGGGCTGCTGATCTGGTGGATGACGGGTCACCGCTTCATGACGGTTCGTCAGCGGCTCCGCACGAAACTGTTGTCAGCGATTCGTCGCCTTAAAAAATCGAAGACATGACAAATACCCTGTACCGACCCGTTGCATATCGAGTCGGTACAGGGTATTTAACGATGCCGTCGATACAAGGCAACCATCGTCTTTAAAAAAGCAATCGAGTCCTTGACCAGATTGACGTGTGACCCTTCCCGCTCGATACAGGTCACGGGCTGTTGGAACACACGCAACCGTTCTTTTTTCGCGGCATACATCAATTCCAAATCGATCGCAAGACCGCTCTCGACGTTTAAATACGGCAGGATCCGCGGGACGACACGACGATTGATGATTTTTAGACCGGTTTGTGAATCCGTCACCCCTTTTGGTAAAAAGGTCCGTGTCAGATTCCGTTTGGCAAAACTAAGCAGACGCCGGACAAGACCGCGGTCTTCGATCGTTAAGTCCTTCGTTCCGATGACGATATCATAGTAATCATTTTGGGCAATCGTCAGCAGACGGGCGATGTCTTCTGTCTTAAACGAATTGTCGGCATCGACGAACACGTAATAATCACTCGAGATATTTTTCATCCCTTCGATGAAAAGTCCCGCTTTCCGAGTATTCCGTTCCACCTGATGGACTTCCAGATATCCGACTGTAAACAGTGTATCCGTCGCTTCCATGACGATGGACCGATAGTCATGTAACAGCGCCTTTGAACGGTCGGAAGAAGCATCATCAAAGAAGTTGATCGAGGCATGGATGTAATCTTCACTGATCAGCTCTGCCAAGGCCTCTAAAAATTGTTTTACATGCATAAAACGTTTCTCTTCGTTAAATATTGGTAATATAAAGGCTATAGTGTCTTTTAAAATGGGATATTCAGGATGGATGATATGTTGGATTTCAGCAAATAGTTCATTTGGATAACCTGCTCGATAGGAAAATGTGTGGAGAATGCCGTCCCCCTTAACCGCTTCATAGGGGAAATCCCCTTTCATCTGTACGACATCTTTGATCAACAGAATTTTAGCTCGCGAACGGATACTTCGGATTTGATTCAAAATCTTTAACTCGTCTTCACGCGTCTGATAATCGACGATATACAACTTGATATCGTGTTCACTTTCTGCCTCCTGCACTTCTGTAATGGCAATTTGTTCAAAAGAAGCAGGACATTTACCAGGCTGCGTGTAAAAGAGTACAGGATAATAAGAAATCAGGCTCTCGTACGGAATATGCCGTCCGTGGTCCGTAAAGACTGCGATATGACCTTGATTCATGCTGATTCATCCTTTCCGTATCATTCAAACTGATTGATGGGAGGTGTTCCGATGACTGGTTTTCTGAACCGTCATGCGGTAATTTTGATTTTTCCGGTTCTCGATATTTTATTGAACATTGTCAACTATGCCTATCACTTGTTGTTAGCCCGTCAATTATCGAGTGTCGACTATGGATTTTTAAACGGTTATCTCGCTTTACTTGGTCTGCTCCTTATCATCGGAAGTGCTTTGCAGTGGACGGTCACACGCGATCTCAGTCAGCATTTAACGAATCATTATCGTGTTTTACGAAACCGGTTGCTGGCTGTCGTTGGAGCCATTTTACTTATCTTACTGTATGTCTTACCTATCCTTCTACCTTTTACCAGAATAAACCTTCTTCTTGTTGTGCTTACAGTCTTCTTCCATATATTATTATCTTTCAGGCGTGGTGTCATTCAAGCGCAAGAACGTTTTTACGCCCTGAACCTTTCTTATTATGTTGAATCATTAACAAAAGTAATCGCCACCTGGCTCTTGCTTCAGTATACGAACGTGACACTTGCCTTAGCCTTTATCTTGATCGGGATGCTAATGGCTTATCTTGTCAGCCTGCTTCAGACACCGTTCCCAGAGAGTACCGGTCCAACCCGATGGCACGGTCTGACGCATATGATTCATACCCAGGTCGTCATGACCCTCTTCTTTACACTCGACAGCCTGCTCGTGACACGGTTTTTCCCGACCTTTGCCGGCGACTATTCCGTCGCCTTGCGGTTCGGTCAGTTATTGTTGTTTGTCGCCCTCTCCTTATCGCAGCTTCTTTTGCCGCGTCTCAGCAGCCTTAATCACCAACAGTCCTTTCACATCTGGGAACGTAAGTTGTACGTGTTTCTATTGAGTGGTCTTGCCTGTGCCATCATCTTTTACGTCACGGTTGTCCCGTACCTTATTCCCTTATTATTCGGAGCCGGTTATGACTTAGCCGGACAATATGTCAAATACATGGTGCTCGTCTACGCCGGGATCACGCTGATCCAGTACGAAGCACTTGTCCAATTTTCGCTACACCGGACAAGCTATCTGAAGTGGTTTTGGGGGATTCTCGTCTTGTTGGTCCTCTCTCTCTTGTTCGTCCGCCAAACGGTTGAAATTTGGTTGACCGGACAAGCGGTCGTCTTGTTAGGAAGTGCCTTTGTCCTGAGATTCATTTTGCCGAAACAGCGATTGATTGCGAAAAAGGAGGAACGATTATGAAACCCCATCTCTTATTTTTATCGTGGCGTGACATCAAACACCCGAAGGCCGGTGGTGCCGAGGTCTTTACACACGAAATGCTTCGCCGTGTCACGGATGACTATACAATCACGCACATTTCCCCCGCCTTTGAGGGGGGGCATGACGTCGAGTTTTTGGACGGCGTCACGTATGTCCGCCACGGTACACTCGCAACCGTCATTCCCTATGCGGCTTCTTACTATTACAAACACGCTTCATCGATCGATCTCGTCGTCGATCAGGTCAACACCCATCAGTTCTTCACGCCGTTTTACGTCCCGCGCGCCAAGCGTGCTTTGTTCATTCATCAGTTCACGCGTGAAATCTGGCAGATCAATGTCAAGCGCCCTTACGCCTGGCTCGGCGAACAGACCGAGACGCCCCGGCTTCAGCTGTACCGCAATGGCCGCGCCTTGACGGTCAGTCAGTCGACGGCGGACGACTTGCGCTCCATCGGCTTTTCCAAACAACAGATCACGATTCTTCCCGAAGGACTCGATTTTGTTCCTTGGAAAGAAGACGTCTGGCAGCCCAAAGAGCCGGTCCCGACCTTTTTATACGTCGGACGGATGTCTGCTTATAAAGGAATCGACGATGCCATTCAGGCTTTCGTCATCCTAAAACAAGAATTTCCGACAGCGAAGTTTTGGGTCATCGGCAAAAAAGATGAGCGCTATATCCAACAGCAGCTGGACCCGCTTGTCCCGGAAGAGATTCGGGGAGATATTACGTACTTCGGCTTTGTCAGCGCAGAAGAAAAACTCGAACGGATGAGTCGGGCGACCGCCCTCCTCTTCCCTTCCAAACGCGAAGGCTGGGGATTGACGGTCAGCGAAGCGGCGGCTGTCGGCACACCGACGATTGTCTATGACGCCCCCGGTTTACGAGATGCCGTCCAGTACGGGATGGCGGGTTATATGACCGTCGCCCAGTCGCCCGGTGCGCTCGCTTCCGAAATGCGTTCCTGCATTCAAGACACCGAACAATACGACACGATTCGTTATGCCGCCTATCGTTTCGCTCAGACACTGCACTGGGATAACACCGGTCAACACTTTCGAAACTGGCTTCAGAACGAACTTCCACTACCTGATGTGAAGGAGGAGTATGTATGATTGGAATCGCGATGTCGACGTATCAAAATGAAGCCATTATCGGGGAAACGATTCGTTCTCTCCAAGCCCAAGCTTCACCTTTTCGTTGTATCATTGCCGACGACGGCTCGACTGATCAGACGGTCCAAATGATTCAGCAGTTGACACAACACGATGAACGCTTTGAGGTCATTGCTCTGCCGCATGGTGAACGTGGGATTGCAAGAAAGACAGCCATCGATCGTCTAAAAGCACTCGACGTCGAGTATCTGTACATCATCGATTCGGATATGGTGCTTTCGGATGATCTGCTGAAGAGTTGCCTGTTGTACCTCGAAGCCCACCCGGATATTGGAGCACTTGTCATCCCGGAACAGGCATACAGCGACCATTCGAATTTTTTTAGTCAAGTCAAAGTGTTCGAACGGAACTTGTTTAATATTCCGACCGATCAGCTTGATGCCAATTCGATTGAAGCCGCTCGTTTTTGGCGGCTCGACGCCTATGTAACTTCAGGTGAAATTGATCCGACGCAAATCAGTTTCGAGGAAACCCAACCAACCATCCGTTACCTGGAGCAAGGAGGACAAATCCGGCGGGCGACCTTCACCTTTGTCCGGCATAATGAAAAACAGGTCGAGCTTAGCGACCTGCTTCAAAAAAAACGCTATTATTTTGAAGTCATGCCGACAACGCTTCAAAACGAAGAAAGCGGACTGGCAAAGGCATTGCAACGATGGTACTTTTTCCGGCCTGTTTTATATCACAAAACGAATCTCAAAAAATACGTTCGCCATCCGCTTCTTGCAGCTGGTGTCATCTACATGTATATCCGCCTCAGCTTCATCGGGGTCGAATCGCTTGTCTTCAAACGTGTTTCATGACCGTTCCATTCATGGCTTGATACAAGATATAGGTTCCGAATTGCGTCGGAAATTCAAAGCGGTGTAAACCGTTCATTTCATCATCCGGCGCTTCTTGATTCGGAATCTCCAGTGCACGGCGACCCACAATCGTCCCATCTTCAAAAAATAAGCAATACGGCCGATTGGCATTGGTTAAAATCCCGTTAAACATGACACCAATATTTTTCTTCCGGTGTTTCGTCTCAACGACTTCTGCTCCGATTTTCTCCATGATGCGGAGAATCGTTTCATCAATTTTTAATGGTTTTGTCATCAAACGACTGATGTTTCCGGAATTGACGGCGGCAAGTAACGTATGCAATTGCATATAATCCGTCAGTACAATCTGTTTCGTTAACGGGTACAGTCGCGTGACCTTTTTCAGCAGTTCGACACCGTCGAGTTGTGGCAACCGCAATTCTGTCACGATGACATCAACATCCTGTACTTCGAGCAAGGACAAGGCCTCTTCTGCCGATCCCGCTTCTAGCACCTCCTGCTCTCGTTCGAGTAACTTCCGTTGCAAAATCTTTCTTGTCGGCTCATGTGCATCAACTAATAAGTATAGTGCCATCTTTAAAACCTCCAGTTCAGAAAGGGTGTTGGATGATGTATATTCTCTTATTATCAGGTGGATCCGGAAAACGACTTTGGCCGCTATCAAATGATTTGAACTCCAAACAGTTCCTGCGCATTCTTGAAGATGCGGATGGACACAAACAATCAATGATGGAACGGGTGTTTCAACAGTTAGAAGCGAGCGGTTTGGCGGACCGGACCGTCATCACGACGACGGAAGCCCAACTCGATGCGATTGAACATCAACTCGGCACCAAGGTGTCCGTCATCCATGAACCGTCTCGGCGGGATACGTTCCCGGCCATCATGCTCGCAACGAGTTATCTGGCAGAACGGATTGATCCAACGGAAACGATCATCGTCATGCCGGTTGATCCTTACGTCGACGCTTCTTTTTTCCAACGGTTTTCCGCGCTCGACGAGGCCGTCCAGGCTCACCCTGACGCGCTTCATTTAATGGGAGTCGAACCGCTTCATCCAACTTCTAAATACGGCTATATCATTCCTGAATCGACAAGCACGATGTCTCCGGTTCAACAATTTCGTGAAAAACCCTCCCTGGAGACTGCAGTCGAGTTGATTGATCAAGGGGCGTTGTGGAATTGCGGTGTCTTCGCCTGCCGGCTCGACTTCTTGACGGAACGCCTGAACGAGCAACAGGTGCCTGTGACGTATCAGGCATTGCGAACGGCGTATGATTCGCTTGAGAAAACATCGTTTGATTATGCCGTCGTCGAGAAAACAACCCACCTGTTCGTTCATCGGTATGATGGATACTGGAAAGATCTCGGGACGTGGAATACCCTGACGGAAGAAATGCCAAGTTCCATTCATGGAAATGCGCGGTTGATCCATTCCACCAATACGCATATCGTCAATGAATTACAAGTCCCTGTCCTCGGAATCGGCTTGACCGATTTAATCGTTTCGGTCAGTCCCGATGGTGTGCTCGTTTCGTCAAAAGAGGAAACACCTCACCTTAAAGAATATCTTGTCGATCAAGAGCTTCCCCCGCAATTTGAATGGAAACGCTGGGGATATGCGACGATTCTTCATCAACAACAATTGGAAGACGGACGGTATGCCGTGACACGCCGGCTGCATATCCAAGCTGACCATCAGATCAGTCATCACTACCATGCTCAGACAGACTCGACGTGGAGCATTCTCCAGGGACAAGCCGAAGCGATCATCGACGGGAAACATCAATTGCTTGGTCCCACTTCCGTCGTCCACATTCCACGCGAGATACCGCATACATTAAAGACATTGAGTGACTTGATTATGATTGAAATCAAATACTCCATCGACTGGACGGAGGAAGACAACTACCCGTTTCCGATTTCACTCGGTTCGAATTAATGGCGGCACGTATCGCAAAGGCGATACGTGCCTTTAACTTGGAAAGACTTCACTCGTCACGCACTCCAGCCGCCCGGAGATCCGGTATTCCCCTGCCGAACAGGGAATGAAGTACTGATCCCCTTTTTGTAACAGGCGTTGTTCGGAACCATCAGCTGCATGCACTTCACCTTGACCTGATACGACGGTCAGCAGTCGAAACGTCGGACTGTCGGATAAGCAGTACTCCGCCCCGTTGATATCGTGATGGACGACCGTGAAGAAGGGGACTTCCAGTAACGTCGTTTTCGTCCCGGAAGTCGTCATCTCCCGAATCGGTCGGATTGTCAACGGTTCATCCGGAATCGTCGTAACGGCGATTGCTTTTTCGAGATGCAGCTCACGGCGGTTTCCATCAGCGTCGAGACGGTCATAATCATACAGTCGATACGTCCGGTCACTCATTTGTTGAATTTCAAGCAACACGATTCCCGGACCAAGAGCATGAATCGTTCCACTCGGAATGTAAATGAAATCCCCTTTTTGGACAGATTGATGACGAAGGCAGACATCCCACTCTTTCCGCTCCGCACACGTCACGAGTTCTTCGCGACAAGACAGATGGTGACCAACAATGACCTCCGCCCCTTCCTCCGCCTCAAGGATATACCAACATTCATTTTTCCCATACGGTTCGCCTTCCAACCGTTTTGCATCTTCATCATTCGGATGGACTTGGACGGACAAATACGAGGAGGAATCGAGTAGCTTAACGTGTAAAGGAAAAGCCTCCAGTGCGTATGGACCAAATAAACTTGTCCGATGAGTCTGCCACAATTGATCTAGTGTCTGTCCTTGATAAGGACCGTCCGCTAAAGGAGTTTGTCCGCTCGGATGTGCCGAAACCGTCCAGCATTCTCCGATTGATCCTGCCGGTAAATCGAAATGAAACAACTCTTCAAGACGACGACCACCCCAAATCCGTTCTTTGAATACTGGCTCGATTTTATACATAGACACAGCGAACTCCTTGATTGAAAAAGGAGCAACGCCCACCTCCATTTCTTCAATTCGTTACCTTTATATACCCATTTATATACATTTATCAACAAAAGAATGGCACACCACGACAAAAAAATCCCGCCTCGATGAAAGACGGGATTTCATTCTTGGTTCATGCGATTTTTACAACGCTTCGATGATCGTCAGCGGATCTGTCCGTTTTGTATAATCAGCCGGGACGTCAGCAAATGAAACTTTTCCGGACGGCTGAATGATGAACGTTGCCGGTTTTGGCAACTGCCAGTCCTCATTGCCGTTATGACCGGCAACGTCAAGACCGGACGCCTTGTACACGTCGATTAAATAGTCAGGCATACCGAACACAAGGTCGAATTGACGGGCGACGACGTTATCGACATCACTCAACACTTGAAATGCCAGGTCATTTTTTTCCTGCGTCGAGAGCGAGTGATCCGGTGTTTCCGGACTGATCGCTACTATCGTCGCTCCTTTTGCTTCAATTTTTTCTACTTCCCGTTGGTAGGCCCGAAGCTCCAGATTACAATACGGGCACCAGCCGCCACGATAAAACGTTACGATGACCGGACCATCTTGCAGCAGTTCCTCTAACGACACCGACTGACCGGATGCACTCGGCAACGTGAAGCGGGGTGCCTCATCTCCGACGCTCAATCCTTTGGCGCCGTCTGATGCGGCTAACTCGTTTGTCGCTTGTGCCATCAATCGTTGTTTTTCCTGCGGCGCCTTTTGACGAAATTGTTCTTGATACGCTTGGATTTCTTCGAGCAATGTAGACATGACGTGTCCCCCTTTATGTTTGTCTTACAGCATAGCAGGGACTTCCGCAATCTGTCCGTTATTTTGCTCCGTCTGATTTCTTGCGGAACTTTTTGATCAAGCCCATCAAACTTTCCGGTGTCAGTTCCAGTTTGTTCTCATAAGCGTATTTCGTCCCGTACCCGAGGGCGAGTGTCGCTGTCGAGGCAACCCCTGCACCGATGACAGCCCCGTATCCCGGGACCATCTTCGCCAGTTGCCGGAATGCCGTTTTGCCGGAATTGCCGACAATCGTCACGACCAACAGTTCTTTCGCACTTTCCTTCGAAAGATTCCGCTCATACAAGTTCGACAGCTTCAGCATCAGTCCGATTTGAATCGATGTTAACGGAATGATGTCGGCTCCCGGAAACGGTACCGCTCCAATTGCTCCCGCTGCGGTCCCTGCTCCGACGATCCAATTGTTCGCGATTTTCCCCCGCAACGCCGGATCGATCTCGCGAACAAACAGATTATCCTTGTTGAACTTTTTTAGGATATCGAGCACCTCACGCCGCAGACGGTCAATGTTCGTCCCGTCCATCGCGGAGACCGGTACGACTTTGGGTCCCGGCAATTTTGACTCAATATGCGACAGAATCGTCGTGAGGTCATTCGTCGCATCAATCTTCGTGACGACGATGACGATGTTTTTGTTGTGGGCATAAATCTTCTTGAAGTTTTTGGTCTCCGTTTCCGATAAGACGGTTCCGGCGGCGTTCAAGAAGTAGAGGATGACGTCCGCGCTCTGGTAAAACTTCCACGTCGTATCCGAGTTTAAGCTGTTTGCATCGTTCAATCCCGGTGTATCGACGAAAACGACCTTATCTTCCGGATGTTGCCGGATTTGATCGATCCGTGTCGTCTCCCCCGGCTTTGCACCAACGGTCGCGACTTCCCGACCAAGAATCGCATTCAGCGTCGAGGATTTACCCGCATTGACGTCCCCGATTAAGGCAACGGTCACTTCCTGTTCGAGTGACTGGTTAAAGTCGCGGCGTTCCGACTCAAACGATTGGTCAAACACTTCTTCGAGTTTTCGTTTTCGTTTCTGCTCATTGGTCTCAAGACCTTCTCCAAAAAAATCATCCATCTTTATCCCTCCTGAAAATACCTGCTGTCGGTCTTTTCCCGTTCTCCATTGAAATCATCCCCAAAAAGCAATACGATTAATTATGGGTAATATTACCAAAAATGAAATGAGGCGTTTTTCATGAAGAAATGGCTTTACATACCACTTGCGGCACTTGTCTTGACCGGCTGTAATCAAGAACAGGCACAAGAATCCGTTCCAAAAAAAGCAGCATCGGCTGACTACACATCGAGTCTGACGATTTCTCCCGTCTCCATCACCGAAGGCGAAGAAAAATTTGCGGCGCTTGGCAATCAACAGATCGGCAGCGTCCAGTTAAAAGGAAAGCTGACGAAGACACACTGGCTCAAAGGGGTCGAATACCTGCCGAATAAAAAAGAGCGATCTCTCTTTACACTTGAGCTTGAACCCAAAAGCTATGACACACAAGTCCGCTTTGCCCAGTCTTTCTCCGACGATAAGATCCACCTTGGCATCGACGTTGATGACACGACAGTCCAAGGGGACCATACCTTTAAACAGCTTGATGATTACATGGTGCGTGGTGCTGATTTCCGCTCCGGTCCTTCTGCCGCTACCCCGTATAATCTGTTGATGGTTTATCACATGACAAAAAAGAACGGAATTCGCGGCTTTAATTTAAACGATGTCACCCGACCGGCTGACGTCCCGCTTAAAAAGGGTGAACGGATTTTCGGGATTGTCTTATCGAATCACAAGTAATGACATCCGCGTCTTGTCTTTCTCGACAAGACGTTTTTTGTTTGTTACCTTAATCCTTTAAGAAAGGATGTTTTTTCCATGAGAAATTTTTGGATGATCTGCCTGTTGGCTACTTTTTCACTCAGCGGTTGCCTCGCAACTCAAAAAGAGACAGTGACGGTGACACCGCTCAAGTTAAAAGCCGGTGAACAAGCCTTTGCGCAAATCAACGATCAGGACATCGCTGCATTTCATTTAAAAGGCAAACTCAAGAAACCGTATCTCCTGAAAGGTGTCGAATACTTACCAAATCATAAAGAGCGGACACTCTTTTCAATGGAAATCCCCGCTAAAACATATGACTCGACGTTGCGGATCGTACAATCTTCTTCGGCCAAATATACTCGGTTTGGTGCTAATTTGAATGGTGTAAGCCTGCGTTCACACGAAGCTTTAAAAATAAAACCGGATGCCGTCAACACACAAAATCCGTCAAGTGAGTTCACGCTGGAAGATTACAATGTCCTGTTCCTCCGTCAGTTGTCCGCAAGCGGAAACCTCTCGTCGAATCCATTTAACGATATTCATGGTCCTGAGAACATCACGATGAAAAAAGGTGAACAGATTTTTGCCTTTGTTCTGACCAAACAGAACTGATGATGTTAAAACAGCCATCACCACACAAAAAGGGAAGACGGATGTGACATCCGTCTTCCCTTTTTCCTCTCATCTGCTTTTACATCTGACTTCTCCGCTCCAGTAAAATCGTATCCCGCCAGACGCCGGCCAATTGTCCGATCCGTTCCCGCCGACCGACTTCCCGGAAACCAAACCGTTGGTGCAGCTTTAAACTCGCAGTGTTTTCCGGGAAGATTTGTGAGTGCAACGTCCAGATGCCCGCCGCTTCACTCGCTTCAATGACAGCATGCATCAATGCGGTACCGATTCCTTTACCACGTGCGTCTTCGTCAATATAAAGACTGACTTCCGCCACCCCCTGATAGGCGGGAATCGACGAAAATGGACTGATGGCGACCCATCCGAGCACCTTCCCGTCTTCTTCCGCTACAATCCGGCTGTGTATGTGATGATGGGCATCCCAGTAGTCAAACGGCGGTACTTCCGTTCGAAACGTCGCATTCTGCGTCTGTATCCCCTGTTTGTAAATCCGGCCGACTTCCGGATAATCTGCTGCGGTCATTGCCCGTATCTTCATACTCTCCCACTCCTTATTCAATCGTCATCCGTTTGGAGTTCGACGTCCGGTCAGGTTTTCCTGTTAGTTGACCGTAAACGGAATCGGGCGAAGGGAAATTGGCGTATTGAGTACGGTATTACCGTATCCAGTCTCAAGATAATACTCTTCCTTCGGGTGTTCAGACGATTCTGGCAGATTGAACGTCGCTTTAAACGTTTGTTTGTTGGCATTCAGGACCGCTAATTTCGGTTTAATTTCCCGACCGTCCGGTGGTTCTGTTCCTTTCAGTAAATACATGGAATTACGGATATCAAGCTTTATATCCGATTGTGACGAACGGGAATTCGTCGAAAATTCAACCACGACTTGATTGGAAGTCGTCTCGATAGATGTAATGGTCATTTTAAGAGGATGCCTAGCGGACTTTTGATGATAAGGTAGCGATTGTGTAAGTGGCACCTTTTTCGTTCGCGGGCTTATTTGCAACATTGGATGCAATGTATAAGTTCCCGGTTTAATCACATAGTTCCCGACGACTAATCGTGACTTTTCAATTTCCTTTATTTTTGTTTTTGTTCGTTTAATGGACTGAGTCGACCATGTCCAATTATGGATTACTGGTTTACCCGACTGATCAAATAATGACATCTCGACATAAGTCCGTTCTCCTTTTGGTGAACGTGTCGTATATTCGAATGAAGTGCTCCCTTTCCCCTGAATTAATTTATCTAGCGTAATACTCGTTTCATAATCCGGATTGTCTGCGACTGTCTCATAAATATGTTCAGAAGTTTCTAGTCGTTTAATCGGAATTTCAAACGTCCAATTTCCTTTGACACCAAACATTTCTGTCAGCACGATTGGAACACGAATCTTATCTCTCAGTTTATTTTCACCAAGCATATATTCGATCCGCCCTTGCCAAACACCGTTCACCTTTTTGAAATAAACCAGTTCCATGGTCTCCGTCCCGGCAAAACGTTTATCCCCTTTGAACAGTTCATATAATCCTGACCGAATTTCTGGCTTCACATCCGGGACGCCGGTTGCTATAAGGTTCATCCCAATCGTTGCTCCGTCGTAATACGCATCGATGACCTGGATATCAATCCCCTGATCACTTGCGACTTGATTGATTTTGGTTGCGAGCTGTTTTTGACCAATTGCGGTACCGGTGTTTTCCTGTTCAGCAAACGGTCGATAGATTTGTCCGAGTAACGGAACTTTTGCCATCGCCGTCGCAAAGGACGGGATGACGAACGTTGATGTGATCAACAGTGACGCCGCAAGTCCCGTCGAGACAACTAGGCGTCGCAGGCGTTTCGGCCGTTTGATTTGTTGCTCCTGCTTTCCCTGCTCCATTCCCTGACGAATCCGTTCCTGTAAGGCGGCCTGCGGCACAGGAATCTGTTTATACTCATTTTGAAGACTGCGCTTTGACATAGTCGATTCCTCCTAACTGTACCTTTAATTCTTCCCGTCCCCGTTTGAGATACGTCTTGACCGTATTCAAGGTGATGCCGATAAAAGAGGCAATCTCCTTCATTGGGACATCGTGAAAATAAAAGAGCACTAAAACATCCCGGTATTCTTTTCGCAGATGCGACAAGGCGTCAATCAGATCCAAATGTTCTTCCCGTGAAGATTCCTTCACCGGAATCTGTTCAATCAGATCCACTACCGCTGTCTGTTGATTCAGAACACGGTAACAGTTCCGGATCAGGATTTTCGTCAGCCAAGTCACGAAGTATTTCGGCTCTTTGACTTGTCCAATGGAAATGAATGCTTTATAGACCGTTTCCTGGACGACGTCGAGCGCATCCTGTTCGTTTTTGACATAGACGTAGGCCGTCCGGTAGAGCTGTTCACTATGTAGGAGAATCAATTGTTCAAATGCTGCCTCGTCTTGCTTGATGGCACGCCGGACAAGCTCCGTGTGCTCCGTTCGTAAGTCCAATTCCATCCCCTCCTTTTACTCATTAGAGCACTCGGTAGTTCAAAAAGTTTCAAAAAATATCCATCCCAGAAAAAAAGACCTTAGCAGGGCTAAGATCTTTTGGTTTAGAACGTATACCGGACCGCCATCTCTTTGCCGAACCGGTCCCCGTGATCGATAAAGCCGAGTCGTGCATACAGACGGTGTGCTGCTTGATTGTCCGGATGGTAACCGACGACGATACACGCCGCTTCCGGAAGCTGTTGCATTTCTGCAAGCAATAACCGCACCGCTTCACGACCGATGCCTGCTCCTTGGTGGCGTTGGTCGATCATCAACCGGTAAATCCAGTAGCCGTCCAGTTCTTCCCGTTCCGAATTGTACATCAAAAATCCGACCAACTCATCCGCTGCATAAATCGCCCGCATGACGAGCGTCGGCTCAAAGCTAGCCTGAGCAATCGAGTAGACGTTCGGTTCTAAAAATCCCTGTTGTTCCGTCGTTAATTCAAGCGCACAACAGGCTTCCCAGTTCTCGTTCGTGACTGGGCGTAATTCAATCTGCATATCCATTCCCCCGTTTTTTTAGAAAAGCGGGTTACACGTCGTGCCCCGTTTCCTGTTTTGTCTGCGTCATGTTCACCATGATCGCCCCCTTTCGTGATCTTTTACCTATTATCGGACGGTATCGAGAATATCTTGAATCAACTGCATCGTTTTGACGTTGTCCCGAAAATCGGAGTGGGATACGACATCGCCTTGAACCGCCGCTTGAAAATGTTTCATCTCGCCGACGAATCCGCGCAAATACAAATCTTTCATCCCACCGGACATCGTCGACATCGGGGACCGGTAATACATCTGCCGTTCTTCGAGCTCCTGCCAGGATGTCGGTGCTTGTTTTTCCTCGATGATCAAATGCTCCATTTCCGCGGCTTGGCACACAGCCCGTTCAAAGCGCAGCGTCAGCTCCTCGACTTCTCTTGTATAGAGCGGAGAGTTAATCAAGGTCACCTGTCCGACTGCCCCGCTTGTCATCCGAAGTGACAGCTGAAGGTGCAGTTCACCGTCCGCTTCGAGCGACATGCCGGTGATTTGCTCGACCTCACCCGCCAAGAAGCGGATCAAATCGAGTTGATGAATCGCGGCGAGTGATAAAAAGTCGGCTCGGTCGTTACAGAAGCCGGACGCATCACATGCAAACCGTAATTCGAACGAACGAAGATCGCCGTATGTGTTTTGGACCAGTACTTGCTTCAATTTCGTATAAACCGGTGCATACCGTTTCATGAAGCCGACACTTGTCACCTGATCCGTGACGAGTTCGGCCAGCTCTTTCGCCTGTCCAACCGATAAGCCGAGCGGTTTTTCGACGTAGACGGCACAACCCACTGCCAGACACGACCGGACGACCTCGACCTGATCCGCCGGTTGAAGACAAATGAGGACTGCATCCATCTGTTCCTCTGCAAGCATCTGCGTGTAGTCTATATAGGCACGGCCGGTACTGCCGATGTCACGTAACGCCCGTTCCGCACTTTCAAGACGGCGTGTCGTCACCGCAACCATCTCAAAATCGGCTTCCTTCATTGCCGGAAATAAGTTCGTCCGGGCATGGAACCCGGCACCGATCAATGCCACTCTCATCGGACTTCCTCCTTTGTTTCAAGTACGGTCACAAGCTGGTCGAGTCGCTCGATCGTATAGGTCGGCGTCAGTGTTGCCGAAGCCGTGGCATGACCGGGATTAAACCAACATGTCGCAATTCCTGCCGAGATGCCTCCCTGGATGTCTGCCGTCAACGAGTCGCCGATGATCAACGTCTGATCGCGCGTCGCGTCCGGAATCCGGTCAAACACGTAATCAAAAAAGGCTGGCATCGGTTTTTGATAGCCGGTTTCTTCCGAGACAAAAATCCCGTCAAAATAAGGCGCCAGACCAGATCCTTTGAGTCGTGCATGTTGCGTCGCGGCGACACCGTTCGTCACGACATACAGCTGATACTTCCCTTTGAGCGCGTCGAGCAACTCAATCGCTCCTGCAATCAATTCCGTCCCTTGACTCAAGTAAGCACGGTAACGCGTATCCATTCGACTGCCGTCGACCGTCCGGCCCTGCTCGGCAAAAAACGCCACAAAACGTGACGTAATCACTTCCTGCCGTGTTACCTCTCCCCGTTCAAGTGCCTGCCATAAGGAGCGGTTGATCGTCCGGTATCGGGCTTCCCGCTCGTCCGTCCATTCGAGCTGTTCCTCTTCAAACAGTTGCCGTAACGCCGCACGTTCCGTCGCATCAAAATCAAGCAAGGTATGATCGATATCAAATAATAGTGTCTTGTAATTCATCTGTCAGGCTCCTTTTCGTAACATCCGTCGTTCAGTCAATTTGCCGCCGAGTTGGAATAATAAAACACCGCCGCCAATCAGGACAACGCCGACGGCTTTCGTCCACGTAAATGCCACTTGATCGAGACCAAACCAACCGAGCGTATCCCACAACAAGGCAAACAGAATTTGTGAAACCATGACGATTGAGATCGCATAACTCGGTCCGAGCTGTTGCACCCCTTGCGTCACACACAGGACGACGCCGACGCCAAGGATGCCGCTGAACCAAAACCACGGTTGCATCCCGCTCATGGAAAAGAGATCGCTGCCTTCAACAATCAATCCGATGGTCAAGGATGCCAGGAATCCGAGTCCGAGAACAAGCGTCGTTGTCGCCCATGCGCCGACTCGTTCCTTGACCTTGGCATTAAACGTATTTTGAATACAGACCATCATCCCGCCGAATAGGGCGAGGACAATTCCAAGTGTCATCTTCTCTCCTCCTCACTCATAAATACTTTCGCCGACCCGTTCCGTCAAACCCTCCCGGTCCACGATCGTAATCGTCCGGTTCGTCCGCTCGATCAAGCCGTCCTGACTGAACTGCCGCAGGACACGGTTCAGGTGACGGTAACTCGTACCGATTAAATCCGCCGCATCGACGAGATCACTGACCGGTAACGTCGGTGTTTCCGGTGTCATCGACAAGAGGTAACTGGCGAGTCGGACTTCGACCGGATACAGCAGGTTAAAGCTCATCGAATGCGACTTCAGCTCAAACTTCATCGTAATTGTCTCGAGTAAAAAGCAGAGCAGTGCCGGATTATCGGCTCCGTTTTGTTCCAGTGCAGTATAGGAAATGCTGACCGCTTTGACCGGTGTGACTGCTTCGACCGTATTCATCAACGGGGTCCGACGGACGTATTCGATATCGCCGACCAGATCAAACGGATGTTTAAACGATAAGACGAGCCGTTTTCCGGTCGCTGACATATGGGTAATCTTCAGCTTCCCCTCGAGCAACAAGTACATCCGGTCCGCCGCGTCGCCTTGACGACACAGCCAGTCCCCGGCTTGAAAAGCGACCGGTTGTAAATGCTCCCGCAACCCGCCGGCAAACACTTCCGTCAATTGAAACCGCGCCAAGTACTCATCCAGTTGTGCTTGTTCCACGTTCTTTCCCCCTTACCATTTTAAGATCAGCACGCCGCCGATCATCATTAAAATGCCGATCACTTGCGGCAACTGCAACCGCCGTTTGATCATTCCGAACCATCCGTTCCAATCAATCACCAGTGCCAAGCCGAGCTGGGCAATCAGGAATAAAGAAATCGTCAACGTCACACCCATCAAATGAACAGCTGTCATGTTACTGAACAGGACGGCAGCGGCCAATGCTCCTCCGGATAAATAGAGCAGCTTAACCTCTTTCATCTGCCGGAACGTCCGGTCACGCAGGATCAACGTAATCAATAAGGCGACGACAAAACCGGTCATCTGAGTCAAGGTCGCTGCTTGCCACGTCCCGATGCTGTTGCTGATTCTGGCATTGGCGACACTTTGGAGTGTCAGAAAAAAACCTCCGCTGATTGCAAAAAGAATTCCACGCATACTAGTTCCTCCCTTCCTGATTTTTCATACTTTCATTTAAACGAAGCCTCCCTGAATGATAAAGGACATTTGTCCTGAAAGGAAACTTATATCTTTTCCCATGAAAAAACCGCCTCGTCGTCAGACAGGCGGTGAAAGTTTAAATTTTCTTCACAAACTCCGACTTCAACTTCATCGCACCGAGTCCATCAATTTTGCAATCGATGTCATGATCACCGTCGACGAGACGGATTCCTTTGACGCGTGTCCCTTGTTTGACGACAAGCGACGTTCCCTTCACTTTTAAGTCCTTGATGACTGTGATTGTATCACCGTCGCTCAGTACATTGCCGTTCGCATCTCGGATGACGTTGGCTTCTTCTGCCGCTGCTGCATCGGCTGCCGTCCATTCATTGGCACATTCCGGGCACACCAATACGTTGCCGTCTTCGTATGTATACGCTGAGCCGCAGTTCGGACAGTTCGGGTATTCATTCATGCTGATTCCTCCAGTACTTGATCGATTCTTCCCTTTGATTATAACAGCGATCCTGCAAAAGAAAGCCGTTTTTCCGCACAACAAAGGAGACAGATGTTAAAGTCTGTCTCCCGTTGTCATCTGAAAACTGACTGCTGCGTCAGTTCGCACACTTATTCATTTTCTAATTTTTTAATCGCTTCATCGAGTTTTTCCTGATCCTCGTCCGTCAGCTTCGGATACTGCGGATCGATTTCACGCAGGACGTCATTCATGACCTCTGTCACGATGTAACGGGTAAACCATTCGTCATCGGCCGGCAGGACATGCCACGGCGCGTGTTCCGTTGATGTGTGCGAGACGAGCTCGGCAAAGATGTCCTGATACTCATCCCAATGCTCCCGTTCTTCGACATCACTGAACGAAAACTCAAAGTTTTTCTTCGGATCTTTGATCCGTTCAAGCAATCGTTTTTTCTGCTCGTCTTTTGAGACGTTAAACAAAAACTTGACGACGCGGAAACCGTTCTCGACGAGATAACGTTCAAAGTCATTGATTTGACGGTAACGCATCTTCCAAACATCTTGATCGTCCGGCACTTCCTCTTCTTCCAGCAGATCATGAATCCGTGGTGCGATGACTTCCTCGTAATATGAACGGTTCAAAATACCGACTTCACCTTTTTCCGGCAAACCTTCGTGAATCCGCCAGAGATAGTCATGCTTTTGCTCCGTATCGGACGGTTTTTTGACGGAAAGCGTCCGTAATCCTTGGGCGTTGAGGTTCGAGAAGATATAACTGATGGCTTCATCTTTTCCGCCGGCATCAATCGCCTGCAAAATCACAAGAACTCCGTTTTTTTCTTCGGCATGCAGACGCCAATGCAATTCTTTTAATTCCTCGACACTTTTCGGAATGTGCTGATCCAGTAACTCGTCTTCTGCAATCCGGTTGTCATCCGACGTCGGATAATCGGATAATCGGATTGATTCCCCTGGTGTCACACGGTATTTTTTGATGTTCATGGTAATCCCCCTCGTTTTTATGTACGTAAGGGATATTTACCCAAAGCACTTCAGAAGGAAACGTTCAGGTGAACTTATCTTTTAACAAGTTGTCTTAAGCCGTCTTCGAGAGAAACCGGTGGTCGACCAAGGATCTGTTCAAAATCCTGACTCTCCACCGCCAGTGTTCCGGCCGCAATACCTTCCTGAATCGCCTGTAACATCGGCAGTAAAAATTCCGGAACTCCTGCTTGCTGCATGATTGCCGTATAAGTCGCGCTGTCGACTTGCTTCACCTGTACCGGGCGCCCGAGGACCTGCCCGAGTGCTTCTGCAATCTCTTGTTGCGTGTGCAGAGGACCTGACAGTTCGTAAATGGATTGTTCCGGTTTCGGATCGACCAGCACTGTCGCGATCGCTTCCGCATAGTCTTCCTGCAATGCCCAGCCGACTTTGCCGTCCCCGGCACTCGTCAACCAATCCTGACCGGCACGAACGGCATCAATCGTCGACTGTTCGTTTTCCAGATACCAGTTATTCCGGAAGAACAAAAACGGAATTCCTGTTTCGCGAATTAACTGTTCCGTCACTTGATGCGTCCGGGCCAGGAAATTTTGACTGGCTTCCGCGTTGGCGATACTCGTATAGGCAATCAAGCCGACTCCGGCTGCTTCAGCTGCCCGGACGGCTGCCGTATGTTGACGGATTCGTGTCGTTTCTTCGCCGGCGGTCGAGATGAGCAAGATCCGGTCGACACCCGCAAAAGTTTCTTGCAGCGTATCCGGTTTATCAAAATCACCATGACGCACTTCAACACCGCGCGATGCTAAATCCGATGCTTTTTTCGGATCGCGGACGCTGATTATTACATTCTCCGCTTCGATTTTCGTTAAGAGGTGCTCGACAATTTTAGTTCCCAATTTTCCGGTTGCACCGGTCACAAGTAATTTCATGGACGTAAGCTCCTTTTTTAATAAGTTTCTACCTGTATCCAATTGTATTACAGGTGGTACACTGTGAGTAGTAGGCACTTTTTCGATACCAGGTCATACAAACCGAACTATAGGAGGAATTCCCGATGAATCCAGCTTCGACAACTGACTCCCCTCTTTCACAACGGACGGCGTGCCCCGTTACCCGAGCCCAGACCATCATGGCCGGCAAGTGGAAAATCGTCCTGCTTTGGCATCTCAGTACCGGAACAAAACGGTTTCACGAACTGGAACACCTGTTGCCGGGGATTTCAAAAGGGATTTTGACGCGCCAATTGCGGGAGCTTGAAGCCAACTCCATGATCGACCGAAAAGTATATCGGGAAGTCCCGCAGAAAGTCGAATACTCGTTAACGGATATCGGACACAGTTTTCTGCCGATCCTCGATCAAATGGCGGCTTGGAGCAACCGCCATTTTCCACCCGAATCCGAATCGTGATACTAAAAAGGGCGACTTCCGTTGTTGGAAATCACCCTTTTTCACGGCTTATTGTTCTGTTACGACCGCTTTGAAGTGCGCATCCATTGCCGCTGCAACACGCAGACCGGAAATGACGGCACTCTCGACCCGTGTCCGTCCGGACGTATCTTTCGGATCGAGAAAGGCATCTCCCGCAAGCCAGAGCGGATGTTGATCGAGCTTCAGATAAGGCGTACGGAAGACGTCGCGCGCCTGCGCATACCGCCAACGTTTGAGTTGGCGGGAGATAATCGTGACCGGTCCGAGCTGCTCCTGCAACAACCGTTCGATTTCCGCAAGCGTCGCGTCTTCCCCTTTGTCATACCACGATTCACTCCAGTCCCCAGCCATATAGACACTCAGAAGCGGGGTCGCCGACACTTCTTTTTGCGCATTGTTGACGATTTTCAACATCCCGGTTGCGAGACCTTCGTCAAGTAGACCGACCTCACCAATTTCGAGTGTTTCCTGAATCTCGAACAACCCGACGAACGTCGGCTCAAACGTCACTTTCCCGAGACGGGCGTGATCGGATTCAACTAACGTCAACGGAGATGCTTCCAGTAAGTCATAGGCTTGTGGCACCGGTGCCGTCAGCAGGATGGCATCATACGTCCGTGTTTCTTCAGAGGCGATGGTTTGAAGTCCGGGTGCATCCGACACAATCCGTTCGACCTGTTCATTTAGATGCACCGGAATTCCACGGGCAATCGATTGGACCAGCTGATTCATCCCGTTGACCGCAATATAGCGGGGAAAGTCATCCCCGAACCATTTTCGGATCAGTCCCTGTTCCAGCCATTCGTCGACTTCCTGCGCCAACTCGTCCGTCCGGACCGTAAAGAAGACAGCCCCATGATCCGCTGTTCCCTGGTCGATCCGTCTCGTCGCCATCCGTCCCCCGACACTTTGGCTTTTTTCGATGACCTCGACCGCATAACCTTCCGTCACCAATTGACGTGCCGCAAAAATTCCGGCGAGCCCACCACCAATAATCCCAATCCGTTTTTGTTGTTCCATCCATTTTCCCCCTCTACTTGCTTCATTTCCACAAGTATAGCGGTTCGCTTGTCAAACCACGCCTTTTAACGTTCTTCGAATATGCTCGTCAGTTCCAGTTCCACCAACAAACGGGCATGGTTGTGATTGAAAAACTGTTGGTGATGCTCCAGTCCGCGCTGGACACACCAACCGATTCCCGTCAGCGCTTCAAACAGACGATAATACGGTAAGTAGACTTCAATCGGCTCCGGTGTCCTGACTTGTCCGTACCCTTGTTGATAGGCGTCAAGTAACCCGGATTCGCTCTGGAACACGTCGCGGTCAAGTTTCGTAAAATCAATTTCCGTCGCCCCGAAACGTGAGGTCTCAAAGTCAATCAGTCCGGTCAGTCTTCCATCGTCCACGAGCAGGTTGCCGAGCCGGAAATCGAGGTGGACCGCGACAGGTCGAGAGGGCTCCGGTAACTCACGTTCACGCCGCTTCAATTCCGTAAAGGCAGCTTGATACAACACGGGTGACAAGGCTTTACGAATCGCCGGCTCGAATGAGGTCATCTTCGCATTTCGGAAGACACGCCAGTCCTGTGAGCTAAAGGCAGTGAAGCCGTTCTCCTCAAAATCGCCGTACGCGTCGCGTGTACAGTTGTGGAGTGTTGCATGCAATTGTCCGATTTGCGAGGCGAGCGCCGATGTGACCGTCTCAATCGTCGAACCGGTAAGTGCTTCGAGCACAAATGCACCCGTCGTCTGTTTGGTTGGTCGCGCCTCCATAAGAATCTTCGGCACGGCGACACGATCGGCTAAATACGTCAACCATCCGTGTTCCCGATACCACTTGTCAGCGGTATAAGGCCGTTTCAAAAAGACGGTCCGACCGTCGCTCAGTACTAACCGGTCGACATCTGAACTGTATGAATCGGTGACGGAAAAGATATCCGCGACATCGAGATCAAACGATTGAATCCACTCTTCCCGCGTCATGAGGATTCCCCCAATCGTTTTTCGAGAATTTCACCAGGCAGCCCGTCAATCGGTCCAACATACGTCGAGTGAAATCCAAGATTCGTCAAAATCTTTCGCGACGCGAGATGATTCGGATCAATCGTTGCCGTGACGACGGTCAATTCGTGTTCCGTTGCCAGTTCGAGCAACCGTGTGGCGAGCAATGATCCGTAACCGTGACCCCACTGTTCCGGCAATAACATGTAGCCGAGTTCCGCTTCAAACGGTTGCCGTGTATCCCGCGTGACATGACCGATGCCAATCCATGTTCCGTCCTGATAGACGAGGTATGATCCGAGACGGTCATGCCGCTGTTGCTCGATGATCGACGCGAACCGTCGTTTGGCTTCTGTTTCGATTAAGGGATGTTCTGTGATATAGCGCATGACCCGCTCATCGGTGACGAGTGTCGCGTAGGCGGGATAATCCGTTTCTTCCATTTTTCGTAGTTCAATCATGAGGTCGCTCCTTTTACGTTCTATAGTGATCGTGGATAGGTTCAAACAACTTCTCCGTCGAGGGACGGACAACCGCAAAATGTTCGACATTGTAGTGTCCGTGCAAGACTTGATTGTGATGGGCAATCATCTGCTCTGCCGATAAGACATCGGAACCGTTCGTCGTATGTCCGTCAGCAACGAGTGTCACATCAAATCCGTTGACGGTTGCACTGCGGACAGCCGTATCGATACAGTGTTCCGTCTTACAGCCGAGGATGACGACATGTCCGACCTGTTGCTCTTTCAAATGACTGAGCAATGGCGTGCCATGAAACGAATTGGTTGCGGCTTTGTCGAACGTGACCGCCTGATCCGGAATCTGAATCGAGGAGTGCACCGCAAAGCCGGCTCCTTCTCCATTCGCGACATCAAGATCCCGGATGAAGACAATCGTATGATCATGATCGCGCGCTTCTTGCACCACTTGATTGATGACTCCGATGACAGATTCCTTCGCATAAACACCGGACTCTTCGGGTGTCCCTTCGACAAGATCCTGTTGAAAATCGATGACGAGTACCGCTTGTCGCATCTGAATGTACCTCCTTTTGGTTTCTTTACTTTCTTCTTTCCCTTCCCTACTGGAAAATCCTGTTTTTCATAAGAAATTTCAAGTCTTTACGAAACTTTTGATCGGCTTGATGCGTTGAATAAGACGACGGAAAGGATGTTATGTATGGAATTGTTGCCGCTCTTTTTTGTAACCTTCACCATCGTCTTGGCTGTAAATCTATTTCTCGACAAGATGATCATGAACCGTGAGATGACACGACATGTCTTTTTTAATAATCTCTTTATCTGCTTCTTGATTTCACTGGTCCTGATAAATATTTTTTATTTACAATCCTTAATGAGCTGACAACAAGACCGTTCACTTGATACAAGTGAACGGTCTTGTTGGATTCAATAGACTTCGTAGTTTTGTCCGGTCTGTGCCCCTTCGATGCTTTTCTCAAATGCTGTCGCGACACGCGATGCCGGAACCGCTTCGAATCCACGGAAAAATGGTCCATACTTCTCGAGTGACTCAATCAAAACGTTTGGACTGACACTGTTGATCCGGATACCCCGCGGCATCTCAATCGCCGCGGCATGGACAAACGCTTTGACCCCGCCATTCGCAAGGGCCGCTGACGCGCCTTGGCGAATCGGATCGTCCATCATGATACCGGTCGTCAACGTAAAGCTGCCCCCGTCCCGAACCGTCTCCAAACCAAGCAGGACGAGATTGACCTGCCCCTTCAGTTTACTGTCGATTCCGATCTGGTTTAACGCCGGTGTCAAATCCGTCAATGGTCCAAAGTGTGCCCCGCCGGTCGCACTGACGACGGCATCGACCGGACCGACCGCTTCGTACATTGAACGTATGCTGGCTTCCGACGTGATGTCGACTTGAACATCCAAACCTGTTCGTCCGGCCTGAATAATCTCATGCCGCTCCCCTAATTGCGTGACGACCGCTTGACCGATTGTTCCACTTGCCCCAACTACTAAAATTCTCATCTGTTTATCCCCCTTCTGATCTGGATTACGTGTTCAGCCTACCGTAAACCGGAAGTTTTTTTCAAGAATTAGCACGATACGTGCGGTAGAACTGAGCAATCCGAAAGCCGACATAGGTCGAATCCCATAACACCGGATAGGTCGTCCTTTGATATATATCCCAATAGCTGATGATGCGTCGTTCAATTCGTTGCAGATAACGGTCGTTTGCTGCGGCAAAAGTTTTCAGCTGTTCTTCGGACCAAGTCTGTAACATCGGTTCAATCCGTTCGAGAATCTCGTAGACATATTCTCCCGTCAGTTCAATTAAATAAAGCAGTACCCAGTCCGTTTTTGCTTGTTCCTGTTCCAGCCGACGAACATACTTTTCACGGATGTATCCGTCATGGTGACGGGTGTACATGCAGTACAGTATCCACCGTTGACGATCCGTTAGGTTTTGAATTTTTTCTTCTTTTACTTCATTTAAGTACAGTCGGGACGGAAGAATCAATGGTTCCCCGAAAAACGTGACATCAATCGTCCCCCAGCTTACCGGCTTGGAAAACCTTAGCGGTAGAAGCCGTATTACGGTCTCAACGTCTTTCGCATAGGACTCGGGAAAAGCCTGAACCCATACTGATTTCTTAGTATGTAGACAGAAATTAAACATTATTCATCTTCTCCTTCGTTAAAAAAATGTTCCATATAAAAAATACCCTTTCAGATATTCGGATCTGAAAGGGTTAAAAATTATTTAATTACTCGACCGTTACCGATTTCGCCAAGTTACGTGGCTTGTCGACGTCGCAATCACGGCCGAGTGCCGCGTAGTACGAAATCAACTGAAGCGGTAAGACAGACAAGAGTGGTGACAAGAGCGGCTCGACTGCTGGGATGACGAATGCATCCGTCGGCAATTCGAGACCTTCCGCTGCGATGACACACGCGTTAGCGCCACGTGCGACGACTTCCTTGACGTTGCCTCGGTTGTTGAGGTGAACGTGTGGTTGTGTCACGAGGGCGATGACCGGTGTGTTGTCTTCAATCAAAGCGATTGGACCGTGTTTCAATTCGCCGCCGGCGTAACCTTCTGCTTGGATGTACGAAATTTCTTTGAGCTTGAGAGCCCCTTCCATTCCGACATACGCATCTTGACCACGACCGATGAAGAACGCATTGCGTGATTCAGACAAGTATTCTGAAGCGATCTCTTGGAACCGTTCTTTTTGTGACATGACGGACTCCATTGCGCTTGAGATTTTTCCGAGTTCTTTCATGAGATCGAAGTTAACTTCGACACCTTTTGCTTGAGCAAGGTCAAACGCAAGGACTGCGAGAACAGCGATTTGTGCTGTATACGCTTTTGTTGACGCAACGGCGATTTCAGGACCCGCATGCAACAAGAGTGTTGCGTTTGCTTCACGTGACAAAGTAGAACCCGCAACGTTCGTGATCGTGAGTGCCGGGTGACCGAGTTTTTTCGCTTCAACGAGAACCGCACGGCTGTCCGCTGTTTCACCTGATTGTGAAAGGAAGAGGAAGAGTGGTTTCTCAGTCAAAAGTGGCATGTTGTAGCCGAATTCAGATGAGATGTGAACTTCTGTCGGGATACCCGCGATTTGTTCGATCAATTGTTTTCCAATCAATCCTGCATGATAGCTTGTTCCGCAACCGATGATGTAGACACGGTCACGTCCGAGGACTAAATCACGGACCGATTGATCAAGTGTGATTTCGCCTGACTCGTTTTGGTATTTCTGAACGATGTTCCGGATAACAGCCGGCTGCTCATCCATTTCTTTGAGCATGTAGTGCGCGTACGTGCCTTTTTCGATGTCTGATGCATCGATTTCTGCTGTATACGCCTCACGCTCTTTGACGTTTCCGTCTAAGTCCTGGATTGTGACACTGTCACGCGTCAAGATGATCATTTCGCCGTCATGCAACTCAACGAACTGATCCGTTACTTGAAGCATTGCCATCGCGTCAGATGCGACGACGTTGAACGTACCGTCACCGAGACCAACGAGAAGCGGTGATTTGTTTTTAGCGACGTACAAGACATCCGGGTTTTCAGCATCGATCAACGCGAGTGCATATGAACCGTGAAGCACACGAAGTGTTTGACGGAATGCTTCTGTCACGTCACCTGTTGCATCAAAGTTCTTTTCAATCATCTGAACGATGACTTCTGTATCCGTGTCGCTGAGTAAATCAACATTGAGTTCTGCTTTTAACTGCTCATCGTTTTCGATGACACCGTTATGCACGAGTGTGAAACGTGATGAAGCACTTTGGTGTGGGTGGGCATTCGGTACACTTGGGACACCGTGTGTCGCCCAGCGTGTGTGACCGATTCCAACAAGACCATCTGCTTCTGCAGGAACGACTTCGCGTAGCGCAGCAATCCGGCCGACTTCTTTATGGACTTGAACGCCGTCGTTGACGAACGCAAGACCAGCCGAATCATAGCCGCGGTACTCGAGTTTTTCGAGTCCTTTTAATAAAATTTCCTTTGTGTTAACCTGTCCGATCATACCTACGATACCGCACATAATGTTTTTCTCTCCCATTTACAAGTATTTCCCTGAAGAGGAAACGGCTCTTGTCGAGAGTTGTCATCACGCATCTGCCTGTCCGTCTAATCACTTAAACGATTTCAGATGAGTTTACGGTACTGACATGGTACCGGGAGGCATCCGCCGAATGATTCGATAAACCCCCACCTCGTCAGCTGCCTATTACATAGTCAGCCCTGGCGCTTTCATTTCCGTCTGACCCCGTTTCTGTCCGACTTTACAATCATACGAACTTTATTTAGAAAAAGCAAGAAAGGTAACGTATTTGTAACTATTCCCGATATTTTTCTAAATGATACCTCTAATACCTAGATTATGTAAAAAAACTGTTTGGTTTTTGTTATTGTTTTTCTTGTGTATCTTCTTTATGATTCGTAATATTTTAAAATATGCCAAAAATCTCTTGTTTCACGCGACTTCTACAGAAAAAGGAGCAGATTTTCATCCGCTCCTTCCGTTCACTCAGTTTTCTTGTAAGGCGTAGTTTTCACGAACAACGTTTGCAATCCGTTCCACATACATATCACATGCTTCTTGCGTCGGTGCTTCCGCCATGACACGGACGAGTGGTTCTGTCCCTGACGCGCGGACGAGGATCCGACCGTTGCCTGCCATTTCCGCTTCTACTTCAGCAATGATTGCTTGAACAGCCGGACCGTTCATCGCACCATTTTTATCCGATACGCGAATGTTGACGAGGCGTTGTGGGAAGACCGGCATCTCCGCTGCGAGTTCCGACAATTTCTTGCCTGTCGCCTTCATGATTTGTAAGAGCTGGACGCCTGAAAGCATCCCGTCTCCTGTTGTCGAGTAATCCATGAAGATGATGTGACCCGACTGTTCGCCGCCGAGTGTATAGTTGTGTTTACGCATTTCTTCCACGACATACCGGTCACCGACCGCTGTCTGTAATGCCGTCATGCCGTGTTCAGCGACTGTCTTATGGAAACCAAGGTTACTCATGACTGTCGCGACGATTGTGTTATCTTTTAAGCGACCAATTTCATTAAGGTATTTTCCACAGATGAACATGATTTTATCGCCGTCGACGATTTTACCGTTCTCATCGATTGCAATCAAACGGTCGCCGTCGCCGTCAAATGATAGACCAACGTGAGCGCCTTTTTCAAGAACGAAGTCAGCTAAATGTTCAGGATGCGTCGAGCCGACACCTTCGTTGATGTTCAAACCGTTTGGTGTCGTTCCGATTGTCGAGACTTCCGCTTCCAGATCACCGAACAGACGTGGTGCGAGACTTGATGTTGCCCCGTGTGCCCCGTCGATAGCGACGTGGATGCCTGAGAAATCTTCATCCGATGTCTGACGTAACATATGGAGGTACTTTTGTGCCCCTTCATAGTAATCATGAACGAATCCAAGTTCTTTACCTGACGGACGTGGTAATGTATCTTCTACTTCATCCAGTAGTCCTTCGATTTCAAGTTCTGTTGCGTCATCGAGCTTAAAGCCGTCTGATCCGAAGAACTTGATCCCGTTATCTTCAACCGGGTTATGCGACGCGGAAATCATGACGCCCGCAGTCGCATCCATTGTTTTCGTCAAATACGCGACACCGGGTGTCGAGATGACACCAAGACGCATGACTTCTGCACCGATTGATAGGAGTCCTGCGATCAATGCGTTCTCGAGCATTTGTCCAGAGACACGTGTATCGCGACCGATTAAGACTTTCGGACGTGTGCTTTCGTGTTTCGTTAAGACATACCCACCTGTCCGACCAAGACGATATGCCAGTTCAGGTGTCAATTCTACGTTTGCGACGCCGCGGACGCCGTCAGTTCCAAAATACTTACCCATGTTCTATTTCCTCATTTCACAAAGTTGATTTAATTGGTTTGGACCGATGTCCGGGGAATCGCTTTCAGTGTGATATCCATATTATCCGGACGAAGAACGTCGAACGCTTTTGACGTCTGATATGAGATCGGTAAGCCGTGTGTACCTTCTTTTAAACCGGTCACATCAATGACCGCTTTAATATCTGTTGCATCAATCGATGCAAGATCAGCTTCACTTCCACGGACGACGAGATCAATCGTCTGTTCGTAATCAATCGTATACTTCGACTCATCAAATCCGTTTAATGTCACCGTGACACCGGAAATTGTTTTTTCGGCCCGGTCCTCGACGGTTTCTGTCGTCGCTTTCGCATTTTCCTTCTCGACGACGATGCTGACTGTAATCGAAGTCGGTTCCATTGCTGTTACGTTGTCCGGTTCAATCAGTTTGACCGTTCGATCGACAGTTTTCGTCAACCCTTTTAAGGAGACAGCTTCCGTCGACACGGAACCGATCCGTGACAGTTCTTCTTTTGTTCCATATAATCGGGCTTCCGTCGTGACGGGAACAATCTTGACGACTTTATACCCTTTCTTGACCGCATCTGTTGTTTCGACGTTAATCGGAACGGTTTTACTTTCTTTATAGACCGGAACCGTGACTTCCAGCTGTTCCGGATCATACGTGGCACTGATGGCATTTCCATTCGCATCCGTTGCTTTGACGTTAAAGGATTCTGTAAACGTCTCCGCCCGGCCCGTTACATCGATCGGAACTTGGATTGCTGTGATGGCCTGCAGTTTTTCTGCCCCGCCGGTCACGGAGACCGTTTGACGGGTCGGCTGTGCTTCACCGACAACATATCCTTCAGCGATTTTATTTTTGTTTAATAATGCCACTTGAACGGGAACTTCTTTCGTGACTTTTTTATCAAGGAATACTTCAATCGTTTCCTGTTTTGGTGTCACTTCGACATCTTTTCCAAATCCGTTCGCTGTCAACCGGACACGATGATAGCCGGGATCAAGACCGGTCAAGTCAATCGACAACCCAAAATCTTTGACGAGTCGAAGCATCGTTAAACTGCTCGACGGGCCTTTGACCGTCGTTTCAATCGTTTTTGGAATATTATAGGCGACCCACTGCGTTTCATCATAATTGACTGTAACCGGTACGTCAAACTTCGTCGAGCCTTGTCCGGCGATTGGCAACAGACTCGCCGCATCACTTTTACCGGTCGAATTAGACCCTGCGACCATCAGATACAGCATGACAGCCAGCAAAACCGCAACGATACGGAGAAACCAGCGTTCATTGAACCATTTTTCGAACATTATTTTTTCGCCCCCATCCAGTTCAAGAAGGAAGTATTCGTCGGTTCGACTTTGACGATTGTCTCAAGCAGCTTCGTCCGGAGTGATTCTTCATCGAGCTCTCGGTACAGACGACCATTGATGGCAAGTGAGACACCACCTGTTTCTTCCGATACGACCAGTGTGACACTGTCCGTCACTTCACTGACTCCGATGGCTGCCCGGTGGCGTGTCCCGAGGTCCTTTGAGATATGCGCACTCTCGGATAACGGTAAGTAGCAAGCCGCTGCTGCCAGTTTCCCTTGTTGGACGATGACGGCTCCATCATGCAGTGGTGTATTCGGAATAAAGAGATTGATCAATAACTGACTTGTGATTTGTGATCCAAGCGGAATGCCCGTCTCAACGTATTCACTGAGACCCGTTTCCCGCTCAATCGTCACGAGTGCTCCGATCCGGCGTTTGGACATATATTGCGCAGATGTCACGAGTGCGTCCACGATCCGGACTTGTTCATCTTCGTCACTGATGGCACTCCGCGAAAAGAATTTACTCGTTCGACCGAGGTGTTCGAGTCCCCGGCGTAACTCTGGCTGGAAGATAATGATGATTCCTAACAAGCCATACGTAATGATTTGATTCAACAGAAATTGTAACGTCTTCAGTCCGAAGAATCCGCTTAAGAACCAGCTGATCAAAATGACGGAAATCCCTTTGATCAATTGGACTGCTTTTGTTCCTTTGACAATGATCATCAAACGGTAAATGACGAATGTCACGACCGCGATATCAATCACATCATTAATATAATCGTACCAATGTACGTTTTCTCCCAGTTTCAACAATTGAAATTGAAGTGGTTGCCAGTTGAAGTAATTCACCAACCGTGCCCCCTATCTCATCTGATTTAAACAGCTTTCATTATAGCACAAAGGGACGAGTTAGACTCGTCCCACCTGATTCATTCAAAGATTCGTTTAATTCCGTACCAGACACGTTCAAAGAGTTGATCAATTTGTTTGATTTCGCCTGTGACGCTCCCTGCACTCGCGGTATATGCTTTTCCGTCGACGGTCATCACGTCTCCGTTGACCTTGCCTTCGATCCGGACATTTCCGCCTTCGACATACAGGTCCTGGTTGACGGTAACGCCTTCCGGTACAACGACTTCGCCGTTCTCTGCGACGATTCCCGGTACATTCGTATACGATAAGTCATGTTCTTCCTGTGTCAGGTAGCCGCCGAGACTTCCGACAGACAACAACATGAAAATCGAGGCTGCTGCAAGCAACGGGTACTGTTTCATTTTCCCGCCAAAACGGGATGATTTCCTAAGCGGAGTCACATTCGGTTGGTCCACCTGTTCGGGCAATTGTGCCAGCACGCGGGATGTAAAATCCGCCGAAAGCTTAGGTGCTGAAAGCGCGCGTAACTCTGCATCGAGGAGCCGATACTCTTCGAACTCGTCCATCGCATTCGCTTCCCGTAACTCCGCTTCAAGTCGTTTGAAGTCTTCTGGAGGTTGGTTTTGGTCTAAATAATCCTGTATCCGTTCATACACTTTTTCTCGTGTCATGGTGAGTGCCTCCTTCTCATCTCATCGCTTGCCGAAATGCTTTTTCAGCGCTTCGCGTCCCCGATGAATTCTGGTTTTAACTGTAGCGACGGGTAAATCGATCATCTCACTGATTTCTTTAAGTGAAAGATCTTCAATGTATTTCAAAACAAGTGGAACCCGGTATTTTTCCGGCAAGCCGGCGATTGCCTCTCCCACATCTTGTCGCTGCTCAGAATCAATGACTTGATCCTCCGGCAACTGATCCTTGCTTTCAAGCTGCGAATACAACGTCAGTCCTTCAGTCCCTGACATCTCAGCGTCAAGGGAATAGTCGGGACGTTTCTTGCGGAGCCGGTCAATCGACACGTTCGTCACGATCCGGTACAACCATGTCCGGAACTTCCACTGGGCATTATACGATTCAATTTTCGTGAACACACGGATAAAGGCTTCTTGCGTGGCATCCTCTGCTTCCATTCGATCACGTAAAACACGGAAAGCGACTAAAAAAGCACCTTCTTTATATAGATCAACAAGTGCCGCGAATGCATCACGGTCGCCCTGCTTCACCCGCTCAATCAAGCGTAGTGTTGTTTCTTCCACTTTGAATACCCCCCGCTCTATGCGGTCAATCTCTTATACGGAGTCGACCAACAAATGTTTCATCTCAATTTGAATTGTAACAAAAAAAACTTGAACTCTGACGAAAAGAGTTCAAGTTCCATCCATTATTTTACTAAACGGTGGTTCCGCATATACTGGAGCAAGTTTCCAATCAAGTCATTCGCAAGGATTGCTGTCCCGTTTCCTTCTTCCAACAGCGGATTGACTTCAACGAATTCAGCTGCGATGAAGTCATCCTGCTCCGCACAATGACGTAAGACCGTCTGCGCATCGTCGAGCATAATTCCGTCTGCAACCCGTGTCCCGGTTCCTTCAACAAGGCTTGGATCGAGCCCGTCCATATCGAAACTGAGATAAAAGGCATCCGTTGTTTCTTTTAAATAGGCAATTGCCTCTTCCATGATGGCATCCATGCCACGTGCCCGAATCGCTTCCATATCATAGACACGAATACCAAGACGGTCAATCAGTTCCTGTTCTCCTGCATCCACATCGCGTAAACCGATGAAGACTAGATGTTCCGGTAGCAGTTTGACCTCACTGCTGCCGATTTCCGTTAACCGCTGATGCCCTTCCCCTAACGCGACAGCAAGCGGCATTCCGTGAATATTGCCGGACGGTGATGTTTGAGGCGTATTCAAATCGCCGTGTGCATCAAACCAGATGACACCGAGACGCGGTACGACTTTCCGTAGACCGGCGATCGTTCCAATCGCCATGCTGTGATCGCCTCCAACGAGTAACGGGAAACGTTGCTCTGCCAGCGCCTCACTTACGATTAACTGTAAGTCGTTTGTCGTATGGACGACACCTTCCAGTCGTTTGAGTTGCGGATCTTCTTCCCGGACAGCATCTTCAGACAAAACAGCCGCTTCCCCATAGCGTGCTGCTTCTTGTCCGTGTACCGCAAGTGTTTCCAGTAAGCCTGCTTCTTCAACAGCAGCCGGTCCTTGCTCTGTCCCCGGTTTTCCTTGACCATAACGATACGGTACGCTGATATATGCAATGTTCATCGACGTGTTCCCCTTTACTCAGTAAGTTACCTTAATTGTAAGCGGTAACAAGACAGTGGTTCAACTCGACACGACGACGCATGATTATACAAGATCAGACGACAAAAAAGCACCGTGAGAAACTCTCACAGTGCTTTCGCGTACGTACTTTAATTGCAGGCATTTCAAGTATAAAAAAACTTAAGACGAACGAAACTCGCTTAAGATCTTTAAGCAAAATTTGGTGGAGCCTAGCGGGATCGAACCGCTGACCTCCTGCGTGCAAGGCAGGCGCTCTCCCAGCTGAGCTAAGGCCCCAAAAACATAAAAAGCGGAAGACGGGATTCGAACCCGCGACCCCGACCTTGGCAAGGTCGTATTCTACCACTGAACTACTTCCGCAAAATATGAGCCATGCAGGATTCGAACCTGCGACCCTCTGATTAAAAGTCAGATGCTCTACCAACTGAGCTAATGGCTCGACATGGTGGGGGGGGGCGGATTCGAACCGCCGAACCCGAGGGAGCGGATTTACAGTCCGCCGCGTTTAGCCACTTCGCTACCCCCCCAGTTTGTCTAGGAACTATAGAATTAAAAAAACAGTGCCGGCAACAGGAGTCGAACCCGCGACCTACTGATTACAAGTCAGTTGCTCTACCAGCTGAGCTACACCGGCAAAAAATAAAAAATGGTGACCCGTACGGGAATCGAACCCGTGATACCGCCGTGAAAGGGCGGTGTCTTAACCGCTTGACCAACGGGCCATTGGCTCCGCAAGTAGGATTTGAACCTACGACCTACCGGTTAACAGCCGGTTGCTCTACCACTGAGCTATTGCGGAATAAATAAAATAAATTGCCTGGCAACGTCCTATCCTCACAGGGGGAAGCCCCCAACTACTTTCGGCGTTCAAGTGCTTAACTTCCGTGTTCGGCATGGGAACGGGTGTGACCACTTGGCTATCG